>JALSJE010000052.1 GCA_026989495.1 Gammaproteobacteria bacterium | reverse complement strand
TCCTGGAAGCCGAAAGCCGCCTCCGTGGGGCCGGCATCCTTGCCGGCCCCGGCGCGGCTAGAAGCCGCGCCTACGGAGATGAAAGGGCTCCAGGCCGGAAGCCGCGGCCGAGGACGAACCGGGGCCCGCAGACGGCGCCCCCTCAGAACAGGTTCGGCTGGAAAGGGCCCGGCGGGCGGAAGCGGGTGGTGTCGAGCGGGGGGAGCTCACGGTCAAGGCCGCATCGGCGCGCCGCGAGCGCGAAGCGCCGCGCGAGCAGCCGCGCGTACCCGCCCTCGCCCGTCATGCGCCGGCCGAAGCGTGCATCGCTGAGACGCCCCCCGCGCGCGGCGCGCAAGGCGCCGACCACGCGGCGGGCACGGTCCGGGTAGTG
Source organism: Gammaproteobacteria bacterium (assembly GCA_026989495.1). Classification (GTDB taxonomy): domain Bacteria; phylum Pseudomonadota; class Gammaproteobacteria; order S144-34; family S144-34; genus S144-34. The sequence goes on along the minus strand of JALSJE010000052.1, from coordinate 20,318 downwards.
CGCCGCAAGCCATTCCTCGAACAGCCCCCGCACCTCGCCCGGCAGGCGCAGCAGCACGTAGGCGGCGCTCCGGGCACCCGCCCCGGCCGCGGCCTCGAGCACGCGCTCGAGCTCGTGGTCGTTGAGCGCCGGGATCACCGGCGCGCACAGCACGCGCACCGGCACGCCCGCCGCGCTCAGGCGGCGGATGGCCTCGATGCGGCGCGCAGGCGCCGTGGCGCGCGGCTCGAGCCGCCGCGCTAGCGCATGATCGAGCGTGCTCACGCTGATCGCCACCTCCGCGAGCCCCTGGCGTGCCATGTCCGCGAGCAGGTCCAGGTCGCGCTCCACCGCGGCCGACTTGGTGGTGACCATCACCGGGTGACGGCACTCGGCCAGCACCTCCAGGATCCCGCGCGTGATACGCAGGCGCCGCTCCACCGGCTGGTAGGGGTCGGTGTTGGCGCCGAGGGCGATGGGCGCGCAGCGGTAGCCGGGGCGGGCGAGCTCGTCGTGCAGCAGGCGCGGGGCGTCCGGCTTGGCGTAGAGGCGCGTCTCGAAGTCGAGGCCGGGCGAGAGCCCCAGCCGCGCATGGCTGGGCCGCGCGTAGCAGTAGATGCAGCCGTGCTCGCAGCCGCGGTAGGGGTTGATGGAGCGGTCGAAGGGGACGTCGGGCGAATCATTGCGGGCGATGACGGTTCGCGCCCGGTCGATCGCGACCGTGGTGCGCGGCGCGGGCGTGGGCTCGTCCCCGGGCCAGCCGTCGTCGGCGGGCTCCACCGTCCAGGGCTCGAAACGGCCCGCCGGGTTGGAGCAGGCCCCGCGCCCCTTGCGCGGCCCGGGCCGCATGGGCTGCTCAGGTGCGGGCGGCACGGCGCGCGTCGATCACGTTGGGCAGCTGCGCGACACGCCCCAGCACGCGCGCGAGCTGGGCGATGTCGCGCACCTCGGCCGTGAGGTCGAGCCGGGCCACCCCGCTCGACGGGTCGGTGCGCGTGGCCACGCGGCACAGGTTGATGCGCTCGGCGGCGAAGACGCCCGCCACGTCGCGCAGCAGCCCGTGCCGGTCCCAGGCCTCGATCACGATGTCCACCGGGAAGGCCGCCTCGGCCCCGTCCGCCCATTCCACCTCGATGAGCCGGTCGCGCCGGCCGGGCGCGAGCCGCAGGATGTTGGCGCAGTCGCGCCGGTGCACGCTCACCCCGCGCCCCTGCGTGAGATAGCCGACGATGGCATCGCCCGGCGCGGGCCGGCAGCAGCGGGCGAGCTGGGTGAGCAGATTCCCCATCCCCTGCACCCGCACCGCCCCCGCCGCGGTCGCGCGGCGACGGCGCGCGGGCGTCCCTGCCGGCACCGGCGCCGGTCCGCCCGCCACCTGCTGGGCGGCGCCTGCGATCTGCGCCGGTGTCAGGTCGCCGCGGCCGATGGCGGCCAGCATGGCCTCCACGTCGCGCTGGCCGAGCCGCTCGGCGAGCTGTTGCCAGGGGAGGTCGCCGAGCCCCAGCCGGCGCAGCTCGCGCTCGAGCACCTCGCGCCCGCCGGCCACGTTCTTCTCGTGGTCCTGCTGGCGGAACCAGTGGCGCACCTTGGCGCGCGCGCGGCTCGTGCGGAGATAGCCGAGCTCGGGGTTGAGCCAGTCGCGGCTGGGCCCGCCCTGGCGCGTGGTGAGGATCTCGACCTGGTCGCCGCTGCGCAGCTCGCAGGTGAGGGGGACGATACGGCCGTTCACCCTGGCCCCGCGGCAGCGGTGGCCGACGTCGGTGTGGATGTAGTAGGCGAAGTCGAGAGGCGTGGCCCCCGCCGGCAGGTCCACCACCTGGCCCTGGGGCGTGAGCACGTAGACGCGCTCCTGGTAGACCTCGGACTTGAAGCGGTCCAGGAAGTCGCCGCCGCCCTCGCCCTCGCGTGGCTCCAGCAGCTGGCGCAGCCAGGCGATCTTGCGCTCGAGCGCGGGATCGGCCTTGACGCCCTCCTTGTAGCGCCAGTGCGCGGCCACGCCGTATTCGGCGTAGCGGTGCATCTCGTGGGTGCGGATCTGCACCTCCAGCGTGCGTCCCTCCAGGGCCACGACCGCCGTGTGCAGCGACTGGTAGAGATTCTCCTTGGGCTGGGCGATGTAGTCGTCGAACTCGCCCGGGATGGGCGGCCACAGGCTGTGGACCACGCCGAGCACGGCGTAGCAGGCGGCCACGTCGTCAACCAGCACGCGCACCGCGTGCACGTCGAAGACCCGGTCGAAGCCCACCCCCTTGCGCCGCATCTTGCGCCAGATGCTGTAGATGTGCTTGGGCCGGCCCGTGATCCGGGCGCGGATGCCGGCGCGCGCCAGCGCCCGCTCGAGCTGCGCGATCACGCGGCGGATGTAGGCCTCGCGCTCGCTGCGGCGCCGCTCCAGCAGGGCCGCGATCTCGCGGTAGGTGGCGGGGTCGAGGTGGCGGAAGGCGAGGTCCTCCAGCTCCCACTTGAGCTGGCCGATGCCGAGACGGTTGGCGAGCGGGGCGTAGATCTCCAGCGTCTCGCGTGCGATGCGGCGACGCTTGTCCTCGGGCAGCGCGTCCAGCGTGCGCATGTTGTGCAGGCGGTCGGCGAGCTTGATGAGCACCACCCGCACGTCCTCCGCCATGGCCAGCAGGAGCTTGCGCAGGTTCTCGGCCTGGCCCGCGCGGCGCTGCTGGGCCTCGTCCAGTGTCTCCTTCAGCGCCGGGAGCGCCCCCAGCTTGGTCACGCCGTCCACCAGCCTGGCGACCGTCTCACCGAACTCCGCCCGCAGGTCGTCCAGCGTGACCGGCGTATCTTCGACCGCATCGTGCAGGAGGGCCGCAGCCAGGGCCTCGGCGTCGAGCCGCAGCCCGGCCAGGATCTCGGCCACCGCCATCGTGTGGCGCACGTAGGGCTCGCCGGAGGCCCGGCGCTGGCCGGCGTGGGCCCGCGCGGCCGTCTCCAGCGCGCGCGCCACCAGCGCCCGGCCCGCCTCGTCCAGGTGCTCCGTCACGCGCGCGAGCCAGTCCGCCGCCCCCTCCGGCAGGGTCTCCGCGGGGGCCGGGCGCTTCGCGGTCGCCGTCTCGTGCGCCTCCATAGCCTGAAGCATAGGCCACGGCTCCTCCCGCCGCGAACGGCGGGGATGCTACCCTGTTGGACCGCCATGACGCCCCAGCGTTTCAAGCGCCTGCTGCGCGTGCTGGACCGGCGCCAGCCGGACCTCACCGTGCTGCTCGACCACGTCCACAAGCCCCACAACCTCTCGGCGATCCTCCGGACCTGCGACGCCGTCGGCGTGCTGGAGGCCCATGCCGTGCTGCCCGAGGGGGTGGACTTCGAGCCCCACCACGAGACCTCGGCCGGCGCCGGGAAATGGATGCGGGTGGCCAGGCACCGCGACGTCGTCGAGGCGGTGCGCACGCTGCAGGCACGGGGCTTCCGGGTGCTGGCGGCGCACCTGTCGGAACGGGCCCGCGACTTCCGCGAGCCGGACTACACGCGGCCGACGGCCATCCTGCTGGGCGCGGAGAAGTTCGGCGTGAGCCCTGCGGCCGCGGCGGCGGCCGACGGCCACATCGTCATCCCCATGGTGGGCATGGTGGCCTCGCTCAACGTCTCGGTGGCCGCGGCGGTGATCCTCTTCGAGGCCCAGCGCCAGCGGGCGGCGGCGGGCCTCTACGACCGTCCCCGTCTCGATCCCGAGACCTACCGGCGGGTGCTGTTCGAGTGGGCCTACCCCGACATCGCCCGCCGCTGCCGGGAGGCGGGCATGCCCTATCCCGAGCTCGGGCCCGAGGGCGAGATCCTGGGCCCCGTGCCCGGCACCGCCGCGGCCACGGAAGGCAGATAGCCCCGCGCCCCTTCCACGCCGGCAGGCGGCATAGCGATCCTCCGGCGCTGCCGAAGCCGGCCACGCCGGCGGTCGCCGGTGCGGCGGGCCGGCTGGAAGCCGGCCCTACGGCGGGAACGCATCCCGCCCGTCGCCGCCCGTCCCCTCGTCCGCCTTGGCCGCGTTCCAGAGCGCGTCCATCTCCTCGAGCGTCGCATCCTCGGGGCGGCGGCCCTGGGCGGCGAGCGCCGCCTCCACTGCCCGGAAGCGCCGCTCGAAACGGGCGTTGGCCTTGCGCACGGCCGCCTCCGGGTCCACGCCCAGGTGCCGCGCCAGGTTGGCGCAGGCCATGATGAGATCGCCCAGCTCGTGCTCCAGGCGCGCACGGGCCGCGCCGGCGCGCATCTCGTGCTCGAGCTCGGCCACCTCCTCCTTGACCTTGGCCAGCACGGGCTCCGGGCCCGCCCAGTCGAAGCCGACGCGCGCGGCGCGGCGCTGGAGCTTGACGGCGCGCGCCAGCGCCGGCAGCGCCACGCTCACCCCGTCGAGCGCGCTCGGCGCCCGACCCTCTGCGCGCGCTTTCGCCTCGCGCTCGGCCGCCTTGTGGGCCTCCCAGGCCAGGCGCTGGTCCTCGGCCGAGCGCACCTGCGCCTCGCCGAACACGTGCGGGTGGCGCCGCACGAGCTTGTCCACGATGGCGGCCACCACGTCGCCGAAGGCGAAGCGGCCCTGCTCCTCGGCCATGCGCGCGTGGAAGACCACCTGGAACAGCAGATCGCCCAGCTCCTCGCGCAGGGCCTCCAGGTCGCCGCGCTCGATGGCGTCGGCGACCTCGTAGGCCTCCTCGATGGTATAGGGCGCGACGGTCTCGAAGGTCTGGGCCCGGTCCCAGGGGCAGCCGCGCTCGGGGTCGCGCAGCGCCGCCATCACCTCCAGCAGGCGCGCGATCTCCATCTCAGCGCACCCGCACCGCGTCCAGGCTCACCACGGGCTCGTCCCCCACCACCTCGGCCGCGTGCACCACGCCCCGCGGGACGGCCAGCATGTCGCCCGCCTCGAGGATCACGGATTCGCCCAGCATCTCGAGGCGGAAGCGCCCGGAGAGCACGCCGTCGATCTTGTCCACGTCGTGGGTGTGCGGAGGGAACCAGGTGCCCGGAGGATAGACGTAGCGGGTCACGCGGTAGCCGCGCGCCTCGAGCTTGGCCCGCATGGCCGCCTCGGAGAGCGGCCCGTCCCGCGTCTCGTCCCAGCGCTCCACCTCGACGCCCATTGCCGACGACCTCCGTCCTCCGATCCGGTGGGAAGACATGATGCCCGAGCCCGAGCCGCGCCCCAAGATCCGGACGTGCCAACATCGCATCGCCATGCGCCTCAGCGACGCCGAGCGCCGCGCCATCGTCGAGACGGCCCGCCGGGTGTTCGGGCCGACGGTGGAGGTGCGCCTTTTCGGATCGCGCGCGCGACGATGCCCGCGGCGGCGACATCGACCTCTGTATCGAGGCGGACCCCGACCGGGCGACGCTGGGCAACGAGCTGCGTTTCGAGCGCGAGCTCCTGGCGCGCATCGGCGAGCGGCGCCTCGACGTCGTGCTCCAGCCCCGCGGCCGGCCGCCCGGGGCCTTCGCGCGGCTCGCCGCCAAGGAGTCCGTCCCCCTGTGAGCGCCGGGGCCGAGCTCAGGGAGCTGTTCGCCCGGAATCTCGCCTCGGCGCGCAGGATCGCCGAGCGGCTGCGCCGCACCCGTTCCTTCGGACTTCACCCCCCCGTCACCCGTGGGGCCGGCTTCCAGCCGGCCCGGCGCGGCTGGAAGCCGCGCCTACGGGTGGTTCCCGGCGACAACGGCTGATGGGCAAAAGGCCTGCACGGTTGCGGATGCCTCGGCCTGGCGCCTGGCGGAGGTGCTGCTGGAGACGCTGGCGCGCCTCGAGGCGCACGCGCGGGCCAAGGGCTTCCTTTCCGGATGGGCGTCCTCCCGCGCCGGTCAACGCCGGCGCAGGAGGCGGTCCATGGCGGCGTTGATCTCGCGCAGACGCGCCCCGTCGCCGCCGCGGTCCGGATGGTGCTGCCGCGCGAGCTGGCGATAGCGCCGGCGGATGGCGGCATCGTCCACCGGGTCCTCCAGGCCGAGCACCGCGAGCGCCTCGGCGCGGGCCTCGCGCCGCGCGGCCTCGCGCCAGAAGCCCTCGAGCAGCGCCCGCACCGCCTCGGCGTCGGTGCTGCGCAGGTGCGCCAGGTCCAGGTAGAAGTCCCGCAGGGGATCGTGCGCGTCAGGGAGCGTGTGCCGACCGGGCGGGGGCGGGCCGAGACGGATGCGCAGGCAGTGGATCTCCAGGCTCGCCTCGCCCGAGGCCGCCAGCCGCTCGCGCAGCCGGTGGAGACAGTGGAAGAGCAGGAAATGCACACGGAACAGGCCCAGGGGGTCGGCGAGGCGGCGGCGGTCGAACTCCGCGTGGCCGGCCTCGTCGAGGCGCCGGATGAGGGCGTGCTCGGTGGTGTGCGGCTCGGCCCGGAGCATGGCGTGCACGGCCTCCACCAGCGCCTCGAGCCGCTCCGGCGGCGGGACGGGATCGTCCGGCGCCTGCGGCTGCCGGTCCGGGCCGCTCATGCCGCCGCCGCGCCTCCCCCCCGGCGAGGCGCCTGGAGGAAGCGGTGGGCCTCGACCCGCCAGCCCGTCTCGGCGGCCACCAGCACCAGGCAGCCCGGCCCGCCATGGGTGCGCACGCGCCCACCGGCGCCGGGGTTGAGCACCCAGGGCAGCATGTCCGTGTCCACCACCTGCCGATGGCTGTGGCCGTAGACGACGGCGCGCGCCTCCGGGAAGGCCTGCCGCAGGCGCGCATGGCGCCGCGCGGGCGGCCCGTGACGGTGGCCGTGGACCGCGACGAGGAGCCCGCCAGGCAGCGCCACGGCCGCCGTCTCCGGCCATGTGGCGCCGCGGTCGTTGTTGCCGCGGACGACCCGCAGCTCGGCTTGCAGCTCCACGAGCCAGGCGGGCGGGCCCACGTCGCCCGCGTGCACCACCAGGTCGCAGCAAGCCGCGAGCCTCGCCACCCGCGGGTCGGGCGGCCCGTGGGTGTCGGCAAGCAGCAGCACGCGCACGGCCATGGCACGATGATGCCGCCGGCCCTCGGCCATGCCAAGCGCGGCCCGCCTGGCGTGGCGTAGACTGGCGCCGTCATGCCCGACGGCCTCCTCCCCAGGCTCGCCCCGGTCCTCGTCGCCTTCGCCGTGGGCCTCGCGGCGCGCCGCCTCGGCCTCGCAGGACCCGCCCACGCGGCCCGGCTCATCGGCCTGGTGGCGCACGTGGGCCTGCCGGCGCTCATCCTGGGCACGGTGACGCGCCTGCCGCTGGCGGCGGACATCGCCCTGCTGCCGCTGGGAGCCGTGTTCATCGTGCTCGCGGGCTGGCCGCTCGCGGCGGGGATGGTGCGGCTTGCGCGCCTGCCCCGTGCCCAGGCCGGGGTGGCGCTGGCGGGGACGCTGATCATGAACCTCGCCGTGATCTACCCCTTCGCCCACGCCGCCTGGGGCACCGCGGGTGTGGCGCGGCTGGCCTTCTTCGACTTCGGCAGCGCCTGCGTCGTGCTCACGTTGGTCTACGGCCTCGCCGCGGCCCACGGCCGCGCCGGCGCGCGGCCACGGACGGTGCTCGTGGCCTTTCTGCGCTTCCCGCCCGTGTGGGCGCTGGCCGCGGCCGTGGCCATGAACCTCGCGGGACGTCTCCCGCCCGAGCCGGTGCTGGAGGGGTTGCGGCTCGGGGGCCTGACCGCGGTGCTCGCGGTGGTGGCCGCGCTCGGCATCCTGTTCCGGGCGCCGCGCAGGCTCCAGGCTCCCGTGGTGCTGCCCCTGCTGCTGCGCCCGCTCCTGGGGCTGGCCCTGGGCGCGGCCTGGGTCACGGCCTGGGGGCTCGAGGGGCTGGACCGGGCCGTGGTGCTCGCGGGCGCGGCCGCACCGGCCGGGTTCAACACGCTCGTGTTCGCAGCCCTGCACGGCCTCGACCGCGAGGCCGCCGCGGCGGTGGTCTCGCTTTCCTTCGCCGCCTCCCTGCTCTACCTGCCGCCACTGCTGTGGCTCCTCGGCTGAGATCCCGCTAGGCTGGGGTGCGCATGCGCACCGGCTACGCCACGCTCCCCCTCCACGGCGGCCGCGCCCCCGCGTGGCTCTTCCGCCGCATGGTGCGGCTCGCGCGCGCGCTCGCGCTGCACGTGATAGAGGCCGACGGGACGGCGGGCCTGCTGCGGCGGCTCTCCGATCCCTTCTGGTTCCAGGCCTTCGGTTGCGTGCTCGGCTTCGACTGGCACTCGAGCGGGCTCACGACCACCACCACGGGCGCCCTCAAGGAGGGGCTGCGAGGCCTGGAGGCGGATACGGGGCTGTGTGTGGCGGGCGGCAAGGGCGCGGCCGGACGGCGCACGCCCGCCGACCTCGAGGCCGCCTGCGCGGCCTGGGGCACGGAGGCCGCGCCGCTGGTGCGCGCGAGCCGCCTCGCAGCGAAGGTGGACAGCGCCGCCGTGCAGGACGGCTACCAGATCTACCACCACGCCTTCGTCGCCACGCGCGAGGGCGCCTGGTGCGTGATCCAGCAGGGCATGCGTGATGCGACGGGGCTTGCTCGCCGCTACCACTGGCTCGGGGAGGGGCTGGAGAGCTTCGTGCGCGAGCCCCACGCGGCCGTCTGCTGCGACGCCCGCGGCGCGGCCCTCAACCTGGTGGCGGCGGAGAGCGCGACGGCGCAGGACGCCATGCTGAGGCTGGCGCGCGAGCCCGCCGCCGAGACCGAGCGCCTGCTGCGGCGGCTGCCCGAGCTCAGGCTGCCGCGGCGCCATGCCGTCACGCTGCGCGACGTGGATCCGCGCCGGCTACGCCGCATCCTGCTCTCGACCTGGGAGCGCGCGCCCGCGGACTTCTCCGAGCTGCTGCTCACGCCGGGTCTCGGCGCCAGGGCCCTGCGGGCGCTGGCGCTGTGCGCCGAGCTCGTGCACGGAACGCCCGTCTCCACCCGTGACCCCGCGCGCTTCAGCTTCGCCCATGGGGGCAAGGACCGCACGCCCTACCCCGTGGACCGCACGGTGTACGACCACACCATCGCGGTGCTGGAGTCCGGCCTCAGGCGCGCGCCGGTGGAACGGCGAGAGCGCGAGGCCGCGCTGCGCCGGCTCGCGGCCTTCGCCGGCGGGGACCGATAGCGCGGCCACCTCCTCCCGTGCGGCGTGGCGGGCTAGGCGGCGGCCTCCATCTCCGGCGTGTACTCGCCGCGCCGGGCGGCCGCCGTCAGCCGGCAGCGCTTGAGAAAGATCCGCTGCGCCTCCGCCACGTTCGAGGCCTCCCCGCGCCAGGCCTCCATCGCCGGCTGCTGCAGGGCGCGCGCGAAGGAGAAGCTCAGGGTCCAGGGGGCATTGCCCTTCAGCCGGTTGATGGCGGCGAGGTTGGCGTCGGCCTCCTCGGCGCTCTGCCCGCCGGAGAGGAAGAAGATCCCGGGCACCGCGGCCGGCACGGCGCGCCTCAGCACCCGCAGCGTCCGTTCGGCGACCATCTCCGGCGGCACCTTCGCCGGATGCGCCTTGCCCGGCAGCACCATGTTGGGCTTGAGGAGCGTGAGCTCGAGCACCACACGGTGGCGGTGCAGCGCATGGTAGACGGCGTGCAGCACGGCCTCCGTGGCCTCGGCGCACTGCTCGATGCCGTGGTCGCCGTCCATGAGCACCTCGGGCTCGACGATGGGCACGAAGCCCGCCTGCTGGGCGAGCGCCGCGTAGCGCGCGAGCACCTCGGCGTTGGCCGAGAGGGCCAGGGGGCTCGGCATGCCTGGACCGACGAGATACACGTCGCGCCACTTGGTGAAGCGCGCGCCCTTCTCGCGGTAGGCGGCGAGGCGCTCGGCGAGCCCGTCCAGGCCGCGCGTGACCTTCTCGCCCGGGCAGGCGTTGGGCAGGAGCTCCGTGCCCTTGTCCACCTTGATGCCCGGCACGATCCCCTGCCGCGCCAGCAGCTCGACGAGGGGCGTGCCGTCGTCGGCATGCTGGTCGAGCGTCTCCTCGAACAGGATCACGCCCGCCAGATGCTCGCCGATGCCGGGCGTGCCGAAGAGGAGGCCGCGCCAGGCGCGGCGTGTCTCGGGCGTGGACTCCACGCCCACCGCCTGCAGGCGGCGCGTGATGGTGGGGACGCTCTCGTCGGCGGCGAGAATGCCCTTGCCGGGATCCGTCAGCGCGCCCACCGTGGCCTCGAGGCGTGCGGTGTCGATCATGGCCGGCCCTCCTCGTGCAGCGGCTCGCTGCCCGGTGATATGGGGGCGGCGGCCGGCTCAGGCAAGCGCGGGCAAACGTGATCGTCTCAGGAGGCCGCGGCGGCGCCACGGGCGCGCCGCTCCCACAGGAGCCATGCGGCGCCGAGGAGGAGGACGGCGGCCTGGGCGGCCAGCGTCTCCACCGTGGGGTAGATGCCGAGGATGTCGATCTCGGGCAGCGGCAGCGTCCGCGCGGGCAGCCTCCCCGCCTCCTGCAGCGCGGCGATGCCGTGGCCGGTGAACATGACCGCGAGCGCGAACAGGAGGGCGGCGTTGACATTGAAGAACAGCCTGAGCGGCAGGCGCAGGCTGTAGCGCAGGATGAGCCAGGTGAGCACCGCGAGCAGCGCGACCGCGGTGGCGATGCCGCCCCACAGGTAGCCGACAGCGGCCGGTCCGGCCTGCAGCCACAGGGCCTGGTAGAACAGGATGGTCTCGAAGACCTCGCGGTAGACGGCGAGGAAGGCCGTGAAGGCGAGCGCCCAGAGGGCGCCGCCGTGGAGCGCGTCGTGGATCTTCTCCTTGAGGAAGCGCTGCCAGCGGTCGGCGTGGGTCTTGCCGTGGAGCCAGAAGCCCACGTAGAGCAGAACGCCCGCGGCGAGCAGGGCCGTCACGCCCTCGGTGAGCTCGCGGCCCGCGCCGCTGATGCTGACCATATAGGCGGAGACGGCCCAGGTGGCGGCACCGAGGGCGAGCGCCGCGATCCAGCCCGCATGCAGCCAGGGCAGCGCGTCGCGCCGGCCTGCCTTGACGAGGGTGGCGCCGATGACGGCAAGGATGAGGATCGCCTCCAGCCCCTCGCGCAGGAGGATGATGAGCGCGCTTGCGAAGGCGACCGGCCCGTCGAGCCCGGACTCCTCCACCGCGGCGCGGGCCGCCTCCAGCCGCGCGCGCGCCTCTGCGTGCAGCCGCGCCACCTCCTCCACGGGCGCGTGACGGCGCAGCGCCTCGCGGTAGGCGAGCATCGCCCGCTCCACCCCGGAGCGCAGCTCCGGGCGCGCCGCAGCCACCCGTGCCTCGGCGAGCTCGAAGCCGTCCAGGTAGGCCGAGAGCGCCGCCTGGTAGGCGGCGGCCGCATCCCCCTTGCGGTAGAGGGCGAGGCTCTCGTCCAGCCGCTCCCCGGCGAGCGTGAAGGGATCGGCGCCGCCACCGCCGAGCGCCTCCGGATGGGCACGCAGGTAGGCCAGCACGGCGACCCCGTCCGCCCCGTGATGCTCGGCCACCTCCGCGGGCACGGCCGCGCTCACCGCCGCGAGGTCGGGAAAGCGCTCGCGCCAGGCCGGGTCGGACGTCCACAGCGCGCGGCCGCGCGCGCGCTCGGCCTCGGTGAAGGCGAGACTGCCCACATGGAAGGCCAACGCCCAGCGCTCCCGGTCGGGCAGCGTGGCGAAGCCCCGCATGGCCGTGTCGGCCACGCCCAGGGTGATGGTGTTGTAGAGGCCGAAGACCGAGCGCACCTCGGCCCGTGCGCGGTCGGTGAAGTCCGTGGGCGCAGGATCGAGCCCCCGCGCGGCCGGGCCGTCGCCGCGGCCGTCCGGACCGTGGCAGGAAGCGCACTGCTCGGCATAGAGCCGCGACGCTCCCGCGAGGTCGGGAGCGCTCCGGGGAGCCAGCCGCACCTGGAAGGCGCGGACGAGCGCCCCGCGCAGGCTCCGGCTCAGCGCTGCGACCCGCTCGGGCGGGGCCCTGGCCTCGATGGCCGCACGCAGCGCCTGCGCATCGGCGACGAGCCCCGCCGCATCGGCACCCGCCGCGAGCCGTCGGATGGACGCCTGCACCACGCCGGCGAACTCCACCTGCTCGGCGTACTCGCCCTCGTCCACCACGCGGCCGTCGCGCACCGTGGCAGGGTAGTCCACGGCGATGTAGTCGAGCATGTGCACGAGCCGCCGTGCCTCTTCGGCCGGGGCTGCGCCGGCCTGCGCGGGGGCAGCCTGGGCAGGCCCCATCCCTGCCCAGGCGAGCGCCACGATGGCCCACAGAAGATGCTTCACGGTTCCGCCACCCCAATCATAAATGAGAACGATTCGTATTCTATTCCCATGATCCTGCCAGGACAAGAGCCCCCTTCGCGCCCCACCCCGCCTCCCGCGCGCGCGCCGGGCTTCGATCGGCCCCGAAACGACGCCCAGGGGGCGGCAGGGCGGGCGGTGCCAGGAACCTGACGACCGTGACGCCGTCCGGGCCGGGCCTGCCGGCTCCGTCCGTATAATCCGGTCCATGTCCATGCCCCGTCCCCACCCGCATGGAGCCGCGCCGGACGCGCTGCGGACGTCGGCCCGTGAGGCCCTGGCCGCGGTCGGATCCGTGGTCCTGGGGCAGCCGGAAACAGTCCGCCTCGCCCTGGCCTGCCTGCTGGCCGATGGCCACCTCCTCATCGAGGACCTGCCGGGCGTGGGCAAGACCACCCTCGCCCAGGCGCTGGCCCGTGCCCTGGGGCTGGGCTTCCGACGGGTGCAGTTCACGAGCGACCTGCTGCCGGCCGACATCCTCGGCGGGCCCGTTCTGCGCGAGGGCGAGCTGGTGTTCGAGCCCGGTCCCGTGTTCACGCACGTGCTGCTCGCCGACGAGATCAACCGCGCCAGCCCCCGCACCCAGAGCGCGCTGCTGGAGGCGATGGAGGAGCGGCAGGTCAGCGGCGCAGACGGCGAGACCCGGCCGCTGCCCGCGCCCTTCCTCGTGGTGGCCACCCAGAACCCCTACCACCTCGCCGGCACGCACCCGCTGCCCGAGTCGCAGCTCGACCGCTTCCTGATGCGCCTGCGCCTCGGCTTCCCGCCGGCCGAGGCCGAGCGGCGGCTGCTCGCCGAGGGCCCGCGGCTGGAAGCCGCCGCGGCGCTGGCGCCCGTCATGGATCCCGCCACGGTCCGCGCCGCCCAGGCCGCGGTGAGAAGCGTCCACGCCGCACCGGCCCTGCTCGACTACGTCCAGGCCCTGCTCGCCGCGAGCCGCGGGGACTTCGCCCCGGGCCTCTCGCCACGGGCGGGGCTGGCGCTCATGGCCGCGGCCCGGGCCTGGGCCTGGCTGGAGGGCCGGGGCTCGATCGTGCCCGACGACGTGCAGGCGGTCTTCGTCCCGGTGGCAGGACATCGCCTCGCCGGCGGCGGCGAGGAGGGCGACCATGCCGCCCAGACGCTCCTCGAGCGCGTCCCCGTCCCCTGACCTTCGCCCCCCGTGCGGACGGCTGGCGCGGCTGCTGCGGCGCCCCATCCGGCCTGGCGCCGACGGCTGGGCACGGCCCGGGCGACGCACGATCTATATCCTCCCCACGCGCGAGGGGCTGCTGCTCGCGCCGACGCTTCTCGCCACCGGCCTCGTGGGTCTCCACTACAACAACAACGCCGCCCTGGCTGCGGCCTTTCTGCTCGTGGCCGTCGCCCTGGTGACGGCGCTCCACACATGGCGGGCGCTCGCAGGCCTGGGCGTTCGTGCGGTGGCGGCGGGCGAGGCCTTCGCCGGCGGCAGCCTGCGCTTCCGTGTGGGCCTCGACGGCGGCGGGCAGGCCCGCCACCTGCGCCTGAAGGCGGGCGAGGCGAGCGTGGAGACGGCCGTCCCCGCCGACGGCACCGCCGAGGCGCTGCTCGCGCTGCCCGCCCCGCGTCGCGGGCGCCTCGGCCTCGATCCCCTTCGCGTGGAGACCACGCAACCGCTGGGCCTCTTCCGCGCCTGGGCCTGGGTGGAGACCGGCGCCGCGGCCTGGATCTACCCGGCGCCGGCACCGCCCACGCCCCTCCCGCCGGGCGCGGGTGGCGAAAGCGCCACGGGAGCCGCCGCGGCCGGCATCCCCTCGCCCGAGGGAGAGGTCGCGGACCTCTCGCCCTGGCGGGCGGGCGAGAGCCTGCGCCGCATCCACTGGCCGCTGGCGGCCCGCGGCCGGGGGCTGCTCGCACGCCGCTTCGCCGCCCCCGCCGGCAGCCGGCTCGTGCTGGACTGGGACCAGGCCGCGGGCCCGCCGGAAGCGCGGCTCTCGAGGCTGTGCCGCTGGGTGCTGGAGGCCGAGCGGCGGGGGCTGGACTACGGGTTGCGGCTGCCGGGGAGGACCGTCCCGCCGGGCTCGGGTCCCGGGCACCGGCGCCGCTGCCTGGAGGCGCTCGCGCGATGGCCCGGCTGAGGCCCGCGCCCGCCCTCGACGCAGGCGCCGTGGGCTGGGCCACGGCCTCGGTGGCGGGCGCGGCCGTGCTGCTCGTGGGCGCCGCCCCCTTCCCCACCGTGGCGGCGGTCTGGGCGGCGGCGGCCTGGCGCCTCGCCGCCGCCCGCCGCGGCTGGCCGCTGCCGGGGCCCCTGCTGCGGGCCGCCGCGGTGGCCGCCGCCCTCGCCGGCGTGCACACGGCTTACGGCACCGTGCTCGACCAGGCGCCCGGCACGGCGCTGCTCGCCCTGGGCGCCGCGCTCAAGCTCGCCGAGCTGCGCGGCCGGCGCGACGCCGTCCTCGCGCCCCTGCTCGCCTTCGTGCTGGTCGCGGTCGGGCTGGCGCACGATCCCGAGCTCCCCCGTCCGCTGCTCGCCCTTCCCGCCCTGTGGCTTGCGGTGGCCGCGCTCGCCGGCATCGCCGCGCCCGGGCTCCACCCACGCCGGGCGCTCGCGCGCGCCGGCCGGCTGCTCATCGAGGCCCTGCCGCTTGCGCTCGTGCTGTTCCTGCTCTTCCCACGGCTGGGCGCGCCGCTGTGGGACCACGGCGGGCACGGCGCGACCGGACTCGCCGAGACGCTCGAGCTCGGCCGCATCGCAGAGCTCGCCCGCTCCGACGCGGTGGCCCTGCGCGTGCGCTTCGAAGGCGCGCCCCCGCCGCCGCGGGCGCGCTACTGGCGCGCCGCCGTCTTCGAGGCCACGGACGGGCGGCGCTGGTGGGAAGCCGCCGGGGCGCGCCCGGAGCCCCCGCCGCGCCCGGCGGGGGCGCCCGTGGTCCAGCGTGTGGTCCTGCTCCCCTCCGGCGGGCGTTGGCTGCCCGCCCTCGACCGGCCGGGCCCGCCTCCCGCCGGCGCCCGCCCCGGGCCGGGCGGCACGCTGCGCTGGCCGCACCGGATCGAGCGCGTGCTGACCTACCGGGTCCGCTCCTGGCCGCGCCACCGCACCGCCATGCCCACGGGCGAGCCGCTCGCGCGCAACCTCGCGCTGCCCCGCCGGCTCGCGCCCGGGGTCGTGGCGCTGGCCCGGCGGCTCCGGGCCGAGGGCGGCGATCCGGCCGGGATCGTGGCCGCGGCGCTCGCCTGGTACCGGGCGCAGGGCTTCGTCTACACGCTCCGGCCGGGCCGGCCCCGGGGCGACCCCGTCACCGACTTCCTGTTCCGCAGCCGCCGCGGCTTCTGCGAGCACTTCGCCGCCAGCTTCGCGCTGCTGATGCGCGCGGCCGGGGTGCCGGCCCGCATCGTCACGGGCTATCTGGGAGGCGAATGGAACCCCCTCACCGGCGAGCTCGTGGTGCGCCGCGCCGACGCCCACGCCTGGGTGGAGGTGGCCCTGCCCGGGCGCGGCTGGGTGCGGGTGGACCCCACCGTGGCCGCCGCGCCCCTGCGGCTGGAGCAGGGGATCGACCCCGCGGCCGCCGACGCCGCGGGCGTGCGTTTCCTCCCGCGCAAGACTGGGGGCCCCCTCGCGGCGGCCGCCCGGCTGTGGGATGCGGCCGCCGCGGCCTGGACCTACTGGGTGCTGGGCTACGGGCCGCGGATGCAGGAGGCCCTGCTCGCCCGCCTGGGCCTGGCTGCGGGGCCGTCCCCCTGGCGTACGCTCGCCCTGCTCCTCGCCGGCGCAGGGACCCTGGCCCTGGTCCTCGCGGCGGCCTGGGCGCTGCGCCGGCCGCGGGAGCGCGATCCCGCCCGGGCCGCCTGGGCGCGCTTCCGCGCGCGTCTGGCCCGGCGCGGGGTGCCGGCCCGGCCCAGCGATGCCCCCTGGGCCTACGCCCGACGCGCCGCGGCCGCCTGCCCGGCGCAGGCCGGCGAGATCCGGCGCATCGCCGCGCTCTACGTGGCGGCCCGCTACGGTCCCGGCGATGGCGGGCCCGCACTCCGGGAGCTGCGACGGGCCATCGCCCGTTTCCGGCCCTGAGCGCCGCGCTCAGGCGAGGCTCACACCCCGCAGGGCGAGCCGCCGGACCATCGCGGCATCGAGCACGGCCGTGCGCGCCACCGGGTCGTCCGAACCGGGTCCCACGCCGCGCCACGCTGGTTCCCGCTGCCGTCGGACAGCGTCCATCGCGCCATCCACGCCCCGCGTCGGCCGCCCGGCCGGGCTATCCCGCAACGGTGCCGCAGCAAGAAGACCCATCGTCGCACCTTGCATTCCGCTCGCCTGACGACGATGGGTCGCGCTGGGACCGTCTCCGGTTCACGGGGCAGGGAGCGGAGACCGCACGTGGAGCGGTTCGACCGCCGGACAGGGAAAGCCTGGCTTGGCCGGGTGTGCGCCCGCCGGCTCCTGGGGCACGCCTCCCAGGCCATGACGGCCCGGTACGTGGGGGGCATCCGCCGGGTCCGGCCGCTGCGCTGAGGGGGCGCCGACGGGCCGGATATTGGAGACCTCGGCGAATATTGGACAGGTGACGCTCCGTGTCACCCCCTAAGTGACTGAAAACATGGCGCGCCCGGGAGGATTCGAACCCCCGACCTTCAGGTTCGTAGCCTGACGCTCTATCCAGCTGAGCTACGGGCGCGGGGAGGCGGCATTATCGGGACCGCCTCTGGGGGTGTCAACACGAAGCGGGAGCCTCGAGATGGCGGAGAGAGAGGCAGGGCCTTCTCGTCCCGCTGCGCGGAAATGATAGCTAAATTCGCGTTTTTTTCAAAATTTTCCCGCCTTGCCCCCGTGTAGGGTGAGCACGTGGATGCGCCCTCGTGCCGGTGCATCCGCGGCTCGTTGGTCCACACGATGGTCCACACGGGAGGCTTCCGATGCCGCGTCATGCACGAATCCTGTCCGCCAAGGCGGTCGAGTCGCTCTCGCGCAAGCCCGGCTGCCATGCCGTCGGCGGCGTGCCCGGGCTGTGCCTGCTGGTGCGCGCCGGCGGGGGCGGCGCCACGAGTGCCATCTGGGTCCTGCGCTACGTGAGCCCGCGCACGGGCAGGCGCCGGCGCATCAGCCTCGGCAGCTGGCGCGAGGTGGGCCTCGCCGAGGCGCGCGAGCGGGCCCGGGCGCTGCGCCAGCGTCTGCGCGACGGCGAGGACCCGCTCGATGCCCGCCGGGCCGCCCGCCCCGAGGGGCCGACCTTCCGCGAGGTGGCCGAGCGCTATCTCGCCCAGCAGACAGGCCGCCTCAGCAATCCGAAGTATGCCGCGCAGGTGCGGCGCACCATGGCCCGCTACGTCTATCCGCGTCTCGGCGAGCGGCCCATCGCCACGATCGCGGTGCCGGACGTGGTGGCGGTCCTGCGGCCGATGTGGGGGCGGGTGACGGAGACGGCGAGCCGGCTGCGGCAGAAGCTGGAGAAGGTCTTCGACTACGCCCGGGTCATGGGGCTGTATCCGCACGACAATCCGGCGCGCTGGCGGGGCGTGCTGGAGCACCTGCTGCCGCCGCCGGGGAAGGTGCGGCGGGTGCGGCACCACCGGGCGCTGCACTGGCGAGAGGTGCCGGCGTTCATGGCCGAGCTGGCCGGGCGGGCGGAGGTGGCCGCCCGCGCCCTGGGGCTGGTGGTGCTGACGGCCTGCCGCTCGGGCGAGGTGCGCGGGATGCGCTGGGAGGAGGTGGACTGGGCGCGGGCGGTCTGGACGGTGCCGGCCGAGCGGATGAAGGCCCGCCGCCCGCACCGGGTGCCGCTGTCGGAGCCGGCGCTGGATCTGCTGCGCGGTCTGGGGCCGCGTGATGCGGGGCTGGTCTTTCCGGCCCCGCGCACGGGCGCGGCCCTCAGCGACATGGCGCTGCTGCAGGTGCTCAGGCGCATGGGCTGGGGCGAGCGCACCACGGTGCACGGCTTCCGGTCGGCGTTTCGGACGTGGGTGGCCGAGGCGACGCAGTTTGCGCCGCTGGTGGCCGAGGCGGCGCTGGCGCACCGGCTGGGCGACAGGCTGGAGGTGGCCTACCAGCGCTCGGACCTGTTCGACCTGCGCCGGCGGCTGATGGCGGTGTGGGGGCGGTTCTGCCTGAGCGGGCAGGCGGCGGATTCGGGTACGCCGGACCGGCTTGACAGCGCTGCCGGGATCGATCAAGGATCGGGGTGACCCTCCGACGCGGCCGGCGTCTGATCCGGCCACAGGTCCCTTCCCCACAGGCGATCCTTCCACAGGCGGTGCGGCGGGCCGGTGCCGCGCGGTGGCGTGGCGCCGTGCCGGGCGCGGCGTGGGCGCCGCGCCTTGGCCCGGCCGGGGGCGGGCGGCGAGGACGCGCGGCGGTGCGAGCGCGGGGCCGCGGCAGGAGGCCGCGGCCCGGGCGCGAGCGCCGCGCGCGCCCGCAGCCGTCCCGCCGCCGGCCGGGCTCGGTGCCTGGCTTTCACGGCCCCGGCCCGGGCAGGGCGCCCATCGTCACGGCCGCGGCACCGGTCCCGCCCGCGCCCGTCTCTGTGCGGCGGATGCGCACAGAGACGGGCGCCAGAGGCCCTCCCCACAGGCGCACAAGGCGCTGATCCCCCTGGCCGCCGAGGTCGCTCGACGCGGCCGAGGCGGCCTTCGAAACCTGCGTCAAAACCCCCCGCGGCGGCCAGGGTCGGCACCGGAGTGGCGCTCCGGATGTCGCGGCGGCGGCGATGGCGCAGCCTCCATCCACAGGCAAGCCACCACGGCGCACGCGGGCCGGTCCTCGCCCGACCGGCCACCGCGCCCCCGCCTCGGCGGCCCGCTCGGGCCGCCTCCGTGCGCGGGCGCGCGCCAGAAAAGGCCTCCAGGGGGTGGAGCGGAACCCCCCGCCCCGGGCCGGGCGTCAACGGCCTCCCCAAGCCGGCAGCGGGCTCAAACGCTGTCAACACTGACCACCGGTCGAGGCGGGACGGGGGGAGAACCGGCCCTGATTACCAAACACCCTTGCGGCGCGCAGGGGCTCGATGCCCCGAGCGCCGCCGGGGCGTGCGGCATGGAGGATCGACCCGTGGGCCTGTACGACTCCAGACGCAATTTCGGCTACGGCCGCCGCCCGGACTTCGCCGCCAGGCAGGCGCTGCGCGAATACTACGGCGGCGGTCACTATGCCACGCGCGCCGCGCACGAGACCCGCTTCCGGGCCTTCCTCGCCTGGGCGAAGGCGCACCACGGCGTGCGTGACCTGGCCGACGTCACCGACGAGCGGGTCGCCCGCTACGCGGCGCACCTGCGCGAGGCAGGCTACGCGCCCTCGACCATCCACAACGCCATCTCGACGATCAACGTCGTGATGCGCATCGTCACCGGTGGCAGGTGGCAGGCGGTGAGCCCCCGGGACCTCGCCGGCGTATCACGCTCCCAGGTCCGGTACAGGCCACCGGTCTCGGTCGAGTGGGAACGGGTGCTGACCGCCGTCGCCGCGCTCCAGGCGCACAGCCTCCCCCGCGGCGCCGCCGTCCTCGCCCTCGCTCGCGCCTTCGGGATGCGCGGGCGCGAGGCCGCCCTCGCCGACCTCGACCGCCTCGCGGACGAGGCCAGGCGGTTCGGGCGCGTGAACATCCAGGAGGGCACCAAGGGCGGCCGGTCGGCCCACAGATGGGTCGAGGTCACCCCCGAAGGCTGGGCGGCGATCAAGCTGGCGCTCGCCGCGCGTCCTGCCGGCTCGCGCAACTTGCTCCGGCCCGACGAGCGCTGGAAGGCATGGCGCGACGGCGAGCTCAAGCGCGCCCGAGAGGTCCTGAAGGCGCTTGGCATCCCCGGCTTCCACGACGCCCGCGCGGGCTATGCCTGCGCGCGCTACCGCGAGCTGACCGGCCACGAGCCGCCCGTCCTCGGGGGCCGGGCGCCGGACGAGCTCGACCGGGCGGCCCGCGACCGCATCGCCTACGAGCTCGGCCACGGCCGGCGCGAGATCACCAACGCCTATCTGGGAAGCCGCCGATGAGCCGGATCGCGCTGTTCTTCCAGCGCGCCCAGCCGGGCAGCCGCGGCGGGGTGCGCCAGCACATCCGCCGCGCCGAGCACATGGGCCGGCTCATCGAGGCGCGCTTCGGCGTGCCGCCGAACCCGTGGCGGTGGCAGGTCAAGCACCTGCGCTGGGTGCTGGAGCACGCCCTCGCCGACCGCGCGCCGGCCACGCGCTACCACTACTGGCGCACGGTGCGGGCCATCGCCGCCCGGCGCGGCCGCTGGCCGGACAGGCGCCGCACCTGCGCGGGCCGTGGACCTCGCCGGACGGGGAGG
>JALSJE010000051.1 GCA_026989495.1 Gammaproteobacteria bacterium | reverse complement strand
GGGGCCGGCTGGAAGCCGGCCCCACGGGGTGTGGCCCCACGGGGTGTGGCCCCACGCAGGGGCCGGTGTGGCCTGACGGGCGGCCAGGGTCTGCCGCCCGGTGCCGTTTCCCCGGCCGGCTTCAGTTCTGCCAGCAGGTGCTGGTGGTGTCGTTGCCGCCGGAATCCTTGGCGCCCCGCGTGCCGGCCTGGTCGAGGGTGAAGCTGGCGCAGGTCGAATCCCCCGCCTGGGTGGTGCCCGCCTTGGGGGTGGCGGTGAGCGTGTAGGTGTTGGTGGAGGCCGTGATGGCGACGCTGTAGTAGCCCTCGGGCGAGTCGATGCTGCCCGAGGGGCAGCCCCCCGAGGAGGTGTCGTTGTACTTGTTCCTGTCCGTGTAGCAGCGCTCGAGCCGCTGGGCCACCTGCATGAGCGCCGTGGTCGCGTCCGAGCGGCGGGCCTTGCGCACCTGGTCGAGATAGGTGGGGTAGCCGATCGCCACCAGGATGGCGATCACCACCACCACGATCATCAGCTCCACCAGCGTGAAGCCCCGCGTGCCGCCGTGTGCGGGCCCGGCCATGTCAGCGCTGCTCCTGGAGGCGTCTGCGCGCCTCCTCGCGGCCGATGAGGCGCAGCTCGACGATCGTCGGCACCGGCCCCGGGGAGGACGCCACCCGGAAGAGGACCGGCGGCTGGGCGCGCGCGGCCCGCTGCAGGGCGGACAGGTCCAGCGTGAGCGGGCTGCCGCCGCGCATGTCCTGGATGCGTGCGCCCTCCGCGATGGCGAACGCCGCATCGCTCACGATGGCCGTGCGCCGTTCCGCGTCGACGGAGTGGAGCACGCCGACCTCCATCGGCTCCGCCGCCTGGCCCGCGCCCGCATGCAGGGCGGCGGCCCACACCAGACCGGCCGCGAGGAGCGCTGCCGCCGAACGTCCCGTCCCTTTTCCGTTCACGCGCATGGGTGTGTTCCTCCCGGACTGTCAGCGTATCAGCTCGATCCAGCTCTGGCGGCCTATGGCCCCCGCGCCGGGCCGGTTGTCCACCTTCTTCATCGTGCCGCCGGAGAGCT
Source organism: Gammaproteobacteria bacterium (assembly GCA_026989495.1). Lineage (GTDB taxonomy): Bacteria > Pseudomonadota > Gammaproteobacteria > S144-34 > S144-34 > S144-34. The sequence continues at coordinate 2,329 of JALSJE010000051.1, read as the reverse complement.
GGAAGTACTTGACCATCTTCTGCTTGCCGCTCGAGCCGGGGGCCGTCGGCTTGGTCACGCCGAAGGAGGGCCCGAAGGCGATGCCCTTGATCTGCATGCCGCCGGCCGCCTCCTTGACCGTGCCGAAGTCCACGAAGTCGGCGCTCGAGAACAGGCCGTCGGCGTTGAGGTCGAAGGGCGACTCCGCCAGCCGCGCGCCGCTGTCGAGCGCGAGCTCCATGAGCCAGCTCGTACCGCCGAATTTGCAGGGATCGCCGACCGGCTGGATGGTCACGAAGATGACCCGGTCGTCGAAGACCACGGCGGGGGCGATGACGCGCTCGCCCTTGTTGCTCGTGGCGCCGTCGACGATCAGGTCCATGTACCAGCCCTTCTGGGTGCTCCAGTCGATCGGGTTCGCGCTCGTCTGGCGCAGGGTGTAGGTGGGGCCGGAAGAGCCGATGGTCGTCGTCAGCTCCATGAGGATCTTCTGCTGGAGCAGGTCGCCGCGGGCCACGGTCACGTTCTTGTCCGGCTTGTCCCAGATGGCATAGAAGGTCTGGGTGGGCTGGCCCGTGGCGGTGTTGTCGCCGGTCTCGATGTACTTGCCGGTGCCGAAGTAGATCATGACCCCATCGAGGCCGGCCGGATGCCGCGTGACGACGGGCATCACGGTGATCGGCTGCGCCTTGGGCGAGGCCCCGGGGCTGCGCGCCTTGAAGATGGGCGTGCCGCCGCCGGTGGCGGGGGTGACCTTCCAGGCGCCGGGCGAGCCCGCTGTGAGGTCGAAGCGCCACAGGTTGCCGAAGAGGTCGCCGGCGTAGACGTAGTCGGCGACGTAGTCGCCGTCGAGATCCACCACCGCGGGCGTGGCCAGCCCGTTCGGGCGGCTGAGCCCCTCGGGGTCGTCCGCCGTGCCGACGCCGGTGTCGATCTTCTTGATGAGCGTGCCGTTTGCCAGATCGACGATGTAGAGCACGGCGTTGCCGGTCGTGGAGTCGCCCGTGGCGCCGTCGCCGGCGTTGTCCACGGTGCTGTTGTAGCCGTTGCCGAAGATGGCGGCCCATCGGCCGTCCTGGAGCTTCACGATGCTGGCCGCGCCGTAGGTGTAGCCGAGGTCGGCGTCGTCGGCGTCGGTGAACTCCCACAGGACCTTGGCCGCGCCGCCGCTCTCGGTGAGGAAATTGTCCGGGTCGGTCACGTCGAGGGCGAAGACCCCCTGGCCGCCGCCGCCGAGCGTGCCGACGAGCACCGTGCGCCACGATCCGGCGACGAAGGCGTCGACGACCGTGATCTGGCCGTCCACGTAGTAGGTGTGGCCGTAGCTCGGGCTGGTCAGGCGGTTCAGCTTGCCGAAGACGGCAGCGGGCACGTAGGCGAAGATCTCCTGCCCGGTCTCGGCGTCGAAGCCGTGGAGCATCCCGTCGTTGGCGCCCACGTACACCATGGCCCGGCGGCCGCTGCCCGAGCTGAGCGACTTGACGGACTCGCGGAAGTCCGAGTAGGGCGAGGACTCGATGGTGTCCGGGTAGGGGAAGTCGGGCACGCGGCCGACGTAGACGGGTGCCGAGTGGACGATGTCGCCCAGCTTGTGGGTGCGGGCGCGGAAGCCGCTCACGTCCGCGCCCCGCAGGTAGGCGAGGCGCTCGGCGCCGCGGCCGTCGCTCGTGCCGGTGGCAGGGTCCTTGTCGAGCATGTCCGCCTGCGCGGCGTCGATCTCGTTCGCGCCGGGGGAGGCGGGGTTCGCCGGCCAGCGGAAGGGCACGCCCTTCCTGGCCGAGGGCTTGTAGGTGATGATGCGGCGTGCCGTGCTGTGGGCGTCGGCCTGCAGGTTCACCTGGTCGCGGGCGTTCCACACGGCGGGGGTGCAGATCGTCCCCGCCGCCCCGGCGCAGGGGCTGCCGCTGCCGTCGGCGAGGTCGAAGGCCAGGAGCTCGCCGGTCCAGGTGCCGGTCTGGAAGCGTGCCTGGTACAGGCGTGCGCCACCCACGATGGAGCCGCTGCTCAGGCTGGGCGCCGAGGCCGCGGCGGTGCGCTCGGCGATGCTGCCGAGGATGGCGTTGAGGGCGTCCACCAGATCGGACGGGTCGTCCGCCGAGAAGAACTGCCCGCGGCTGTTGAGCGCGGCGTGCCACAGGTCGAAGACCTTGCCCGAAAGGGTGCCGGTGCTCGGCCAGTGGCGGGCGCCGCTCCTGAAGTCGGAGTAGGCGCCGCTGTAGGTGTTGCCGGCCCAGTCCGATCCCAGGAAGGCCTCGAGGCCGAGGGCGACGAAGAAGTTGACCATGTGCTGCCAGGAGGCCGGGTCGTTCTTCGGGTTCCAGTACTGCGTGGTGGCGTCGGGGTCCGTCTC
>JALSJE010000050.1 GCA_026989495.1 Gammaproteobacteria bacterium | reverse complement strand
GCCACGCCGCCCCCCCAGGGAGATGGAGCCGGCGGGTGCCGGCCTTCAAGGGTCGGCGGGCGGGGCCACACGCAGCCAGAAGGTGACGGGGCCGTCGTTGACGAGCGCCACCCGCATGTCGGCGCCGAAGCGGCCCGTGGCGACGGGGCCCGCGTGGCGGGCGCGCACCGCCTCGACCAGCGCCCCGAACAGGGCGAGGCCCGTGTCCGGGTCGGCCGCGGGCGTGAAGCTCGCGCGCGTGCCCTTGCGGGTGTCGGCGGCGAGCGTGAACTGGGGCACGAGCAGCACGCCGCCGCCGATGTCGGCCACGGAGCGGTTCATGCGCCCGCTCCCGTCGGGGAAGACCCGGTAGGCCACGAGCCGCCCGGCGAGCCGCGCCGCCTGGGCCTCGGTGTCGCCGCGCTCGACGCCGACGAGCACCAGGATGCCGCGGCCGATGGCGCCCACGGTCTCGCCCTCCACCGCCACGCTCGCCTCGCTCACGCGCTGCAGCAGCCCGATCATGAGAGCCGCTCCGCCAGACGGTCCGTGGCGGCGACGAGCGCCGCGGCGATGCCGGGCTCGCTCGCGGCGTGCCCCGCGTCGGGCACGACCACCAGCTCGGCCTCGGGCCAGACCTCATGGAGGGCGAAGGCCTGCTCCACGGGGCAGACCACGTCGTGGCGCCCGTGCACGATCACGCCCGGGATCCCGTGCAGGCGTCCCGCCCCGCGCAGGAGCTGATCCTCGGCGAGGAAGGCGCCGTGGACGAAGTAGTGGCACTCGATGCGCGCGAGCGCCAGCGCCCGGCGGGGCTCGGCGAAGTGCGCCTCGAGCTCCGGGTCCGGGCGCAGGGTGGCGCAGCGCGCCTCCCACAGCGCCCAGCGGCGTGCGGCCGCGAGCCGAAGCGCCGCGTCGTCCGAGGTCAGGCGCCGGTGGTAGGCCGCCACCAGGTTGTCGCGCTCGGCCTCCGGGATGAAAGAGACGAACTCCCGCCAGTGGTCCGGGTAGATGCGGTCGGCGCCCGACTGGTAGAACCAGCGGATGTCGCGCGGCCGGCACAGGAAGATGCCGCGCAGCACCAGCGCCAGCACGCGCCCGGGATGCGCCTCGGCGTAGGCCAGCGCCAGCGTCGACCCCCAGGAGCCGCCGAAGACCAGCCAGCGGTCGATGCCGAGGTGCGTGCGGATGCGCTCGATGTCCGCCACCAGCGCCTGGGTGGTGTTGCCCTCGAGCGACCCATGGGGCTCGGAGCGCCCGCAGCCGCGCTGGTCGAAGAGCACCACGCGGTAGCGCGAGGGATCGAAGAAGCGCCGGTGGGCCGGATCGCAGCCCGCGCCCGGCCCCCCGTGCAGGAAGAGCGCCGGCAGCCCGTCGGGCCGGCCGCACTCCTCCACGTGGAGCACGTGCGGCGGCTCGACGGGCAGCCGGTGCGTGCGGAAGGGCTCGGTCCCGGCGTAGAGCCCCGGCATGCGGCCCTCAGCCCTCCACGGGCCGCGGCCTGAGGCCCACCAGCGCCGCCACGCCGATGGCGAGGAGCCCCGCGAGCACGAGGATGGGACCGATGCCCGTGCCGAGCACCGCACCGGCCCAGCCCACGCCGAGCGTGGCGAGATAGAGCATGCCCGAGTGCAGCAGCGCCCCGGCGATGAAGATCCAGGAGATGGTCTCCTTGGCCCAGCGCGGCACGGCCAGGAACAGCAGCACCAGGCCGGCGGCTACATTGAGCAGGGCCTCCAGGTTGCCGTGGGCGTGGGGGCCGCCCTTCATGGCCTCCAGGGGGGCGCGCGCGTTGAGCTGGGCGTTGACGGCGAGCACGGCCTCGGCGGCGCGCTTGGCGATGGCCTCGGCATCCAGGCTCTCGAGGGTCTCCGGGTCCTCCCACCCGGAGTCGGCGAGGAGCTGCAGCTTCGCCACCACCTGCTGCTTCTTCTGCGCCGCCTCGCCCGCCACGGGCAGCATCTCGCGCACCATGTAGGGGCCGAGCGCGGCCGTCAGCACCAGGTAGAGAAAGCCGAAGACGATGTTCTTCTTGCCGCTCATGGTTTCATCCTCCTCCGTCACGCGCCGCCCCGGCGGGCGGTGCGGAGCCTCATGATAACGGCCGCCCCGCGCTGGGCACCCCGCATCGTTGTAGGAATATTCGTACGGCAAGTGCCGGCGCTCGCCGATGGGCGCACCGGGGGGGGACGTGGCAGGATGGGAATGCGTCCCGGGCCGCTTGGAGCGCGGTGCCGCCAGGGTGGCGCGCGGGACGCGCGGCGAAGGAGCGCCGGCGGGGACAGGGAGCCCGTTCCCGTGCCCTGACAATCACCTCCAGCCTGATCCTTGAGCCGGCCCATGGCCGGTTCTCTTTTGCGCGGACCCCGCCTCAGCACTGCTCCCACGGCAGGCCGTGGAAGCGCCAGCCGGCGAGCGTGCTGCGGTGGTGGTGCTCGTCGAGCGGGCCCTCGAAGCCGCCTTCCACCACATAGACCTCGGGGAAGCCGTCGGCGAGCAGCGCGAGACCTGCCTCCACCGAGCGCTTGCCGCTGCGGCAGATGAGCAGCACGGGCGGGCACTCGCCGGCGGGGCAGCTCAGGCCGCCCAGCATCACCTTGCGCACCTCGCGCACGAAGTCGGGGTTCACCTTCCAGTCCGGCTCGTCGATCCAGGCCACGTGCACGGCGCCCACCGGATGGCCCACGAAGAGGAACTCCATCGTCGAGCGCACGTCGATGAGCACGGCCGCGGGATTGGCCTGGAGCAGCGTCCAGGCGTCGGGCGGGCTGATGTGCTTGAGGCGGGGCTCGGTCGTGGCCATGGCGCACTCCCGCGGGCCGGTGCGTTTCCGGCCTCCCAGTCTAACGCCAGTGACACTGTCCGGGGCGTTAGAATGGCGCCATGGGCATGCCGGCATCGAAGGGGCAGGAGGCGGGCGCGCGTGCGGTGCCGCCGCCGCGGCGGCTGCGGCACCTGGCCGGGCGCGCCATCGCGGACTTCCGCATGATCGGCGAGGGCGACCGCGTGCTGCTGGGGCTGTCGGGCGGCAAGGACTCGCTCTCGCTTCTGCACGTGCTGCTGCACCTGCAGCGCCATGCGCCGGTGCGCTTCGAGGTGGGCGCGGTGACCGTGGACCCGCAGGCCGACGGCTACGATCCCTCGCCCCTCATCCCCTACCTGCGCGCGCTGGGGGTGCCCTACTTCTACCGCCGCGAGCCCATCCTCGAGCTGGCCGAGCGCCACATGGGGCACGACTCCTACTGCGCCTTCTGCTCGCGGCTCAAGCGCGGCGTCATGTACAGCACCGCGCGCGCCGAGGGCTACAACGTGCTGGCGCTGGCCCAGCACCTCGACGACCTCGCCGAGAGCTTCCTCATGTCCGCCTTCCACGGCGGGCGCCTGCGCACCATGAAGGCCCACTACGTCAACGACGCCGGCGACGTGCGCGTCATCCGACCCTTCGTCTACGTGCGCGAGCGGCAGCTCGCCGACTTCGCCGCCCGCGCGGACCTGCCCGTGGTCCCCGAGAGCTGCCCGGCCTGCTTCCGCGCCCCCACCGAGCGCATGCGCATGAAGGCGCTGCTGGCCGAGGAGGAGCGGCGTCATCCGCGCCTGTTCCGGAGCCTGCTCTCCACCCTGCGGCCGCTCATGGCCGAGGGCCTGCCCGGCGAGGGCGGCGCTGCCGGCCCTCGAGCCGGTGGCGCGATAACCATCCCACGATTATGAATATCAGGTGAAAGGTCTGAAAAAATTCGATTTTTCAGACCTTTCCCGCGGCCAGGGACGGCCGCGGGACGGCCCATGCACAGGGAAGCTCATGACGATAAACGAAAGATCGAAAGGGACCGCGAAGCGCCATCGCGCTGATCGATCCGCGCAGCGGATCGATCGGAGTTTCCAGGTGAAGTGGGGTTTATAGGCCGAGTGTATGCATATCGGCGGGATAGAGTGGGTCGTGGTGGCGAGCTTCGACACCATGCCGGCGGCGGCGGTGGCGCGGGGGCGCCTGGAGGCGGAGGGCATACCCTGCCTCCTGGCCGACGAGCACCTGGTCCAGGCCGACTGGCTCCACAGCATCGCCGTGGGCGGCATCCGGCTGCGCGTGCCTGCCGAGGCCGTGCATCGTGCCCGGCGCCTGCTGGAGGCCGACCTCTCCCACCTCCTGGAGGGGCCGGGGGCGGATGATGGCCCCCCGCGGACCTGAGGCGGAGCCGGGCCCGGGCGGGCGGCTGGCCCGCCGCGCCGCCGAAGCCCTGCTGGCCGGGCTGGCGCGCCTGCCCCTGCCGCTGCTGCATGCCGCGGGCGGCGCCTTCGCCCGTGCCGGCGCCGGCATCCGGGCCAGGGCCCTGGCCGTGGCCGAGCGCAACCTCGCGCTGTGCCTGCCGGAGCTCGATCCCGCCGCCCGGCGCCGGCTCGCGCGCGCGAGCCTGGTCCACGCGGGCCGGGCCTACCTCGAGGCGCCCGCCCTGTGGGCCATGGGGCCCGAGGCCCTGGTGCGGCGCCTGACGCAGGTGGAGGGTGCGGACGCGGTCGGGGCCTGCCTGCGCGAGGGGCGTGGCGTGCTGCTGCTGGTCCCCCACCTCGGCAGCTGGGAGCTCGTGGGGCTGTGGTGCTCCCTGCGCTGGCCGATGACGAGCATGTACCGGCCCCAGCACTGGACGGTGGACCGCTACATCCGCCGCGCGCGCGAGCGCCACGGCGCCCGCCTCGTCCCCACCACCACGGCCGGCGTCCGGGGCATCTACGAGGCGCTGCGGTCCGGCCGCCTCGTGGCCATGCTCCCGGACCACGTCCCGCGCACGGGCGGGGTGTTTGCGCCCTTCTTCGGCGAGCCCGCGCTCACCACCACGCTGCCGGCGCGGCTGCTGCGGCGCACCGGCGCCCGCCCCTTCCTGGCCTGTGCCCTGCACCGGCCCGGCGGCCGCTACGCGCTGAGCTTCTCGCCGGCCCCGGCGGCGCTCGCCGACCCCGATCCGGCCCGGGCCGCCGCCGCCCTCAACGAGGCGGTGGCCGCCCTCGTCCGCCGCTCGCCCGAGCAGTACCTCTGGACCTACAAGCGCTTCAAGGCCCGCCCGCCGGGCGCCGCGCCCGTCTACTGATGCTCACTTGCGCCAGAAGGCGGGGGTGAAGAGCACCAGCAGGGTGAAGATCTCGAGGCGGCCGAGGAGCATGGCGAAGCACAGCACCCACTTGGCCGGCGCCTCCAGCAGGGCGTAGTTGCTGCCCACCTCGCCCAGGCCCGGGCCCAGGTTGTTCATGGTCGCGGCCACCGCCGAGAAGGCCGTGACCTGGTCGAGGCCGAGGGCCATGAGGACGAGCAGGATCAGGCTGAAGCTCGCCACGTAGGCCGCGAAGAAGCCCCATACGGCGTCCACCACGTGCTTGGGCACCGGCCGCCCGCCCAGCTTGATGGCGATCTCGGCGCTGGGGTGCACCAGGCGCGTGACCTCGCGCGCGCCCTGGCGCAGCAGCAGGGCGAAGCGGATCACCTTCATGCCGCCGCCGGTCGAGCCCGCGCACCCGCCGATGAAGCTGATGAAGAGCAGCAGCACCGGCAGGAAGCCCGGCCACAGGTGGTATTCGGCGGTCGTGAAGCCGGTGGTGGTGCCGATGGAGACGGTCTGGAAGATGCCGTGGTGCAGGGCGGCGCCGAAGCCCTCGAAGCTCTCCGTGAAGTGGAGGTAGGCGACCGTGATGAGCGCCACCACGGCGAGCACCGCGAAGTAGGTGCGCGCCTCGGGATCGCCGAGATAGGGCCTCAGGCTGCGCCGGCGCCAGGCGAGGAAATGCAGCGCGAAGTTCATGCCGGCGAGCAGCATGAAGACCACGGCCACCGCCTCGATGAGGGTGCTGCGGAAATAGCCGATGCTGAGGTCGTGGGTGGAGAAGCCGCCGATGGCGACGGTGGAGAAGGCATGCGCCACCGCGTCGAAGGGGCCCATGCCCGCCGCCCAGTAGGCGAGCGCGCAGGCCACGGTCAGCCCCACGTAGATGTACCACAGGGCCTTGGCCGTCTCGGTGATGCGGGGGGTGAGCTTGGCCTCCTTCATTGGGCCCGGCGTCTCGGCCTTGTAGAGCTGCATGCCGCCCACCCCCAGCATGGGCAGCACCGCCACCGCCAGCACGATGATGCCCATGCCGCCGAGCCACTGGAGCTGCTGGCGGTACCACAGGATCGAGCGCGGCAGGGTGTCGAGCCCGGTGAGCACGGTCGCGCCCGTGGTGGTGAGCCCCGAGATGGACTCGAAGACGGCGTCCGTGAGCGAGATGTCCAGCGCCTCGCTGAGATAGAGCGGCAGCGCCCCGAACAGGCCCAGCACCGACCAGAACAGCACCACCACCACGAAGCCGTCGCGCAGGCGCATCTCACGGCGCACGCGCGCCACCGGCAGCCAAAGCGCGAGCCCCGTGAGGAAGGTGGCCGCGAAGGCGGCAAGGAAGGGGCGGTGGTCGCCGTCGCCGGCGACGAGCCCCACCAGCGCCGGCGGCAGCATGGTGACGCTGAAGACCATCAGCAGGATGCCGAGGATCCGCTGGACGACGGCGAGCTGCATGGCCTCAGCGTGGTCGGCCGGCAGGCGCAGGGGATGCCGGGCGGCGGTGCCCGCCGGCCATGTCTCGCGACTCCTGCCACCCGGCTCCGCTCACAGGAAGGTCACGCCCACCTGGAAGAGCTTCTCCACCTCGTGGATGCGGCGCTTGTCCACCAGGAAGAGGATCACGTGGTCGCCCGACTGGATCACGGTGTCGTGGTGGGCGATGACGACGTCGTCGCCGCGCACGATGGCGCCGATGGTGGTGCCGGGCGGGAGCTTGATCTGCTCGATGCGCCGCCCGACCACCTTCGAGGTCTCGGGATCGCCGTGCGCCACCGCCTCGATGGCCTCGGCGGCGCCGCGCCGCAGCGAGTGCACCACCACCACGTCGCCGCGGCGCACGTGCGCCAGGAGGCTGCCGATGGTGACCTGCTGCGGCGAGATGGCGATGTCGATGGTGCCCTTCTCGACCAGGTCCACGTAGGCGGGGCGGTTGATGAGGGACATGACGCGGCGCGCGCCCAGCTCCTTGGCGAGCATGGCCGAGAGGATGTTGGCCTCCTCGTCGTTGGTGACCGCGCAGAAGACGTCCATGTGCTCGATGTTCTCCTCGACGAGCAGCTCCTCGTCGGCGGCGTCGCCCACCAGCACGATGGCCCTGGACAGGTGCTCAGAGAGCCGGCGCGCGCGCTCCGGGTCGTGCTCGATCACCTTGACCTGGTAGTGGCCCTCGAGCGCGGCGGCCAGCCTCCGGCCGATGTTGCCGCCGCCGGCGAGCATCACGCGCTTGACCGGCTTCTCGAGCTTGCGCAGCTCGCTCATGACGGCGCGGATGTTCTTGCGCGCGGCGATGAAGAAGACCTCGTCGTCGGCCTCGATGACGGTGTCGCCCTCGGGGATGATGGGCTTGCCGCGGCGGAAGATGGCCGCCACGCGCGTCTGGATGCCGGGCATGTGCTCGCGCAGCTCGCGCAGCTGGTGCCCCACCAGCGCCCCGCCGTAGAAGGCGCGCACGCCCACGAGCTGCACCTTGCCGTTGGCGAAGTCGAGCACCTGGAGCGCGCCCGGGTGCTCGATGAGGCGCTGGATATAGCTCGTCACCAGCTCCTCGGGGCTGATGAGCACGTCGATGGGCAGGGCCTCCTGGCTGAAGAGCCTCGGATGGCGCAGGTACTCGACGGCGCGCACGCGCGCGATCTTGGTGGGCGTGTGGAACAGCGTGTAGGCCACCTGGCAGGCGACCATGTTGGTCTCGTCGCTGTTGGTGACGGCGATGACCATGTCGGCGTCCTCGGCGCCGGCCTGCTCCAGGACCTCGGGATGGGCGGCATGGCCCGCGACCGTGCGCAGGTCGAAGCGGTCCTGGAGGTCCTCGAGCTTGTCCTCGTCCAGGTCCACGACCGTGATGTCGTTGGGCTCGCTCGCGAGGTTCTGGGCGAGCGAGGTACCCACCTGGCCGGCGCCGAGGATGATGATCTTCACGGTCGCCGTCCTCCGCGCTTCACTCGGCGGCCACCTTCCTGGGATCGATGCCGAGGGCGCGCAGCTTGCGGTAGAGGTGGGTGCGCTCCATGCCGACGCGCTGGGCGAGCTTTCCCACGCTGCCGCCGCAGGCGGCGAGCTGGTGCTCGAGGTAGGCGCGCTCGAAGCGCTCGCGCGCCTCACGCAGGGGGAGGTCGAACCAGCCGGCCTCGCCCAGCCGCTCGGGCGCGGGCGCCGGGCGCGCCTCGCCCAGGGCCTGCTCCACCTCCTCGACGTCGATCTCCTCGCCGCTGCCGAGGATGAGGAGGCGCTGGACCAGGTTGCGCAGCTCGCGCACATTGCCGGGCCAGGCGTGGTGGCGCAGGCGGTTCTGGGCTGCCACGGTGAAGCGGCGGTAGGGCAGGCCCTCGCGGTCGGCGAAGTGGTCCACGTACCAGGCGAGCAGCTCCGGCACGTCCTCGCGGTGCTCGCGCAGCGGGGGCACGCGCAGCACGACCACACCGATGCGGTAGAGGAGCGCCTCGCTCAGCTCGCCCGCGCGCACCGCGGCCTTGGGCTCGCGGCCGGTGCCCGCGACGAGGCGGGCCTCGAGGGGGAGCGGGGCGGTGCCGCCCTCGCGCTGGAAGCTGCCCGTGTCGATGGCGGCGGCGAGGCGCTCCTGCACCGCATGGGGCATGGCCGTGAGCTCGTCGAGGTAGAGCGTGCCGCCGCGCGCGGCCTCGAGCCGGCCGGGCTCGGCGTGGCCCTCGCGCTCGCGTCCGAAGAGCAGCGCCGCCGCCTCCGGCGCGCGCAGGTGCGCGGCCGGGACGGCCACGAAGGGCCCGTCGCGGCGCGCGCTCTCGTGGTGCAGGTAGCGCGCGAGCGTCTCCTTGCCGCTGCCGGGCTCGCCCACGAGCAGGACGGGGCTCGCGGCGGCGGCCGCCCGCCGGGCCTGCTCGCGCAGGGTCTGCATGGCGAGGCTGCGCCCGACCGGCTCTGTCACCGCCGCCGGCCGCGCGCCTTCACGCCGGCCCGGCGCGCGCGTGAGCGCCCGCTCCACCACGGCGAGCAGCTTGGGCAGCGAGAGCGGCTTCTCCACGTAGTCGAAGGCCCCGAGGCGCGTGGCCTCCACCGCCGTCTCCACGGTGCCGTGCCCGGACATCATGACCACGGGGAAGGGCGGCGCCTCGCCCTCGCGCCACTCGCGCAGCAGCGTGATGCCGTCCACGTCCGGCATCCAGATGTCGAGCAGCACCAGGTCGGGCGCGCGCCGCCGGCGCGCCTCGCGCGCCTCGCGCGCGTCCGCGGCCACGCTCACCTCGTAGCCCTCGTCCTCGAGGATCTCGCGGACCAGGTTGCGGATCTCGGGCTCGTCGTCGACGACCAGGATGTGGGCTGCGCTCATGGCTCTCCCGCGGGCCGGACGGACGGCACGCCGGCGGCGCGCGCCCCTGCGGCCGGCAGGCGTACGACGACCTCAGCCCCTTCGCCCGGACGGTTGCGGGCGCGGATGCTGCCGCCGTGCTCCTCCACGATCTTCTTGACGATCGCCAATCCTAGCCCGGTTCCCCCAGCCTTTGTAGTCACATAGGGCTCGAACAGACGCCCGAGCACCTCAGGCTCGAAGCCGGGGCCGGCGTCGCTCACGGCGAGCTCCACCGCGCGGCAGCCGGCCACGCGCACGCAGCGGGTGCGCACCGTCACCCGCGCCGGGCCATGGCCCTCGGCGGCCTCGAGGGCGTTGCGCAGGAGGTTGTGCAGGAGCTGGCGCAGGCGCGCCGGGTCGGCCTCCACGAGGGGGCCGGCGGGATCGAGGTCGGCCTCGACGCGGGCGCCGGCCGTGCCCTGGTAGAGCTCGACCACCTCGGCCACCAGCTCGTTGAGCGCCAGTGGGCGCAGGGCGACCTGCGGGGCCCGCGCGTACTCGGCGAAGGCGTCCACCATGCCCTTCATGGCCTCGACCTGCTGGATGATGGTGTGGGTGGCGCGGTCGAGCACCTCGGCCGCCTTGCCGTCGAGGGCCGGCAGGCAGCGGCGGCGCACACGCTCGGCGCTGAGCTGGATGGGGGTGAGGGGGTTCTTGATCTCGTGGGCGAGGCGGCGGGCGACCTCGCCCCAGGCGGCGTCGCGCTGGGCCTGCACCAGCGCGGTGATGTCGTCGAAGACCAGCAGGTGCCCCCCGCGCGCGGCCTCGGGCAGCGCGGTGCCGCGCACGCGCAGGATGCGCCGGCCTTCGGGGCCGTAGAGCGCCACCTCCTCCTGCCATTCGCCCCCGGCCGGGGCCCGGCCCAGGTGCGGGCGCACGGCGTCCACGAAGGGCAGCAGGTGCGGGTGGCGCGCGCCGAGGCCCTCCAGCGGCTCGCCCAGGAGGCTGCCCGCCTCCACGCCCAGGATGCGTCCGGCGGCCTCGTTGGCGGTGCGCACGCCGAGGGTCGCGTCGAGGGTGAGCACGCCCGAGGCGAGGTGCGCGAGCACGGTGGCGAGGTAGCTGCGCTGTGCCTCCACCACGCGGCGGCTGCGCTCGGCCGCGCCGCGCGCCTGCTCCAGGCGGCGCACCATCTCGTTGAAGGAGCGCACGAGGAAGGCGAGCTCGTCGTCGCCGCGCTCGGGGAGCTGGCGGTCGTAGCGGCCCTCGGCCACGGCGCGGGTGGCGTCGGCCAGCTCCGCCAGCGGCGAGACCAGGCGGCGCGCGGCCGCGAAGGCGGCCCACACCGCCGCGAGCAGGCTCAGCAGCAGCACCAGCGAGAGCGAGAGCACGAAGCTGCGCTTGAGCGGGCCGCGCAGATAGGCGAGCTCGCGGTACTTGGCCACCGCCGCCTCCACCTGGTGGGCGAGCTCGCCGAAGCGCGCCGGCAGCGGGAAGAGCGCCTGGAGCACGCGGCGGCCGTCCCCGCCCACCGGCGCCGCCACCGGCACCACCACGCGCACCTGCAGCGCCCCGCCCGCGGGGTCGAGGCCGATGTAGGGCCGGCCCTGGCGCACCTGCAGCAGCACCGCCTCGTCCGGACGGGAGGGGGGGCTGGGGGTGGGCTCGGCGCTGGCGGTGGCCACCAGGCGGCCGTTGCTGCCGAAGAGGGTGAGCTCGGCGGCGTCCACCTGCGCGCGCAGCTCCTCGAGCACCAGGGCCGGGTCGTCGGTCGCGGTCACGGCCTCGGCGGCCTGGGTGACCGCGCGCAGCAGCTCGCGCATGCGAAGATCCAGCGAGGCGCGCGACAGCGCCAGCGCGTCCTCCAGGGCCCGCTCGATGCGCACGTCGAACCAGGTGTCGATGCCCCGCTCGAGGAAGCGCAGCGAGACGTAGTAGACCAGGCTCACGGGCACCACCGCGATCAGGACGAGGATGCCGGCGAGCCGCAGCGTGAGCCGGGCCCCGGGCGCGCCGGCGCGGTGGGCGAGCCACAGCCGCGCCAGCGTGGCCGTGATGAGGGCGGCGAGCGCGACCAGGCCCGCGGAGTTGATGAGCAGCAGCAGGGAATAGAGGCGGCCGAAGCGGGCCGAGTTCTCGGTCGCGGCGCTCAGCAGGGCGAGCGAGAGCAGCAGCCCCGCGAACAGGAACAGCATCGGGGCCAGCCCCCCGCGGCTGGCCCGTGCCAGTGACCTCAGGAGGCGAGCCGCCATCGGTACCAGCCGCTGCGCAGCCGACGCCAGTCGCGCTCCAGGTAGGCGAAGGGCCGCATGGGGGCGGGCAGGTCCTCGACGCTGAGGCGCGCGCGCAGCCGCGCGTCGTAGGCGGTGCCCACGCGCAGCAGGCGCCGGTCGAGCATGGGGAGCCCCCGCAGGGTGCCGAGGGCCTGGAGCGCGCGCGCGAGGCTGCGGAAGCTGCGCCGCTCGCCGGTGTTGAGGTGCTCGAGCACGTAGCGCTCGCTGAGGGCGTGCCAGCGCAGCACGTGGCGCTGCTCCAGGCGGGCGACGCGCGCGTCCCACAGCCAGCGCCGCGGCCGCAGGACCTCGATCTCGGTGACGAAGGTCAGGGGCACGCCGCTGTGCAGGGCCTCCTCCGCGGCCGGGCCCAGGTCGTAGCGGATGTCGGCGTCGAGGCGGTACACCTCGTCCACCAGCGTCGTGCGCGCCGAGAGCACCTGGATGCCGGGCGCCCCCGCCGTGGCCGGCAGCGCCGCCGCGAGCGCAAGGCATGCGAGCAGGACCGGCGCGCTCCGCACCGGGCTCACCCGCCCCGGCCCGCCGGGCCGCGCCGCAGCAGGGCGTAGTAGAAGCCGTCCATGCCGGCCTCGCCCGTCAGGATCTGGCGCCCGACGGGACAGGCCTCCCCCCACCCGAGCCCGACGGGGAGCGCCTCCGCCTCCGGATGGCGGGCGAGGAAGCCGCCGACCACCGCCTCGTTCTCCGCCCTGAGCAGCGAGCAGGTCACATAGAGAAGGATACCCCCCGGCCTGAGCAGCGGCCACAGGGCCTCCAGCATCTGCGCCTGGGCGCGGGCCAGCGACGTGACGTCGGAGGCGCGCCGGTGCAGCTTGATGTCGGGCTGGCGCCGCACGACCCCCGTGCCCGAGCAGGGCGCATCCAGCAGGATGCGGTCGAAGGGGCGGCCGTCCCACCAGGACCGCGGCGCGCGGGCGTCGCCCACGCGCACCACCGCCTCGCGCCGCAGGCGCGCGAGGTTCTCGCGCAGGCGCTCGAGGCGGCGCGCGTCGCTGTCGAGCGCCACCACTTCGCCCGCGCCGCCCATGCGCTCCAGCAGATGACCCGTCTTGCCGCCGGGGGCGGCGCAGGCGTCGAGCACCCGCTCGCCGGGCCGGGGGTCGAGGAGCACGGCCGCGAGCTGGGCGGCCGCATCCTGCACGCTCAGCAGCCCCTCCTCGAAGCCTGGCAGGCGCTCCACCGGCACCGGCTCGGCCAGCGTCAGGGCCGAGGGCACGCCTTCCAACGGCTCGGCCTGGATGCCGCCCCCGGCGAGCAGGCCGCGGGCGGCCTCCAGGCCCATGCGGTCGAGGGCCACGCGCACCGTCATGGGCGCGCGGGCATTGCCTGCCTCCAGCACGGCCTCCCACCGCGCCGGCCAGTCGCGGCGCACCGCCTCCACCAGCCAGGCCGGGTGGGCCCAGCGGGCCTCCGGGTCTTCCCGCTCGGCGGCGGCCAGCGCCCCGCGCTCGCGCTGCCAGCGGCGCAGCACGGCGTTGACCAGGCCCCGTGCGCGCGGGGCGCCGGCGCCCGCGCACGCCGCCACGGTCTCGTGCACGGCCGCATGGGGCGCGAAGCCGCCCTCGCCGAGCTGGTAGAGGCCGAGGAGCAGGAGGGCGCGCAGCCCGGTGGCATGGCGTGGCAGGGGGCGTTCCAGCAGCCGTCCCAGGCGCCACTCGAGCCGCGGCAGGAAGCGGAGCGTGCCGTAGACCAGCTCCTGGACCAGCGCGCGGTCCGCGGGGGGAAGGCGCGCCACCCCGCGCGGGGGGCCGGCGGCGAGCGAGGCGCCCGCCAGGACCTGCGCGAGCCAGCGGGCCGCGGCGGCGCGGGCCCGCCCGCCCTGTCCCCTGCGCCGTCCCATCGGCCAGCCTCAGCCCAGGCGGCGGCCGGCGAGCGCCCGGCCGCGGGCGAAGGCCGCCGCCTCCATGCGGCGCCCGCCCGCCGGCTGCACCTCCAGCAGCCGCAGGCGGCCTGCGCCCGTCGCCACCTCGGGGGGACCGTCGACGCGCACCACGGTGCCGGGGGCGGCACCCGCCTCCCCCGCCACGGGCTCGGCGCGCCAGATGCGCAACGGCTCGCCCTCGAGCCGGGTCCAGGCCACGGGCCGCGGGTTGAAGGCGCGCACGCGCCGGTCGAGCTCCGCGGCCGGCCGCGACCAGTCGAGCTCGGCGTCGGTCTTGGCGATCTTGGGTGCGTAGGTGGCGCGTGCGGGGTCCTGGGGCCGGGCCCGGAGCGTGCCCGCCGCGAGCGCAGGCAACCGCTCGGCGAGCAGGCCCGCGCCCAGCGCGGCGAGGCGGTCGTGCAGCTCGCCGGCGGTCTCGCGCGCGCCGATGGAGGTGCGGGCGCAGGCGAGCACCGGCCCCGTGTCCAGGCCCTCGTCCATCTGCATCAGGCACACGCCGGTCTCTGGGTCGCCGGCCAGGATCGCCCACTGGATGGGCGCGGCCCCGCGCCAGCGCGGCAGCAGCGATGCGTGGAGGTTCACGCAGCCGAGGCGCGGGATCGCCAGCACCGCCGGGGGCAGGATGAGGCCGTAGGCGACCACCACCATCAGGTCCGGCGTGAGCGCGGCGAGCGCGGCCACCGCGTCCGGCCCGCGCAGGCTCTCCGGCTGCCGCACCGGCACGCCGAGGGCCGCGGCGGCGCGCTTGACCGGGCTGGGCGCCGGCCGGCGACCGCGGCCTGCGGGACGGTCGGGCTGGGTGTAGACGGCGACGAGCTCGACGCCGGGCGCGCCGGCCAGGGCCTCCAGCGCAGGCACCGCGAAGTCGGGGGTGCCGGCGAAGACGGTGCGCAGGGGCGCGCTCACGCCGTCTCCCGCCGGACGCCGGTGCAGGCCGCTGAGGGCTCCCGATCCACGCTGCGGGAAGGCCGGCGTGCGCTCAGATCACGGCGCGGCGGGCGTGGGCCGGCGGGGCGAGCCCGAGCCGCTTCTGCTTCTCCAGCCGTTTGCGGATCCGGCTGCGCTTGAGCTCCGAGAGGTAGTCCACGAAGAGCTTGCCGTCGAGATGATCCACCTCGTGCTGGATGCACACGGCGAGCAGCCCGTCGGCCTCCAGCTCGAAAGGATCGCCCTCGCGGTCGAGGGCGCGCACGCGCACCCGCTCGGCCCGCCGGACGCGCTCGTAGACGCCGGGCACCGAGAGGCAGCCTTCCTCCATCTCCTCCTCGCCCTCGCGCGCGAGGATCTCCGGATTGACGAAGACCATGGGCCGGGACTTGTCCTCGGTGACGTCGATGACGATCACCCGGCGGGGCACGCCCACCTGGGTGGCGGCGAGCCCGATGCCCGGTGCCTCGTACATGGTCTCGAGCATGTCGTCGGCGAGCCGGCGCACGGCGTCGTCCACCGTGTCCACGGGACGGGCCTTCTCGCGCAGCCGCGGGTCCGGGTAGTGCAGGATCTGGAGCTTGGCCATAGTTGTGAATTCCGTCACCGTACCCGGTGCAAAGCCGGGCCTATGCTGCTAAGGTAATGATGATACAGGATTTCGCCTGGGCGCGCCCATCGCACCCCAGGCGGCGACCTCAGGCCCCGCCCGGCCACAACAAGTAGAAGGGAACGCGATGACCAGGAACAAGACGCTCGCCGGACTCCTCGCCGCCGCCCTCGTGACGCTGGTCGCCCACGCCGCCGGCGGGGTGCCCCTCAACCCCGACCATCCGGACCGCTACGTGGTCAAGCGCGGCGACACCCTGTGGGACATCGCCGAGCGTTTCCTGCGCGACCCGTGGCTGTGGCCCGAGGTCTGGCATATCAACCCCCAGATCGAGAACCCGCACCTCATCTATCCGGGCGACGTCATCAGCCTGGTCTACCTGGACGGCAAGCCGCGGCTGGTCCTCCGGCGGGGCCGGCCCACCGTCAGGCTCTCGCCCCGGGTGCGCGAGCGCCCGCTGGCCGAGGCCATCCCCACGATCCCTCTGGACGCCATCCGTCCCTTCCTGAGCCGCCCGCGGGTGCTGGACGAGGCCGCCTTCGAGCGGGCGGCCTACATCGTCGCCAGCGCCGACGAGCATCTCATCGCCGGCAGCGGCGACCGGGTCTATGCGCGCGGCATCGGCGAGGGGCCGGGCGCGCGTTTCGCGGTGCTGCGCCGCAGCCAGCTCTACCGCGATCCCGACACCGGCGAGGTGCTCGGCGTCGAGGCCATCCACGTGGCGGACGCGCGGGTGCAGCGCGGCGGCGATCCGGCGACGCTGGTGCTCGAGCGCAGCACCCGCGAGGCCCTGGTGGGCGACCGCCTCTTTCCGGTGGACGAGTCGCCCTATACCGACAATTTCTTCCCGCGCGCGCCCGACAGGCCCGTCGAGGGGCGCATCATCGCCGTCTTCGACGGGGTCTCGCGCATCGGCCAGTACCAGGTGGTGGTGCTCAACCGCGGCGAGCGCGAGGGCATGGCTCCGGGCCATGTGCTCGCCGTCTACCAGGCCGGCGAGACCGTGCGCGACCCCGTGCGGCGCGAGAAGGTCACGCTGCCCGAGGAGCGCGCCGGGGTGGTGATGGTGTTCCGGACCTTCGACCGGGTGAGCTACGCGCTCGTGATGAAGGCCACGCGCGCCATCCGGGTGCTCGACCGGGTCCGCAACCCCTGAGCGCGGGCGGGGCCGTGTGACGCCGCCCGCGGGACCGGAGCGGCTGCGCGCCTGGCTGGCGCTCGCGCTCGCGCCGGGGCTGGCGCCCCGCGCCGCGCGCGAGCTCGTCGAGCGGGGCTTCGGCGGCGATCCGGCCGCCCTCCTGCGCGCCGATCCCGGCACCCTGCGGCGCGCCGGGATCGGGCCCGAGGCGGCCGCCGGGCTGGTCGGCGCGGAGGAGGCGCCCGCGGTCCGGGCCTCGCTCGAGTGGGCCGCGGCGCGCCCCGGGCGCCACCTCCTCGCCATCGACGATCCGCGCTATCCCGAGCGCCTGCGCGACCTGCCCGACGCCCCCCTGGTGCTCCACGTGGCGGGCGATCCCGAGGTGCTCGCCCTGCCCCAGGTGGGCGTGGTGGGCAGCCGCCGCCCCACGCCCGCCGGGCGGGAGACCGCGCGCGAGCTCGGGCGTGCGCTCGCGGAGGCGGGGCTGGTGGTCACGAGCGGGCTCGCCCGCGGCGTGGACGCCGCCGCCCACGAGGGGGCGCTCGCCGCGGACGGGGGCGCCGGCGGCCTCACGGTCGCGGTCTGCGCCACGGGGCTCGACCGGATCTATCCGCCGGAGCATGTGGCGCTCGCGCGCCGCATCGTCGACAGCGGCGGTGCCCTGGTCTCGGAGACGCCCCTGGGCACCCCGCCCCGGCCGGGCCTCTTCCCGCGCCGCAACCGCCTCATCGCCGCGCTCGCCCACGGGGTGCTGGTGGTCGAGGCGAGCGTGCGCTCCGGCGCCCTCATCACGGCCCGGCTCGCCGCCGAGCTCGGCCGCGAGGTCATGGCCGTGCCGGGCTCCATCCACAGCCCCCTCGCCCGCGGCTGCCACCTGCTCATCCGCCAGGGCGCCAGGCTGGTGGAGACCGCCGCCGACGTGCTCGAGGAGATCGCTCCGCGCCTGGGGGATGCGGCCGCGCGCCTGCGGCGCCCGTCCCCGGCGCCCGCCGCAGCCCCGTCGCCGCCCGCCGACCCCGAATACCGCAAGCTCCTGAACGCCATGGAAGAGACGCCGCTCCCGGTGGACGTCCTGGTCGCGCGCACCGGATTGACGCCCGGAGAGGTTTCCTCCATGCTGCTGATCCTCGAGCTCGAGGGGCGCGTGGCCTCGACGGCAGGGGGGCTCTATGCGCGCGTCCCGGAGAAGGGTTGAGATGCGAGAGAACGTGCTGGACGTGCTGGTGTACCTGTTCGAGAACTACTATCTCGACGAGGATGCGCCCCCTGAGCCGGACCGCGACCGGCTCGCCGCGCACCTGCGCGAGGCCGGCTTCGCCCAGCCCCAGATCGAGCGCGCCTTCGACTGGCTGGCCGATCTCGCCGAGCTGCGCGCCGATGGCGCCCCCGACGGCCAGACGCCGCGCGCCATGCGCGTGTTCAGCCCCGCCGAATGCGCACGGCTCGACGCCGACGCGCGCGGCTTCCTCCTGTTCCTGGAGGAGGCCGGGGTCCTCACGCCCGCCACCCGCGAGCTCGTCGTCGACCGCGTGATGGTGCTCGACGAGCCCATGCCCGTGGGCCTCGAGCAGCTCAAGTGGGTGGTGCTCATGGTGCTCTACAACCAGCCTGGCCACGAGGCCGCCTACGCCTGGGTCGAGGACCTGGTCCTGGACGGCCTCGAGGGCCGCCTCCACTGAACCGGCGCCGCCCGCCTGCACCCGCCATGCACCTGGTCGTCGTCGAGTCCCCCGCCAAGGCCCGGACGCTGCGCAAGTACCTGGGCAAGGGCTACCAGGTGCTCGCCTCCTATGGCCACGTGCGCGACCTCGTGCCCAAGGAGGGGGCGGTGGACCCCGAGCACGGCTTCGCGATGCGCTACCAGATCATCGAGCGCAACGCGAAGCACGTGGACGCCATCGCCAAGGCCCTGGCCAAGGCCGAGGACCTGTATCTGGCCACCGATCCGGACCGCGAGGGCGAGGCCATCTCCTGGCACCTGCGCGAGATCCTGACCGAGCGCGGCGCGCTCGACGCCAAGCCCGTGCGCCGCGTGGTCTTCCACGAGATCACCGAGCGTGCCATCCGCGAGGCCATGGCGCATCCGCGCGACATCTCCCAGGACCTGGTCAACGCCCAGCAGGCGCGCCGCGCCCTCGACTACCTGGTCGGCTTCAACCTCTCGCCCCTGCTGTGGAAGAAGATCCGCCCGGGGCTGTCGGCCGGACGCGTGCAGAGCCCGGCGCTCAGGCTCATCGTCGAGCGCGAGGAGGAGATCGAGCGCTTCGAGCCGCGCGAGTACTGGACCCTGGAGGCGCGCTGCCGCAAGGAGGATGCGCGCTTCGTCGCCCGCCTGACCCATTTCGAGGGCCGCAAGCTCGAGCAGTTCGACATCGCCGACGCCGAGCACGCCAAGGCGGTGGTGGCGGCCGTCAAGCGCGCCGCCGGCGGGATCCTGCGGGTCGAGAAGGTCGAGCGCAAGCAGCGCCGGCGCAACCCGCCGCCGCCCTTCATCACCTCCACCCTGCAGCAGGAGGCCTCGCGCCGGCTCGGCTTCTCCGCCCAGAAGACCATGCGCATCGCCCAGCAGCTCTACGAGGGCGTGGACATCGGCGCCGGCTCCGTGGGCCTGATCACCTACATGCGCACCGACTCGGTGAGCCTCGCCCAGGAGGCCGTCGAGGAGATCCGCGCCTGGATCGCGCGCCACTACGGCGAAGACCGCCTCCCGGCCAGGCCGCGGGTGTTCAAGACCAAGTCGAAGAACGCCCAGGAGGCGCACGAGGCCATCCGGCCCACCTCGGTGGCGCGTACGCCCGAATCCCTCAAGGAGTGCCTCACCAGGGACCAGCACCGCCTCTACGAGCTCATCTGGCGCCGCGCCGTGGCCTGTCAGATGCGCCACGCCACGATCGACACCGTGGGCGTGGACCTCGGCTGCGATGGCGGCCACCGCTTCCGCGCCACCGGCTCCACCGTGGTCGATCCCGGCTTCATGGCCCTCTACCAGGAGGCCGGCGAGGCGGAGAAGGAGAAGGGCGAGGAGCGGATGCTCCCGCCGCTCGAGGAGGGCGAGACCGTGCGCATCGAGCGGCTCGAGCGCCACCAGCACTTCACCGAGCCGCCGCCGCGCTACAGCGAGGCCACGCTGGTCAAGGCGCTGGAGGAGTACGGCATCGGCCGCCCCTCCACCTACGCCGCCATCATCCAGACGCTGCTCGAGCGCCAGTACGTGACGCTGGACAAGCGCCGCTTCCACCCCACCGACCTCGGGCGCGTGGTCAACCGCTTCCTCACGCGGCACTTCGCCCGCTACGTGGACTACGACTTCACCGCGCGGCTGGAGGACGAGCTCGACGCCATCGCCCGTGGCGAGAAGCAGTGGGTGCCGGTGCTGCGGGCCTTCTGGGAGCCCTTCAAGGCCCTGGTGGAGGAGAAGGAGCGCACGGTCACGCGCGCCGACGCCACCCAGGAGGCGCTCGACGAGAGCTGCCCCAAGTGCGGCCGGCCGCTCACCATCCGCCTCGGCAGGCGCGGGCGCTTTGTCGGCTGCACGGGCTATCCCGAGTGCGACTACACGCGGGACCTCTCGGGCGAGGCACGCCCCGAGCCGGAGAAGGTCGAGGGCCGCACCTGCCCCGAGTGCGGCAGCGAGCTGCTCGTCCGCCACGGGCGCTACGGGCGCTTCATCGGCTGCTCGGCCTATCCCAAGTGCCGCTTCATCGAGCCGCTGGAGAGGCCGGCGGACACCGGCGTGCGGTGCCCGAAGTGCGGGAAGGGGACGCTGCTCAAGCGCCGCTCGCGCCGCGGCAGGACCTTCTACTCCTGCAGCACCTATCCGGACTGCGACTACGCGGTCTGGAACGAGCCCGTGGCCGGGCCCTGCCCCAAGTGCGGCTGGCCCGTGCTCACCATCAAGACCACCAAGCGCCGCGGCACCGAGCGCGTGTGCCCGCAGAAGGAGTGCGGCTACGCCGAGCCCTGGGAGGGCGGCACGCCGTCGCAGGTGGTAGCGGGCGGGAAATGACCGGCTGGCCGGCGGACGCTCGCCGTGATGTGAGCTGAAGCGCGGGACGGAGGCCGCGCAGCCTTCGTGCCGCGGGAGGAGAGGACGGACATGACAGACGGCAAGCCTTTCGTGGCCGTGATGATGGGGTCCGACTCGGACCTCGACACCATGCAGGCCTGTCTCGACGTGCTCGACCGCCTCGGTGTCCCCCGCGAGGTGCGCATCCTCTCGGCCCACCGGACCCCGGCGGCGACCCACGCCTACGTGCGCGAGGCCGAAGGGCGCGGCTGCGCGGTCTTCATCGCCGCCGCGGGCCTGGCGGCGCATCTCGCGGGCACCGTGGCGGGCCTGACCCTGCGCCCGGTCATCGGTGTCCCCATGGACGGCGGGCCGCTGCGCGGCATGGACGCGCTGCTGTCCACGGTGCAGATGCCGGGCGGCATACCCGTCGCCACCGTGGCCATCGGCAGGGCCGGCGCGCGCAATGCCGGCTGGCTCGCGGCCCAGATCCTGGCGCTCGCCGACGCGGACCTGGCCCGGCGCGTGGCCGAGGCCCGGCGCGCCGATTCGGAGTCCGTGCTCGCCAAGGACCGCGCCCTCCAGGAGCGCCTGGCCGGCACCGGGAGCTGAATCCATGGCGGCCGCGGCGACGGGCACGGTGCGCCTGCACGGCCGTCCGGTGACGGTGCGGCTGAGCCAGGCCGCCGCGCGCCTGATCGCGGCGAGCCGCGAGCCCCTGCTCGCCGAGA
>JALSJE010000049.1 GCA_026989495.1 Gammaproteobacteria bacterium | reverse complement strand
GTCGCCACCGTCGCCCGAGAGGGCCACGGTCACGTGCCGGCGCGCCAGCTCGCTGACCAGGAAGGTCGGGATCTGTGAGGAGTCGGCGAAGGGCTCGTCCCAGATCGAGGGCAGGCGCGGGATCACCTCCATCGCCTCCCGCGGCGTGACGTAGAGCTCCGTGTGGTCCGTGCCCAGGTGGCGCGCCACGCGTGCGGCGTCCTCGGCCTCGTCGTAGTCCCTCTCGTGGAAGCCGATGGTGAAGGTGCGCACAGGGCGGTCGCACAAGTCCTGCATGAGCGCCACCACGGTCGAGGAGTCGATCCCGCCGGAAAGGAAGGCGCCCAGCGGCACGTCGGCCACCATCTGTCCAGAGAGGCTGCGCCGCAGCGCTTCCTCCACCGCCTCGGCGCACGTCTCCGGCTCCTCCGGCAGAGGATCGGCGAGGCCAGCCCGCACGGCTTCGACCAGCGACCAGTAGGCCCGAGGCTCCGGCCAGCTTCCGGGCGCGGCCTTCGCATCGAAACGCACCACGCAACCGGGCGGGAGCTTGCGCACGCCGGCATGGATGGACCAGGGCGCCGGCACGTAGTTGTGGCGAAAGTACAGGGTCAGCGCCTCACGGTCCACGGCGCCGGTCCAGCCCGGCACCCGCCGCAGCGCCTTGAGCTCCGAAGCGAAGGCCAGCACGCCCCCCACCCAGCCGTAGTAGAGGGGCTTCTCGCCCATGCGGTCGCGCGCCAGCCAGAGGACACGCTCGCGCCGGTCCCAAAGGGCGAAGGCGTACATGCCCACGCAGCGCCGCAGCGCGCCCTCCACGCCCCAGGCCTCGACTGCGGCGAGCAGCACCTCCGTGTCCGAATGCCCCCGCCAGTCCGGCGCAAGGCCCGCGCGCTCGAGCTCGCGCCGGATCTCACGGAAGCTGTAGATCTCACCGTTGTAGGCGACGACATAGCGCCCCGAGGCCGAGACCATGGGCTGGCGCCCCTCGGGGCTGAGATCGATGACCGCAAGGCGCCGATGCCCGAGCGCGACACCCGCTTCCGCGTCCACCCACGTGCCGGCGTCGTCCGGGCCCCGGTGCGCCAGCGCCCCGGCCATGGCATCGGCCAGCCGTTCCAGCGCCGCCACGTCCCAGCGACGCCTCGGATCCAGGATGCCCGCGAAGCCGCACATGCTCAGACCGTAGGCCCGGGCGGCGCATCGGGGCCCCGGATGATTGCGGCCTTCGCAGCCGCGCACGCGCCGGTCTGGAGCCCGGTCCGTGGCGGGGACCACGGGCCGGGCGAAGACCCAGCGGGCGCGAGCGAAAAGTCGCAAGGGACGGGGCAGGCCGCCGGAAGGCGCATCCTCACCCCCGATGGCCAGACCTTCTTCACAGTCACGCGATGCGTGCCCAGCGTCCAGGCTTCACCACGACACCGGCGGCCGTCCCGACGCGCCGCCCGGGCCTCACACGCCGGGGCCGCGCCTCTCCGGCGCGGCCCCGCAAAGCCCGTCCGCTACGGGACGGGTCCTATCCGCCCTGCTTGCCCCCCACCGCCATGCCCGGCGCCGCGACCGGCGTCCTCTCCTGTCCGCCGGCCTCGCAGCGGGCCCGCAGCAACGCCCGGAAGGGCTCCCCGAGCTGCGGGTGCTTGAGGGCGAAATCCACGTTCGCCTCCAGATAGCCCAGCTTGGAGCCGCAGTCGTAGCGCCGGCCCTCGAAACGGTAGGCGTAGACCGGCTCCTCCGCCAGGAGCCGGGCGATGGCGTCCGTGAGCTGGATCTCGCCGCCGGCGCCATGCGGCGTCTCGCGCAGGAGCTGCATGATGCGGGGGCTCAGTATGTAGCGGCCCACCACCGCCAGGTTGGAAGGCGCCTCCTCCGGGCGAGGCTTCTCCACGATGCCCCGGATCCGCCCGATGCGCTCGTCCACCGCTTCCACCTGCACGATCCCGTACTTCTCCGTGTCGGCGGGGTCCACCTCCTCCACGGCGATCACCGAGCCGCCGTAGCGCTCGTAGACGTCCACCATCTGCTCGAGGCAGCTCCGTGCGCCCCCGTCGATCAGGTCGTCGGCGAGCAGCACCGCGAAGGGGTCCCCCTCCACCACGGGCGCGGCGCACAGCACCGCATGGCCCAGCCCCAGCGCCTCGGGCTGGCGCACGTACACGCACGCCACCCCCTCCGGCACCACGCCCCGGACCATGGCCAGAAGCTCGGTCTTGCCGCGCCGCTCCAGCTCCGCCTCGAGCTCGTAGTTCTTGTCGAAGTGGTCGGCGATGATGGCGCGCTTGCTGCTGGAGGTCACGAAGATCAGCTCGTCACAGCCCGCCGCGATCGCCTCCTCGGCCGCATACTGCACCAGCGGCTTGTCCACGATCGGGAGCATCTCCTTGGGGGTGTTCTTGGTGGCGGGCAGGAACCGGGTCCCGAGCCCTGCCACCGGAAAGACGGCCTTCCTGATCCGCTTGCTCATGCGCTCTCCAACCCTCCCTCGAGCCAGATGAACCGATTATTCCACATGGGCACCGTCCTCGCCCGCTTCAAGGGCACTGCGCCTGCCAGGGGGGCGCTCGCCTCAGCCCAACGGCGCCCCGCCGACGCCCTCCCGGGCGGAGGCCGGTGCGTACCACCGGCGCGGCAGCGGCAGCGCCGTGGGGTTCACACCGAGGCGCCGCATCACCTCGCGCGCCAGCGTCACGTTCCACGCCACAAGCCCCAGCGCCGCCGCCACCGCGAAGGCGAAGCGACCATAAGCCTTCCGTCCCGAGGTCGCGCGCCGGCATGAGTGCCATGGCGAACAGTCCGAGAACGGCCATCACTTGGAGCGCAAAGGTTCCCCAAACCCCGACGGCGAGATAGGGCCCGATCGGCCGCGCCTGCCTCTGACCGCCCAGGCTGCCCTTTCAGCCCAAGAGCCCGCCGCACCTCGTCACGAAGGCCTCCCGCTACCAGAGGCTTCGCACATGCGGGTAATCCAGCAGGCGCGCATCCTTCGTCAGAAGGGTCGCACCCAGCTCGCGCGCCGTGGCCACGATCATGCGATCCGCCGGATCCTTGTGCAGGTCACCAGGGAGCACCACCGCCGCATGTGCGATCTCGGGCGTGACCGGCACGAGGTCGAGCTCCGGCATGGCCCTGGCCAGGTCCAGCCAACGTTCCAGGCTGACGGCGAGACGGAGGCGCTCCCGCTGCACCAGCATTGCCACCTCCCAAACGCTGATCGCTGAGACACGCACGGGATCACCCGCCGCGACCTCCCGCTCGATGGCGGCCACCACGCGACGTGAGAGCCGTTCCGGATCCGAGAGCCACCACACCCAGACATGCGTGTCCAGCACGATCACTGGGCCGCCTCCCACTCGTCCTCCGCAACGGGTTCGAGCGGGTCGCGATACTCGAGCACGCTACCGCGCAACAGCGCACGTGGATCCGGCTCCCGGGGCACG
>JALSJE010000048.1 GCA_026989495.1 Gammaproteobacteria bacterium | reverse complement strand
GCGCCGTCCAAGGGCCCGCGCCGATTCGCCGCACCTTACGCATACACCAACCAACCACCCTGACGAGGCCGGGGAGGCGGGATGCGCGGGCGTCGGCGGCCAGGGACGGCCGCCGACGGGCGCGAGCGTCGGTCCTCGCGTCCCGCGCAGACCGCCACCCCGGCCTCGATCCCACCGCGCTCACGGCGCCGCCGCCTCCCGGGCGAGCAGGCTGTCGTCGCGGCAGGCCTGCAGCAGCGCGGCCACCGGCCCCAGGCCCGGGATCTCCAGTTCCGGGGCCAGCTCGGCCAGGGGCGCCAGAACGAAGGCGCGCTCGGCGATGCGCGGGTGCGGCAGCGTGAGCCCGGGGCGGTCCAGCCGTAGCGTCCCGTAGACCAGCAGGTCCAGGTCCAGGGTGCGCGGCCCCCAGCGCGGCCCGTCGCGGCGCCTTCCGGCGTCGCGCTCGATGGCCTGCAGGGCCTCCAGCAGCGCCTCGGCCGGGAGGGCGGTCTCCAGCGCGGCCACCGCGTTCAGGTACTCGGGCTGGTCCTGGGGGCCGTGGGGCCGGCTACGGTAGAGGGAGGAGACCCCCGCCACCCGTGTCGCGGGCAGGTCCGCCATGGCCGCGAGCGCGCGGCGCATGCGCACGCGGGGATCATCCACGTTCCCGCCCAGCCCCACGTAGGCCATGACCGGCGCCCGCTCAGGTGAAGCCGCCGCGCTCACGGCGCCGCATCGCCTCCGGCCGGGGCCGGCCGGCGCCGCCGGCGGCGCCGGCCGCCGGCCCGCCGCCCGCCGGCCTCAGCCAGCATCCGCTCCCGCTCGTCCTCGGAGGCGGCCTCGAAGCGGTGCCACCACTCGGCGGTCTCGGCCTCCACCTCCCCGGCCTCGGCGCGCAGAAGCATGAAGTCATAGGCGGCCCGATAGCGTGGATGGACCCGCAGCCGCAAGGGCCTGCGCCCGCGGCGGGCCTCGAACCGGGGCTGCAGGGTCCAGATCTCGCGCATGGGGGCGCGGAAGCGCTTGGGCAGGGCCGTATGGCGGATCTGCTCGGCCATGGCCTCCGAGGCCGCCCGGTGCAGGGCCTCCACCTCGCCTGCGCCCTTGGCCTCCACCCGCTCGCGCGCGCGGCGGCGCACCGGCCCCCACAGCAGCACCGCGTACAGGAAGGCGGGCGTCACCGGCTTGCCCTCGGCGATGCGTGCGTCCGTGTTCGCCAGCGCCTTGAGGACGAAGGTGTGGGGGAAGCCGTCCTCCTCATCGGCGAGCACGGCATCGGTGGCCGGAAAGAGGTAGCGGAAGAGGTCGTAGTGGCGCAGCAGCTCGAAGGTGGCCACCGCAGCGCCGCCCAGGAAGAGCTTGAGCACCTCCTCGAACAGGCGCGCGGGCGGGATGTCCTCCAGCAGGTGGCCCAGGCGGCGGATGGGCGCGGCGGTGGCAGGGTCGATGCGGAAGCCGAGCTTGGCCGCGAAGCGCACCGCCCGCAGCATCCGCACGGGGTCCTCGCGGTAGCGCTGCTCGGGGTCGCCGATGAGGCGCACGAGGCCTGCGCGCAGGTCCTCCATGCCCCCTACGTAGTCCAACACGCTGAAGTCGGCGATGTTGTAGTAGAGGGCGTTGACGGTGAAGTCGCGCCGCCAGGCATCCTCCTCGATGGTGCCGTAGACGTTGTCGCGGACGATGCGTCCCTCCTCGTCGATCAGGATCTCGCCCTCGGGCGCGGCGCCCCGCCCTTCGGCCGGCTCGGCCCCCTCGACCTCGCCGGCGAGCCGGGGGATGGCGCGGAAGGTCGCGACCTCGATGATCTCGGGGCCGAAGTGGACGTGGGCGAGGCGGAAGCGCCGCCCGATGAGCCGGCAGTTGCGGAACAGCGCCCGCACCTCCTCGGGCCGGGCGTCGGTGGCCACGTCGAAGTCCTTGGGCTCGCGGCCGAGCAGAAGGTCGCGCACCCCGCCACCCACCAGGTAGGCCTGGTAGCCCGCCTTGCGCAGGCGGTAGAGCACCTTGAGGGCGTTCTTGCTGATGTCGGCCCGCGAGATGTTGTGCTCGGCGCGCGGGATGATGCGGGGTGCGTCGGGCCGTGGCCTTGCCTGTGCCTGTCCTGTCTCCGTCACGGAATGTACGGCTTGAGCGCCGGGGGCGTGCGCGTATAATAGCACCGCTTCGACTGGCCAGGCAGGCACGAGCTCCCTTCGTCTAGTGGCCTAGGACGCCGGCCTCTCACGCCGGTAACAGGGGTTCGAGTCCCCTAGGGAGCGCCAATCCCCATCCCCGGCCCCTTCCCGCTCACCAGCGCGCGGCCTCGGCAAGGGCCTGCATGACCTCCGTGAGGCTGGCCTCGGCGTTGTCCACCAGGCATACCACGTTGGCCACGCTGCATACGCTCATGCGCGTCCCGCGCACGATCCAGCCCGCGGGCGGCGTCCAGCCGGGCATGCCGGTGAACATGGCGAGCTGGTCGGCGTTGCCCTGCACCATGCGCTTGTAGTCGTGGGCGAAGCGGGCGAGCCGCCGCAGGCCGTCCACGTCCAGCAGGCCCATGCCGTCCACGAAGGCGCCGTCGTCGCGGAAGCGGCACACCACCTGCACCCCGTCGAGGGCGAGCAGCCGGCGGATCATCACTCCGCCCCGTGCTCGGCCAGCGCGCGGTAGGCGGCCTCGTAGTCGGCGGCGGCGTTGTCGAGCACCACGCCGCAGTGGCCCCGGGTCAGCGCCGCCCACTCCAGGCCCACGAAGCCGAAGCCCTCGATGGGGTAGAAGCCCTGCATCCCCGTCATCTGCTCCCAGCCGCGGGCCTGCATGGTGGCGATGGCCGTGTTGGCCACGCACACATGGCACAGCAGGTCGAGCACCTTCGCGTCCAGGCCCTCGGCGCCGTCGACGATGCGATGATCCAGCAGCTCGCCCCGATCGTTGAAGGTGAAGGCCGCCCGGGCCCCGGGCAGCTCGAGCAGCGCGTCGAGATTCGCCATGTGCTCCTCCTCCCGCCCGCCGCAGGGCGGCGTTCACACCAGGTCGGCAGGGGCATCGGCCAGGCGCTCGCGCATCAGGCCGAGCACCCGGTCGAGCGAGCCCGCCTCGTTGTCGATGAAGCAGAAGACATTGGCCACCACGCAGACCGTGTAGCGCGGGCCGCGCACCACCCAGCCATGGGCCGGGACCAGGCCGCAGCCCTCGGCGCAGAAACCACCCAGGATCCCGGCCTGCATGTGAAGCCCCATGGTGGTGGCACGGCACATGATCGAGGCCTTGCGCGCCAGCTCGTCGTCGAGCCGGCCCTTGCACACGTAGCGGTCGCCCCTGTAGGAGTACTCGCCGGCCGCGATCACCCCCGGCATGGCCGCGAGCTCGCCGATCAGGCTCATCGCCGTCCCCCTCCCCTGCTGCGCCGGTCATTCCGGCCTGGTCAGGAAACTCTGATCAATCCGCTGCGCGGATTGATCAGCGCTATGGTGCTTCGCGGCCCATTTTCGATTTTTTTCGTATCGTCATGCACTTCCATGTGCATGGGCCGTCCCGCGGCCGTCCCCGGCCGCAGGGAAGCTCTGAAAAAAATCGGTTTTTTCAGAGCTTCCGTCAATTTTTGGCTCCTGTAGTAGCACACCCGGCCGCCCCGGGGCCAGGGCGACGGCGCGACTTCCCGGGGCTAGAATGTCGGGATGCCTATCGCCGAACGGCTAAGCCTGCTCGCGCGCCGCGCGGGTGCGGCGCTCTACGACGGCTTCCTCCTGGCCGCCCTGTGGCTCGTGGCGACGCTGCCCGTGCTGGGCGCGCGGGGCGGCGCGGCGGTGCCGCCCGGCACCGTGTGGTTCGAGCTCTACCTCCTCGGGGTGGCCTTCCTCTTCCACGGCTGGTTCTGGACCCACGGTGGCCAGACGCTCGGGCTCAGGACCTGGCGCCTGCGCGTGGTGCGCGACGACGGGCGTCCGCTCGGCTGGGCGGACGCGGCGCGGCGCTTCGCCGCGGCGCTCGCCGCGCTCGCTCCCGCAGGGCTGGGATGGCTGTGGATGCTCGCCGACCCGCAGGGCAGGGCCTGGCACGACCGCTTCTCGCGCACCCGGGTGGTGCGTGCGCGCGGCTGAACCGGCCCGCCGGCCACGGCACCGAACTCGCCTGAGAGCGACGGGCCGAAGAAACTCGGCTAGCGGGCGCGGGCCAGGGCCCAGCCCCCCAGCGCCGCGACCAGCGCCAGGGGGGCGAAGGCGGCGAGCCAGGGCGGCAGTCCGTAGGCCAGGGCCGCATGGTTGGCGGCCCGCAGCGCGATCAGGAAGCCGATGCCCACCACGGCGCCGGCGAACAGGCGTGCGCCGGCCCCGCGCTGGCGCAGAGGACCGAGCACGAAGGGCACGCCCAGCGCCATCATGGCGAGCCCTGCCAGCGGCGCGGCCAGCTTGAGCCACAGGGCAAGCGCGTAGGGCCGCGCGTCGAGCCCGTTGCCCTCGAGGTAGGCCACGTACTCCCGCAGGCCGCGCACGGTGAGCTCGTGGGGGCGCACGGCGAGCGCCTGCACCAGGTCCGGATCCACGCGCAGGCGCACACGCAGACGCGCATGGCGGTCGATGCGAACGGGACCCTCGGCGGCGAGGCGCGTGCGCGCCGCGTCCTCGAGCACCCAGGCCCGTTCGTGCGTGTCGTAGCGGGCCGCGCGCGCCCGCGTCACCGTCAGGAGCCTGCGGCCGGGGCCGAGCTCGAACAGCTCCACCCCCTGCAGCCGGTCCGCCGCCGCGGCATGACGGGCGTGCAGGATGCGCGTGCCGTCGCGCATCCACAGGCCGTAGCGGGTGCCGAGCCCGAGCTGCTCACCGCGGAGCTCGGCGCGTCGCACCTTGGCGAGCTGGCGCGCGGGGGCGCCGACGGTCTCATCCACCACCGCGGCCGTACCCACCAGCGCCAGGCCGGCAAGGAGCACCGCTGCCATGATGCCGGTGACCGAGAGCCCCGCTGCGCGCATGGCGGTGAGCTCGCCGCACCTGGCCAGGCCGCCCAGACCCAGCAGCACGCCGATCAGCCCTGCGCTGGGGATGAGCGGCGCGATCTGCGAGGGAAGCGTCAGCAGCACGTAGAGCGCCGCCTCGGCGAGCCCGTAGCCGCCCTTGCCGATATCGGCCGCCTCGCCCACCAGCCCGAAGAGCGCCACCAGACCGGCCAGCACCGCCACCACCAGCCCGGCGGCGGCCAGCACGGTGCGAGCGATGTAGCGCATGAGGATGGGGCTCATGGGAGGCTCCGCGCCGGCGCCGGCCGCCGGCGCCGCCCAAGGCCCCGCTCCCACGCGAGCAGCGCCCCGGCGACCGCCAGCATCAGCCCGTGCACCCATCCCATGCCCAGCCAGGGCGGCACCAGGCCCTTCTCGGTCCACACCTCGCCCACCGTGAGCAGGTTGGCGTAGGCCAGGTAGAGGGCGAGCGCGGCACCTATGCGCCAGCCACGCGGCCGGCGGGGGTTGCCGCGCGCGAGCGGCAGCACGATGAGGGCCAGCACGAAGGCCGAGAACGGGACCGCCAGCCGCCAGTGGAGCTCGGCCCAGTCCCTGGGGGCGCCGCGCGCGAGCAGCGTCGCGGTGGGCACGGCGTCGTGCTTGGCGCGCACCGCCACCGGGGCGGCACGGATGCGCACGCCGTGGCGGACGTAGCGCAGCACCCGGAAGTCCGCCGCCCCCGGACGGCCCTCGTAGCGCCAGCCCGACTCGAACTCCAGATAGCGGTCGCCGGTGGCGGGATCGGTGCGCTCGCGCGCGCGCGCGGCGCTCACCACGACGATGCCCTCGCGCCCCTCGGCGTAGGCGAACGGATTGAGCAGGGCGCCGTCGGGCCCGACGGCCTCCACGTAGAAGACGCGCCGCCCGAGCCGGCTGCCCTGGAAGACGCCGGGCCGCAGCACGCGCGTGTCCGCGGCCCGCTCCGCCTCGGCGCGGATCTCGTAGCCGCGGGCGGCCGCCCAGGGAGCCACCCACAGCGAGAGCGCCCCGCCGATGGCGGCGGCGAGCGCCGCCGCCATCAGCAGCGGGCGGTAGAGCCGCGCCGGGCCCGCCCCGCAGGCCGCCATCACAACCAGCTCCCGCTCCTGGTTGAGGCGCGTGAGCGCGAGCAAGGCCCCGAGATAGAGGCCGACGGGCACCAGGAGGGCGAGGTAGCCGAGCCCCTTGAGCCCGATGAGGGCGAGCACGGCCCCGCCCGGCAGATCGCCCGAGGCCGCCTCGCCGAGATAGCGCACCAGGCGGTTGACCACCAGGATCAGCCACAGGACGGCGGTGACGGCCAGCCACGCGCTGGCGATCT
The DNA here is from genome assembly GCA_026989495.1 of Gammaproteobacteria bacterium. Classification (GTDB taxonomy): domain Bacteria; phylum Pseudomonadota; class Gammaproteobacteria; order S144-34; family S144-34; genus S144-34. Next base: position 67,796 of record JALSJE010000048.1, on the reverse strand, counting down.
GCCGGACCAGATAGCGGTCGATGACGCTCACGGGGCGTGGATTTCGAAGGGGCTGTGGGCTCCGGTAAACTGTGCCGGCCGCGCGCCACCGTACTCCATCGGCGGGCGCGGCTCAAACACCCGTCATCCTCGCCTGTGGCGGCGCTCGCCCCGGCCACGGGCCAAGCCTGGCACGGAGAGCGAAGCAGATGGAATTCACGGTCAAGAGCGGCAGCCCCGCCAAGCAGCGCACCGCATGCGTGGTGGTGGGCGTGTTCGAGCCGCGCCGCCTGAGCGGCCCGGCCGCCGAGCTCGACCAGGCGAGCGGCGGCTTCCTCACGGCCCTGCTGCGGCGGGGCGACCTGGAGGGGAAGAAGGGCCAGACCCTGCTGGTCTACGGGGTACCCAACACCCTGTGCGACCGGGTGCTGCTGGTCGGCTGCGGACGCGAGCGCGACTTCGACGAGCGCGCCTTCCGGGAGGCGGTGGCCACCGCCGCGCGCACCCTCGACGAGAAGGGCGCGATGGAGGCGGTGTGCTTCCTCACCGAGCTCCCCCTCAAGGGCCGCGACACCGCCTGGAAGGTGCAGCAGGCGGTGCAGGCGGTGGAGCACGCCCTCTACCGCTTCGACCGCCTCAAGAGCGAGCCCGAGCGGCCGCGGCGCCCGCTGCGCCGGCTCGTGCTCGCCGTGCCCAGCCGGCGCGAGCTCGCGGCGGGTGAGGAGGCGGTGCGCGTGGGCCGCGCCGTGGCCGAGGGCGTGCGCCTGACCCGCGACCTCGGCAACCTGCCGGCCAACGTCTGCACCCCCTCCCATCTCGCCGAGGAGGCGCACGCCCTGCGCGAGCGCCACCCGGAGCGCGTGCAGGTCGAGGTGCTGGACCGCGAGGACATGGAGCGCCTCGGCATGGGGGCGCTGCTCGCCGTGGCCCGGGGCACGAGCGAGCCGCCGCGGCTCATCGTGGTCGAGTACCGCGGCGCCGAGGCGGAGCGCCGCCCCATCGCCCTGGTGGGCAAGGGCGTCACCTTCGACTCCGGCGGCATCTCCATCAAGCCCGCCCAGGCCATGGACGAGATGAAGTTCGACATGTGCGGGGCGGCGAGCGTGCTGGGCACGCTGGAGGCCTGCGCGCAGCTCGCGCTGCCGCTCAATGTCGTGGGCGTCATCCCCGCGACCGAGAACCTCCCGAGCGGCACGGCCACCAAGCCCGGCGACATCGTGCGCAGCCTCTCGGGCCGGACCATCGAGATCCTCAACACCGACGCCGAGGGGCGCCTCATCCTCTGCGACGCCATCACCTACGCCGAGCGCCGGTTCCAGCCGGAGGCGGTGGTGGACATCGCCACCCTCACGGGCGCCTGCGTCATCGCCCTCGGCCGCCACGCCCACGGCCTGCTCAGCAATCACCCGCCGCTCGCCAACGAGCTGCTCGCCGCCGGCCGCATGAGCGGCGACCGCGCCTGGGAGCTGCCTCTGTGGGAGGAGTACGACGAGCAGCTCAAGAGCAACTTCGCCGACATGGCCAACATCGGCGGCCGCGAGGCGGGCGCCATCACCGCAGCCTGCTTCCTCGCGCGCTTCGCCAGGAAGCTGCGCTGGGCGCACCTGGACATCGCCGGCACCGCCTGGCTCACCGGTGAGCGCAAGGGCGCCACCGGACGGCCCGTGCCGCTGCTCGCGCAGTTCCTGATCGAGCGCGCCCGGCGCGCCGCGGATGACGTCCGCCCCGGCGCCCGCAGGGAGAAGGCATGAGCCGGCCCCGCCCCCCGTGCGCGCCGTGGCCCGGCGCAGGGCCGAGGTCCGCCTACGGCCCATGACCCGCGTGGACTTCTACATCCTCGCCGCAGGCAGCGGGCAGGAGGCGGCCGAGCGCACCGCCTGCCGCATCGCCGAGAAGGCCTTCCGGCAGGGGCACCAGGTCTACCTGCACGTGGCCGACGGGGACGCCGCCGAGCGCCTCGACGAGCTGCTGTGGACCTTCCGCGCCGGCAGCTTCGTGCCCCATGCGCGCTGGCCGCTGCCGGAGGGCGGGGAGGCGCCGCCGGTGCTCATCGGCGCGGACGAGCCGCCGGCGGGGCCGGACGTGCTCGTCAACCTCGCCCCGGAGGTGCCCGGCTTCTTCAGCCGCTTCCTGCGCGTGGCCGAGATCGTCGGCGGCGACGAGGCAAGCCGCGCACGCGCGCGGGAACGCTACCGCTGGTACCGCGAGCGCGGCTATCCCCTGCACACGCACGAGCTGTGAGACGCTGATGGAAAAGGCCTACGACCCTCACGCCATCGAGCGGCGCTGGTACGAGTTCTGGGAGCGGCGCGGCTGCTTCCGCCCCCCGGGGCGCGGCGAGCCCTACTGCATCATGCTCCCGCCGCCCAACGTCACCGGCAGCCTGCACATGGGCCACGCCTTCCAGGACACGCTCATGGACGCCCTCATCCGCTACCACCGGATGCGGGGCCGCAACACGCTGTGGCAGGGCGGCACGGACCACGCCGGCATCGCCACCCAGATGGTGGTCGAGCGCAGGCTCGCCGCCGAGGGCAGGGACCGCCACCAGCTCGGGCGCGAGGCCTTCGTGGCCGAGGTGTGGAAGTGGAAGGCCGAGTCAGGCGACACCATCGTGCGCCAGATGCGCCGCCTCGGCTGCGCCATCGACTGGAGCCGCGCGCGCTTCACGCTGGACGAGGGCATGTCACGCGCGGTGCGCGAGGTCTTCATCCGCCTCTACGAGGAGGGTCTCATCTACCGGGGCAAGCGCCTGGTCAACTGGGACCCGGTGCTGCGCACGGCCGTCTCCGACCTGGAGGTGGTGGCCGAGGAGGAGGACGGCTACCTCTGGCACATCCGCTATCCGCTCGCCGACGGCTCGGGCCACCTGGTGGTCGCCACCACCCGCCCCGAGACCCTCCTGGGCGACACGGCCGTGGCCGTGCACCCCGAGGACGAGCGCTACCGCCACCTCATAGGCAAGGACGTGCTGCTGCCGCTCGCCGGCCGCCGCATCCCGGTCATCGCCGACGACTACGTGGACCCCGCCTTCGGCACGGGCTGCGTCAAGATCACCCCCGCCCACGACTTCAACGACTACGAGGTGGGCCGCCGCCACGGGCTGCCCATGGTCAACATCCTCACCGCCGACGGGCACCTCAACGACCAGGTGCCCGAGCCCTACCGCGGCCTCGACCGCTTCGAGGCGCGCCAGCGCGTGGTCGCCGACCTCGAGGCCCAGGGACTGCTGGAGAAGCTCGAGCGCCACCGCCACGCCGTTCCCCGCGGCGACCGCACCGGTGCCGTGCTCGAGCCCTTCCTCACGGACCAATGGTTCGTGCGCACGCAGCCGCTCGCCGAGCCCGCCATCCGCGCCGTGGAGGAGGGCCGCATCCGTTTCATCCCAGAGAGCTGGGCGAAGACCTACTTCGAGTGGATGCGCAACATCCAGGACTGGTGCATCAGCCGCCAGATCTGGTGGGGCCACCGCATCCCGGCCTGGTACGACCCCCATGGCAACGTCTACGTGGGCCACGACGAGCGGGACGCGCGCCGGCGCGCGGGCCTGCCCGCGGACGTCCCCCTGGAGCAGGACCCGGACGTGCTCGACACCTGGTTCTCCTCGGCGCTGTGGCCCTTCTCCACCCTGGGCTGGCCCGAGGAGACGCCCGAGCTGCGGACCTTCTATCCCACCAGCGTGCTGGTCACGGGCTTCGACATCATCTTCTTCTGGGTCGCGCGCATGATCATGATGGGCCTGCGCTTCGCGGGCGACGTGCCCTTCCGCGAGGTGTACGTGCACGGGCTGGTGCGCGACGCCGAGGGGCAGAAGATGTCGAAGTCGAAGGGCAACGTCCTCGATCCCATCGACCTCATCGACGGCATCGACCTCGAGTCGCTGGTGGCCAAGCGCATCAGCGGCCTCATGCAGCCGCAGATGGCCAGGCGCATCGAGGCCGCCACCCGCCGCCAGTTCCCCAACGGCATTCCCGCCTACGGGACCGACGCCCTGCGCTTCACCTTCGCCTCGCTCGCCACCCCCGGGCGCAACATCAATTTCGACCTCGGGCGCATCGAGGGCTACCGCAACTTCTGCAACAAGCTCTGGAACGCGGCGCGCTTCGTGCTCATGAACACCGAGGGCCGGGACCTAGGGCAGACGGTCGCGCACCTCGAGCCCGGGCCGGCCGAGCGCTGGATCCGCTCGCGGCTGGAGGCGGCCGTGCGCGCCGTGCACGAGGCCTTCGCCGGCTACCGCTTCGACCTCGCCGCCCAGGCGATCTACGCCTTCGTGTGGGACGAGTACTGCGACTGGTACGTGGAGCTCGCCAAGCCGGTGCTCAACGACCCTGAAGCCGACCCCGCGCGCCAGCGCGCCGTGCGCCGCACGCTGGCGGAGGTGCTGGAGGCGCTCGCGCGCCTTGCCCACCCCATCATGCCCTTCATCACGGAGGAGATCTGGCAGCGCATCGCCCCGGTGGCGGGCGTGCGCGGCGAAACCATCATGGAGCGGCCCTATCCCGAGCCGGACGAGGCCGCGCGCGACCCTGCGGCCGAGGCCGAGCTGCGCTGGGTGATGGACCTGGTGCTCGCGGTGCGGCGCATCCGCGGCGAGATGGACATCGCCCCCTCGCGGCCGCTGCCGGTGCTGCTGCGCGGCGGCGACGCCGCCGCGCGCGAGCGGCTCGCCCGCCACGAGCGCGCGGTGCGGGCGCTCGGGCGCATCGAGTCGCTGCGCTGGCTGGAGGCGGGCGAGGAGCCGCCCGAGTCGGCCACCGCCGTGGCGGGCGCGGTGGAGGTCCTCATCCCCATGGCGGGCCTGATCGACAAGGAGGCCGAGCTGCGCCGCCTGGCCAAGGAGCTCGAGAAGCTGCGCGCCGGCCTCGAGCGGGCCCGGTCCAAGCTCGCCAACCCCAGCTTCGTCGAGAAGGCCCCGGCGGCGGTGGTGGAGAAGGAGCGGCAGCGGGCCGCCGAGCTCGAGCGCGCCATCGCCGGCCTCGAGGCCCAGGCCGAGCGCATCCGCGCCCTCTAAGCCCCCCGCCCCGGGCACCCTTCCGGCTTGATCCCGGTCAAGGAAATGTCCCATAGGCTATACTTTTTTAGGAAACCATGTTATTATGATATAGAATTGGTCTAATTCCATTCATAACATGGTGACAGAAGGAGGAAGTAACATGTCGAGACCTCTACTGCGCTCTCTCCTCGGGATGGTGGCCAGCGGACTGACCCTGGCGGCGCCCGCGCTGGCGGCCGCCGCCGGCTGGCTGGCCCTACCCGAGCAGGCGCCCGCGCCGGCCGACAACCCCGTGACCGAGGCCAAGGTCCGGCTCGGCAAGGCCCTCTACTTCGACCCCCGCCTCTCCTCGACCGGCACCGTCTCATGCAACTCCTGCCATAACGTCATGGCGGGCGGAGAGGACGGCCGGCCCACCTCGGTCGGGGTGGGCGGACAGATCGGTGGCCGCAATGCCCCCACCGTGTGGAACGCCGCCTTCCATCCGGTCCAGTTCTGGGACGGCCGTGCCGCCTCTCTCGAGGAGCAGGCCCTCGGCCCTGTGACCAATCCGATCGAGATGGGGCTGCCCAGCCTCGACGTGCTCGTCGAGCGCCTGAAGGCCCTAGGCTACGAGCCCATGTTCCGGGAGGCCTTCGGTGGCGACTCGCCCGTCACGGCGGACAACTTCGCCAAGGCGGTGGCGAGCTTCGAGCGGACCCTCGTCACGCCCGGTAGCCCCTTCGACCGGTGGGTGATGGGCGAGCGCGGCGCGATGACTGAACAGCAAGTGCGTGGTTACGAGCGGTTCCGCGCGCTGGGCTGCGCCGGGTGCCACACAGGGCCGCTCTTCGGCGCACGGCCCGAGGCCCCGTTCCAGAAATTCCCGGTCTTCGCCGACAGCCCCTACGTCGAGCGCTATGGTCTCGCGAAGGACACCGGCCGGCACGAGGTCACGAAGCGTCCCGAAGACAGGCACCTGTTCCGGGTGCCCACGCTGCGCAACGTGGCCGTGACCGCACCCTACTTCCACAACGGCGCGGTCGCCACCCTCGACGAGGCCGTGCGCGTGATGGCTTCGACCCAGCTCGGGCGCACCCTTTCCGAGCGCGACGTGGCCGACATCGTCGCCTTCCTGCAGGCCCTCACCGGGCCCTTCCCGTCCATCGAGGCTCCGCGCCTGCCCGTACCCGTGGGCCGGAGTGTCGCCTTCGACTGATTCCGCCTTCGGCTGAGCCAGCCTCCAGCTCAGCACAAGGTGTGCCCTGCCCGCCGGGGTCCTCCCGGCGGGCGGCCTTTTGCCCCTTGCCGCTGGCCGCCGTGGCGGCCTCGCGCTAGACTTTCTTTTTCATGGACTTGCGCCCGATCCGGTCCTCAAGGGAGGCGGCCGGCCCGCCGACAACCCTTGAGCCGGGGCCGCGGCCCACCGGACACCCGCGGGGAGACCGCGCCCCGTCCTCGTGGAGCACAGGAAGCGAACGCGATGAGCAGCGAGCAGGAACCGTCCCGGACGCCGTCCCGGCACGAGCGGGCCGGCACGTCCAGTCCCCTCGCTCGCCTTCGGCAGCGCTTCCGCAACCGCCCCGACACCGAGCACGAGCAGGCCTTCGTGCGCCTCGGCGTCGCCGCCGCCGTGCTCGCCTATCTGACCATCCACGCCCTGCTCGTGGAGGGGGATCTCGCCTACGCCCGCCACGGCGTCCTCGTCCTGGGGGGTTACCTCGCGTTTTCAGCGGCCATCCTCGCCGCCATCGCCCTGCGCCCGGGACAGAGCGTGGCCCGCCGGGTTCTGACCATGGTCGGCGACCTCTCGATCACCTCATACGGCCTCTACGCCTACGGTGAGACCACGGCCTGGCTCTATGTGCTCTACATCTGGATCAGCGTCGGCTACGGGCTGCGATACGGGCAGCGCTACCTGCTGGCCGCGACCTTCATCGCCAGCACGGGTTTCCTGACCGTCCTCGGGACCAGCCCGTTCTGGCAGGCTCACCTCACCATGGGTGCGGGGCTGCTGGCCGGGCTGGTCGCCCTCGCGCTCTATTTCTCCTCGCTGGTCGGCAAGCTCACGCGCGCCAAGGCCCAGGCGGAGGCCGCCAACCGCGCCAAGAGCCAGTTCCTGGCCAACATGAGCCACGAGATGCGCACGCCGCTCAACGGCATCATCGGCATGGTCGACCTCATGCTGGCCACGCCCCTCAGCCCCGAGCAGCGCGACTTCGCGCGCACCATCCACGCCTCGGCCAAGACCCTGCTCGGGCTGATCGAGAAGGTCCTCGACATCTCGAAGATCGAGGCGGGCAAGATCACGATCGAGGTCACCGACTTCGACCTCTACCTGCTGGTGAACAGCACCGCCGCCATGCTGGCCCCGCAGGCGCGCGAGAAGGGGCTCCTCTTCCGCGTGCAGATCGACCCCAGCACCCCCTTCCTCCTGCGCGGCGACACCCTGCACCTGCGCCAGGTGCTCATCAACCTCATCGGCAACGCCGTCAAGTTCACCGAGAAAGGGCGGGTGGAGGTGCGCGTGCGGCCGCTGGAGGAGACCCCGGAGAGCGCGCGGGTCTGCTTCGAGATCGCCGACACGGGCATCGGCATCCCCAAGGAGGCGCAGGCTCGCATCTTCGAGCGCTTCGCGCAGGCCGACGAGTCCACCACGCGCCGCTACGGCGGCACCGGTCTCGGCACCACCATCGCCAAGCAGCTCGTCGAGCTGATGGGCGGCGAGATCGGGCTCGAAAGCGCGCCGGGCCGCGGTACCACCTTCCGCGTGGTGCTCCCCTTCGAGAAGCAGCAGGTCCAGGCCCCGGAGCGGCGCGCGCCGGCGCTGGCCGACCTGACGGTGGGCATCTGCACCCGCGATCAGGCGCTGGGCGGCCAGCTCGCCGCCTGGCTCGAGGGCTGGGGCGTAGGCTGGCATGCGGTCGAACCCGGTGCACCCGATGCGCTCGTGCGCGCCCTGGCCGCCCGGCCGGTCTCCGCCCTCCTCGTCGACGAGGCCGCCGTGGAGCGCCCGCTCGCGCTGCCGGAGGCGGTGCAGCGCGAGCCCTCCGTGGCGGGCACCGGGCTCGTGCTGCTCGGGCGCGGCGGCAGCGAGGCCGCCAGCAGCTATCTCTACGCCGGCTACGCCTCCGTGCTGCCCCTGCCCCCGGACAAGCCCCTCCTCTACAACGCCCTGCACGCCCTGCAGCAGGAGCCGGTGGAGGAGCAGGGCGTGGTGCGCCTGGCCGACCGCCGCGCCACGGGGCAGGGCCCGCGCCGCAGCCTGCGTGTGCTCGTGGCCGAGGACAACACCGTCAACCAGAAGGTCATCCGCGCCATCCTCGAGCGCGCCGGCCACCGCGTGCACATCGTCGAGCATGGCGAGCAGGCGCTGGACGCGCTGGAGCAGGGCGGCTGGGACGTGGTGATCCTGGATATGCAGATGCCCATCATGGGCGGCCTGGAGGTGCTCAGGCTCTACCGCTTCATGGAGCCCGACGGACCGCGCCCGTCCTTCGTGATGCTCACCGCCAACGCCACCACCGAGGCCGTGGCCGCCTGCGAGGAGGCGGGCGCCGACGCCTACCTCACGAAGCCGGTGGAGGCGCGCACCCTGATCGCCTGCATCGACCGCCTCGCCGGCGCCGCCGCGGCGGGCGGCGCCGCCGGGGCGGCGCCCGCCAGCGCACCGGCCGGGCCCTCCCCCGCCGGCGCCGTGGCCGTGCTCCAGCCGCCCCAGCCGGAAGGCGAGCACCTCCTCGACGACGAGAAGCTGCGCGAGCTCGAGACCCTCACCGACGACCCGGATTTCGTCCCGGACCTGCTGCGCGGCTTCATGAAGGACGCCCAGACGCTCATCGCCCGCATGCAGGCGGCCGTGACCGCAGGCCGCCTCCACGAGTTCAAGGACTGGGTGCACGCCCTCAAGGGCAGCGCCGGCAACGTGGGCGCCGCCGCGCTGCATCGCGCCTGCGCCGAGGTGCACCGCATCCCGGTGAGCGAGCTCTCCGGCGGCGGCGCCGAGCGCGAGCTCCGGCGCCTGCTCGTGCTCTACGAGCGCACCCGCCCCCTGCTGATCGAGCGCAGCCGGCGCGCCGAGCAGCGCGGTTGAGGCCGCTCAGGCCGCGTGCGAGACGCCGGACGGGGCGCCCGCCGCGCCGCCGCCTTCCCGGCGCGCCTGGGCCCGCAGCAGCCGCTCCATGGTGCGGACCTCGCGCTCGCCGAGCCGTAGCGCCGTCTCCACCCAGAGCGCGGCGATCTCCCGCAGCTGCGCGAGGTCCACGGGCTCGTGGCGCGCCGCGATCCGCTCGAGGGCCTCGAAGGGCCCGGGCCGCCGCAGCCGCTCCTTGAGATGGCGGGCGAGCACCGCCTCGCCCTCGCCCTCGGCGGCGACCAGGTCGACGATCCCCATGCGATGGAGCCGCTCGGCGTCGCGCTGCACGCCGTCGAGCATCATGCGCCGCGCCATGGCGGGTCCCACCCGCGGCCCGAGGAAGGTGTAGGCGCCCATGCCCGGGAAGAGCCCGAACAGCGGTTCCGGGAAGCCGAAGCTGGACTGGCGCTCCGCCACGATGAGCCGGCAGGCGAGCGCGGCCTCGAAGCCGCCGCCCAGCGCGGCCCCCTGCACCAGGGCTACGGTGGTGACGCCGAGGCCGAAACCGGTCGCCAGGCCGTGCACGGCCTCCACGCAGCGCGCGGCGTAACGGGCGAGCCCGTCTCGGTCCCTGGCCCGGATCAGCTCCACGAACAGGGCGAGGTCGCCGCCCAGGCTGTAGATCCCCGGCACGTCGGATGCCGTGACCACGAACCGCACCGCCTGCCGCTGCGTCCCCATCAGCTCCTCGAGGTCTCGGGCGAAGCGGCCCACGTCCTCCAGGAGCTGGGGCGTCATGCGCGGGGGCGCCCCCCGGCGGGCCCGGAACCACACCGCCTCCAGCTCGGGGTCGAGGAAGGCATGACTGGCCCCATAGGTGCGCCAGGGGCGATCGAGCGGCAGTCTCGAGGCTGGCTCGGATGCTGGGTTGGATGCTGGCATGGCTACGTCCTCCGGCTGGGCTTCTGATGGTGGTGGGGCCTGCGGCGGATGCGCCAGGGCTTCCGCCTCGTCCAAGGATAGGCCGTGCCCCCTGCTCGTGACAGGGCGGGCCGGCCCGGGCGGCCGCGCCACGCGCAGCCGCCGTCATGTTCCCGCCGGGGCCGCGCGGCAGGGTATGACCCCGGTCACACGTCGCGTGGGCCCGCGGCTCCCGGCCCGGCGCGGCCGAGCGGCCGCGCCAGCACCAGCGCGTCCTCCCGGCCTTGCGCCGCCGGATAGTAGTCGCGGCGCAGGCCGATCTCGCGGAAGCCCATGCCCCGGTAGAGGCGCAGCGCCCTGCTGTTGGACATGCGCACCTCCAGCATCACCGTGCGGGCCCCGTGGTAGCGCGCCAGCCCGATGAGGTGGCGCAGCAGGCGCCGCCCGAGGCCCCGGCGTTGGGCCTCGGGCGCGATGCAGAGGTTGAGAATGTGGGCCTCGCCGGCCCCCACGGACATCACGCCGTAGCCGCGGAGCTCCCCCCCCTCCTCCATCACCCAGCAGCAGTAGCCCACCCGCAGGCAGTCGCGGAAGATGCCCTCGGTCCAGGGGAACTCGTAGGCGGCGCGCTCGATCTCCATGACCCCGGCCAGGTCGGCCTCGGTCATGGGCCGCACCCGCACCGAAGGCGTCTCGAGCACCGCGCTCACGTCGGCTCTCCCCGTGCCACACGGCGTGCCAGGCAGAGGTCCTCCCAGGCGCGGCGCTTCTCGCGCGGCGAGCGCAGCAGGAAGGCCGGATGGTAGGTCACGATCACGGGTGTGCCCGCGGCGAGGCGGTGCACGCGCCCACGCAGGCGCGCGAGCGGCGTCTCCACCCCGAGCAGGTTGTGGGCGGCGATACGCCCGAGCGCGACGATGACGCGCGGCTGCACCAGAGCGATCTGGCGCTCCAGGAAGGGCCGGCAGCGCACCACCTCCTCCGGCAGCGGGTCACGGTTCCGGGGAGGCCTGCACTTGAGCGTGTTGCCGATGTAGACCTGCTCGCGGCGCAGGCCCAGAGCCTCGATCATGGCGGTCAGCAGCTGCCCCGCGCGCCCCACGAAGGGCTCGCCCTGGCGGTCCTCGTCCGCGCCCGGGGCCTCGCCCACGAACATCCAGTCGGCATCGCGGTCGCCCGTGCCGAAGACGGTCTGGGTACGGGTGCGGTGGAGCTCGCAGGCGGTGCAGACGGCCACACGCTCGGCGAGCGCCTCCCAGCCGAGGGTGGCCACACCGCCGTCGCGGTGGGCCGCGGGCACGGCGGCGGTCGCGGCGGGCACCGGCGCCGCGGCCCGGTCCGGACCCTCCTCTCCCGGCGGGAGGGCGGTACCGCGGCCCGCCGTCGGGCGCCGGCGCGCCCACACGGGGATGCCCATCAGCGCCAGGTGACGCAGGCCTGCATCCTGCCCGGACGAACTCGCCATGCTGACCTCTCCCGGCTGGACCCGCCCAGCCTAGCGCGGCGCGCGACCGAGCGGAACACCGCCCGTCACGCGCAGCCATCCGCAGGACGGGGCGCTCAGCCCGGCGCGAGGCAGACCTGGTCGCGCCCGCCGGCCTTGGCGGCGTAGAGGGCGCGGTCGGCGGCCGTGAGCAGCGCGTCGTAGCTGCGGCCGTGGTGGGGGAAGGCCGCCACGCCGATGCTGATTGTGACCGTCAGGCGCTCGCTGCCGACGGCCACGGGCTCGGCGCGCACGGCCGCCACCAGGCGCTCGGCGAAGGCGCGGCCGCCCTCGAGCCCCGTCTCCGGCAGCACCAGCACGAACTCGTCGCCGCCGAGGCGTGCCACGAGGTCGATCCCCCGGGCGACGGCGCGAACGCGGCGGGCAAGCTCCAGCAGCACGACGTCGCCGACCTGGTGCCCGCGCGCGTCGTTGATCGCCTTGAAGCGGTCCACGTCGAGCACGAGCACCGCCACCTCGTGCCCGTGGCGTGCGGCACGCTGGAGCTCCAGCCGCGTCAGGCGCTCCAGCTCGCGGCGGTTGGCGAGCCCCGTGAGCGGGTCCTGGGCCGCGAGCCGGCGCAGCTCGTCCTCGAGCCGCAGGCGCTCGGTCATGTCCTGGAAGGTGGCGACCACACCCCCTTCCGGCAGGGGTGTGGCCGCGAGCGCCACGGCGACGCGCCCACCGGCGCGTGTGCGCACCTCACCCTCGCCTGCGGCTTCCACCCCTTCCGCCAGCGCCCGCCGCAGGGCCATGACGGGACGGCCGCCTTCGCCCAGCGCCTCGGAGACCGTGCGCCCCTCCAGCGCCTGGTCCGGCCAGCCCAGCAGGCCCTCGGCGCGGGGGTTGGCGTAGCGGATCACCCCGTCGGAGCCCACCACCAGCACGCCCTCGGCCATGGTCTCCAGCACCGCATGCAGGAAGGCCTGGCTGCGGGTGAGCCGGTCCATGGCCTCGGCCAGGCCCAGGGGCGGCGCCTCTTCCGTCTCCTGGGCCGCGATCTGCGCACGCTGGGCGAGCCCGGAGGCCAGCGCCGGCACCCAACGGATCACACCGATGGCGATGAGGACGAAGCCGCCCAGGTAGCCCACCACCTTCTCCACAAAGGCCTGCGCGGGCGTGTCGCCGAGGATGACGAAGCGGTCGAGGGCCGGGAAGTTGTCGGTGATGTCCACGAGGGTGCCGACGAGCACCAGCACGAAGCCGCCCACCACGAGGCGGCCTCCGCCCTCGGCGAGCAGCGGGGAGCGCCGCCCGCCGCGCACGAGCCGGGCCACGATCACGCCCAGCGCGAGCGCGCGCACGAGCTCCAGCAGCACGTCCTCGGCCCAGGGCGTCATCGCGGCCCCCTCCCCGGCCCACCGTCCCGGCTCGCGCGCGGCGAGTCCTCGCCGGAGCCGCCCGGGCGCGCCATCCTCAGACGTCCCCGAGCTGCGGATGGGCCCGGCGCGGCGCGCGCAGGATCTTGTTGAGGGCGTTGACGTAGGCCTTGGCCGAGGCGATGACGATGTCGGTGTCGGCGCCCTGGCCGTTGACGATGCGCCCGCCCTTCTCCAGGCGCACCGTGACCTCGCCCTGGGCGTCGGTGCCGGTGGTGATGTTGCTCACCGAGTAGAGCAGCAGCTCGGTGCCGCTCTCCACCACCGACTCGATGGCCTTGAACGAGGCGTCCACCGGGCCCGAGCCGTCGGCCTCGCCGCGGCGCTCGGCGCCGTCGACGGCCAGCGTCACCACCGCGTGCGGCGTCTCGCCGGTCTCGGAGCAGACCCGAAGCGCCACCAGCCGGACGCGCTCGTTGCCCGCCTCCAGGCTCGCCTCGGTGACCAGCGCCTGCAGGTCCTCGTCGTAGATCTCGTGCTTCTTGTCGGCCAGCTCCTTGAAGCGCGCGAAGGCCTCGTTGAGCGCCTCCTCCGACTCGAGCTCGATGCCGAGCTCGCGCAGGCGCGTGCGGAAGGCATTGCGCCCGGAGTGCTTGCCGAGCACGATGCGGTTGGCGGTCCAGCCCACGTCCTCGGCGCGCATGATCTCGTAGGTCTCGCGGCTCTTGAGCACCCCGTCCTGGTGGATGCCGGACTCGTGGGCGAAGGCGTTGGCGCCCACGATGGCCTTGTTGGGCTGCACGGGGAAGCCCGTGATCCCCGAGACCAGGCGCGAGGTGGGCACGATCTGCGTGGTGTCCAGCCCCGTGTCGCAGGGGAAGACGTCCTGGCGCGTGCGCACCGCCATCACGATCTCCTCCAGCGCCGCGTTGCCGGCGCGCTCGCCGAGGCCGTTGACGGTGCATTCGACCTGGCGCGCCCCGGCGAGCACCGCCGACAGCGAGTTGGCCACGGCGAGCCCCAGGTCGTTGTGGCAGTGCACCGAGAAGACGGCCTTGTCCGAGTTGGGCACACGCTCGATGAGGGTGCGGATGAGCTCGCCGAACTGGTGCGGGAGGTTGTAGCCCACGGTGTCGGGGATGTTGACCGTGCGCGCGCCGGCCTCGATCACGGCCTCGATCACCCGGCACAGGAAGTCGATCTCGGAGCGGCCCGCGTCCTCGGGCGAGAACTCCACATCGTCGGTGTGCTGGCGCGCGCGCCTGACCGCGCGCACCGCCTGGGCCAGCACCTCGTCCGGGCTCATGCGCAGCTTGCGCTCCATGTGGATGGGCGAGGTGGCGATGAAGGTGTGGATGCGGAAGGCCCGCGCCTCGCGCAGCGCCTCGGCGGCGCGGTCGATGTCCTTGTCGAGGGCGCGGGCGAGACCGCACACCACGCTGTCCTTGACCGCGCGGGCCACCGCCTGCACCGCCTCGAAGTCGCCGGGGCTGGCGATGGGGAAGCCCGCCTCGATCACGTCCACGCGCATGCGCTCGAGCGCCCTGGCGATGCGCAGCTTCTCGTCCCGGGTCATGGACGCACCCGGGCTCTGCTCGCCGTCGCGCAGGGTGGTGTCGAAGATGATCAGTCGCTCTTTCTCGGCCATGGTCGGTCTCCGCGGATCCTGTCCTGACGCGCGCCGCCCGTGCGGCCGGCGGCGTCTCCGCCCCCCGAGGGGGTCCGGGCGATGGTTGCTGCGCTGTGGGTGACGTGACGCTGCTGCCCTCAGGGCAGCAGGAGCAGCGGAAGGAGGCGCAGGCGCGCAGCCCGCGCTGCGGCGCGGCCGACCGGGGCGGGCGGGAGATGGCGGCCCGTATGGCGCATGGCCCAACTATAGCCGCCCGGGCGGTCCGGCGCAAAGGCGGGGCGCCCCCGGAACCGGCTCCATCCTCCCGCAGGGCCGGACGGGCCCGCCGCGCCGCTCAGGCCCGCTCCAGCAGGCCGCGCACGAAGGGGATCGTCAGGCGCCTCCGGGCGGCGAGGCTCGCGCGGTCGAGGCGGTCGAGGAGCGCGAACAGGCTCGCCGGGTCACGGGGACAGCGGCGCAGCAGGTAGGCCGCGGTCTCTTCCGGGAGCTCGAAGCCGCGCGCTGCGGCGCGCAGACGCAGGGCCGCGGCGCGGCCGGCGTCGTCGAGCGGGCGCAGCCGCAGGACCAGCCCCCAGCCCAGGCGCGAGCGCAGGTCCGGCAGCGCCACGGGCAGGGCGCCCGGCGCGGCGCGCGCGGCGAGCACGAGCGTGGCGCCCGCCCCCTGCGCTGCCGCGGCCGCGGCCAGCGCCACCAGCGCGCGTTCCCAGGCCGCCTGCCCGGCCACCGCCTCCATCCCGTCCAGGCACACCAGGGGGACGGTCTCCAGCCCGGCGAGGACCGCCGGCCCCCCGTCCGCCAGCTCCGCCAGCGGGAGCCACAGCGCCCCGCGCCCCGCTTCCGTTGCGGCGCGGCAGGCCGCCTGCAGCAGATGCGACTTGCCGCTGCCCGGGGGCCCGTGGAGGTAGACGAGCCGCTCGCCCTCCCCCCGGGCGGCGCGCCGCAGGGCCGCCACCGGCTGCGCGTTGGGGCCTTCCCAGTAGGTGGCGAAGTCCGCTTCCGGCGCGAGCCGCAGGGCGAGGGGGAGCTGGGGGGGCAGCATGGCGCTCACCCCCGCCCGCCCAGCACCCGGCGCGCGCGCCGACCCCAGCGCCACACGTAGTCGAGGCCGCTGCCGAGGGTGGTCGCGGCCACGACCCAGACCAGCGCCGTCATCGCGGGCGACGGCACCGGGAGCACCTGCGCGGCCATGGCCGTGAGCACCAGCACGATCTGGAGGAAGGTGTTGAGCTTGCTGAGCAGGCTGGGGCTCGCGTCGAAGCGCTCTACCCGCAGGTGGTAGGCCACGCTGCCGGCCACGATGACAAGATCGCGCGCGAGCACCAGGGCCACGAGCCAGGCGGGCAGCACTCCCTGGGCGCCGAGCACGAGGTAGGCGCTCACGGCGAGCAGCTTGTCCGCGAGCGGGTCGAGCACCGCCCCCAGCCGGCTCTGCCAGCGGAAGCGGCGCGCGATGAAGCCGTCCAGGGCGTCGGTGAGGCCGGCGACGCCGAACACCACCAGCGCGGCGCCGTAGCGGTGCTCCAGCATCAGCCAGGTGGCGGGCAGCACCAGCAGCACCCGCAGCGCCGTGAGCAGGTTGGGGATGTCCTGGGGGCTCATGGCCGCAGGCGGATGCGCAGCCCTCCGGCGGCCGTGTCCGGGCCGGTCGCGCCCCTTCCGGTGGCCGCGAGCTCGAGCCCCGGTGCCGAGCGCAGGGCCTCGAGCAGGCGCGCGCGCCCGCCGCGCGCCCGCACCGCGAGCGCGAGCGCCGCGCCCTCGACAGCCGTGACCTGCACGGCCGTCACCCCCGGCAGCGATTCGAGCCGTGCGAGCGCGCGGGCGTAGCCGTCCAGGTCCGCGACGCCCTCGACGCGCACGGCCACCACGTCCTCCGGCAGGGCGGCGGCCGGCCGCGCCAGCCGCGCCGCCATCAGGTCGAGGGCACCGTCGAGGCCCGCCTCGATCTGCCCCGCCAGCGTCGCGGTCTCCACCGTCCAGCCCATGGGGGCCGCGGCCCCGGCGAGCCGCACTGACCAGCGCCCGTGCCAGCGCCCGCGTCGGTCGGGCCGCACGCGCCCGAGGAGCGCCGCCGCCGTGGCGTAGCGGGCCGAGGCCGCGAGGATGCGGTCCCAGAAGCCGCCCCACAGGTCGGCGATCTCCACCCGGGACAGGTCCTCCACGTCCCACAGGGGCAGGAGCAGGGACACCCCGCGCGCGGCGGCCGTCTCCGCGGCCAGCGCGCGCAGCGCCCCGGGCCCTTCGTCGGTGAGAAGGCTGCGCTCACGGCCGTCGTCGATCACGATCCAGGCGAGCAGGGTCGGCGGCGGCTGCGGCCACACGGCGAGCCCCAGCTCGGCCAGCAGCCGCTCCACCGCCTCGGCGTCGAAGCGCACTTCCAGCGCGAGCGCCGCCTCCGCCGGCGGTTCCGCCTCCGCCGCGGCCCCTTGCGGGGCCTCGGGCGCGGGCACGCGCAGGTAGCGGTAGGCCTGCACCAGGCCTGCGGCCCGCTCCAGCACGGCCCTCACCTCCGGGCGCTCGGCTACGGCGCGGTCGCCGGTGCGGCGCACGAGCAGGGCCGCGAGCGCCGCGCGCAGGGCGGCGTCACGGGCATCGGCGCCGGCATCCGGCACCGGGACGCGCACCACGGCCCCGTCGCCGGCATGGGCCGGCGCCAGGCCGGCCGCGGCCACGGCGAGCAGCAGGAGCAGGGCCGATGCACGCGGGGCTCTCACGGGGCGCCTACCTTACCACGGGCAGCAACGCGGGCGACGGGGCGCGGTTCGCGGGCGCCGGGGCACGGTTGGCGGCGCCCCGCCCGCGGCCGTTACCATGTAGCTTCCAAGAGCGACCGGAGGATCGCCCGTGAGCCAGCGACGGGGCGAGCGGCCCGCCCCCCTGACCTATCGCGAAGCCGGCGTCGACATCGAGGCCGGCAACGCCCTGGTCGAGCGCATCCGCCCCGCCGTCGCGCGCACGGCGCGCCCGGGCGTGGTGGGCGGCATCGGCGGCTTCGGCGGCCTGTTCGCCCTCGAGCCCGGGCGCTGGCGCGAGCCGGTGCTGGTGGCCGGCACCGACGGCGTGGGCACCAAGCTGAGGCTGGCCATCGCCGCCGGCCGCCACCGCGGCGTGGGCGTCGACCTCGTGGCCATGTGCGCCAACGACGTGGCCGTGCAGGGGGCCGAGCCGCTCTTTTTCCTCGACTACTACGCCACCGGGCGGCTGGACGTGGACGTGGCGGCGGAGGTGGTCGAGGGCGTGGCCGAGGGATGCGTGCAGGCGGGCTGCGCGCTGCTGGGAGGCGAGACCGCCGAGATGCCGGGCATGTACGCGCCCGGCGACTACGACCTCGCCGGCTTCTGCGTGGGCGTGGTCGAGCGTGAGCGCCTCGTGGACGGGCGCGGCTGCGCCCCGGGCGACGTGCTGGTCGGGCTGGCCTCCAGCGGGCCCCACTCGAACGGCTATTCCCTCATCCGCCGCATCCTGGAGCATACGGGCGCGGACCTGGCGCAGGCCCTGGACGACGGCACCCCGCTGGGCGAGGCCCTGCTCGCGCCCACGCGCATCTACGTCCGGGCGCTGCTCGCCCTGCACGGGGCAGGCCTGCTCAAGGCCGCCGCCCACATCACGGGCGGAGGCCTGCCGGAAAACCTCCCGCGCGTGCTGCCGGAGGGCGTGCGCGCGGTGGTGGACGCCGACGCCTGGCCCGAGCCGCCGGTCTTCGCCTGGCTGCGCGCGCACGGGCCCGTGGCGCGCGCGGAGATGTATCGCACCTTCAACTGCGGCGTGGGCATGGTGGTGGTCGTGCCTGCCGCGGAGGCCGAGCGCGCGCTGGCGCTCGCGCGCGAGGCGGGCGAGACCGCCTGGGCGATCGGCCGGCTCGAGCCCGCCGTGCCCGGGACGCCGCGCATCGAGATCCGGGGCGGACCGGCATGAGCGCCCCACCGCGCCGCCTGCCCGTGGTCGCCCTCATCTCCGGGCGGGGCACCAACCTGCAGGCCATCATCGACCAGGCCCGCAGCGGTGCGCTCCCCATCGAGCTGCGGGCCGTGGTCAGCAACAACCCCGAGGCTGCAGGCCTCGAGCGCGCCCGGCGCGCGGGCATCCCCACCGAGGTGGTGGACCACCGGGACTACCCGGACCGGGAGGCCTTCGACCGCGCCCTCATGGCACGCATCGACCGCTACGCGCCGGAGCTGGTGGTGCTGGCCGGCTTCATGCGCATCCTCACGCCGGCCTTCGTGGCCCACTACCGCGGCCGGCTGCTCAACATCCATCCCTCCCTGCTGCCGGCCTTCCGGGGCCTGCGCACCCACGAGCGCGCCCTCGAGGCGGGCGTGCACGAGCACGGCGCGAGCGTGCACTTCGTCACCGACGAGCTCGATGGGGGGCCGGTCATCGTCCAGGCCATGGTGCCGGTGCTGCCCGGCGACACCCCGGAGCGGCTCGCCGCGCGCGTGCTCGCGCGCGAGCACGTGATCTACCCGCTGGCGATCCGCTGGTTCGCGGAAGGCCGGCTCGCGCTGCGCGACGGGCGGGTGTGGCTGGACGGGCGACCGCTCGCGGCGCCCGTGCGCCTGGGCCCCGAGGAGGACGCGCCCGGGCAGGCGGCGGAGGCCTGAGGGTGCGGGGACGCGGACGCTGCCTCCGTCCCCTGCTCGCCGCCGCGCTGCTGTGCGCGGCGGCCGCGGCGCCGGCCGCCCTCCCCCCGCCCTTCGAGGCGCGCTACGAGCTCAGCCTCGCGGGCCTGCCGGTGGGCGAGATGCGGCTCGCGCTGGAGCCCGCCGGCGGCGGACGCCTCCTCTACCGGATGGCCTCGCGCCCGCGGGGGCTGCTCGCCCTGTTCCGCAAGGACACCCTCACCGAGCGCAGCCTGCTCGAGGCCCTCCCGGGCGGCGGGATCCGGCCCCTGCGCTACGAGCGCGTCCAGACCGGCTCGCGCCGGCGCCATGTGCGGCTCGCCTTCTCGTGGCGGCCCGACGGGAGCGGGCTCGTGCGCAACGAGGTCGCCGGCCGCCCCTGGGAGATGGACGTGCCCGCGGGCACGCTCGACCGCCTGCTGGTGCAGCTCGCCCTGAGGCTGGACCTCGCCGCCGGCCGCGCCGGCACCCTGGCCTACCCGGTGGCCGACGGGGGCAAGCTCAAGCGCTACCGCTTCGAGGTGCTCGGAAGCGAGACGGTGGAGACGCCCGCAGGGCGCTTCGAGACCGTCAAGGTCCGGCGCCTGCGCCGCAAGGGCAAGCCCCCGCTCGACTTCTGGCTCGCCCCGGCCCTGGGCTACCTCGCCGTGGCCGGCACCCGCCCGGGCGGCGAGGGCGGCACCGTGCGCATGCGCCTGGTGGACTTCCGCCGCAGCCCTCCCGACGAGGCCGGCATGCGGCTCACCCGGGACGGCGGGCGGTGACGCGGGCTAGGCCTTGGGCAGCGTGACGCCGCGCTGGCCCTGGTACTTGCCCCCGCGGTCCTTGTAGGAGACCTCGCAGGGCTCGTCCGCCTCCAGGAACACCACCTGCGCCACGCCCTCGTTGGCGTAGATCTTGGCCGGCAGCGGGGTGGTGTTGGAGAACTCCAGCGTCACGTGCCCCTCCCACTCCGGCTCCAGCGGCGTGACGTTGACGATGATGCCGCAGCGCGCATAGGTGCTCTTGCCGAGGCAGATCACGAGCACGTTGCGCGGGATACGGAAGTACTCCACCGTGCGCGCCAGCGCGAAGGAGTTGGGCGGGATGATGCAGACGTCGGACTTGACGTCCACGAAGCTCGCCTCGTCGAAGCTCTTGGGGTCGACGATGGCCGAGTGGACGTTGGTGAAGATCTTGAACTCGTCGGCGCAGCGGATGTCGTAGCCGTAGCTCGAGGTGCCGTAGGAAATGACCCGCGTGCCCTCATCGGTCCGCCGGATCTGGCGGGGCTCGAAGGGCTCGATCATCCCATGCTCCTCCGCCATGCGGCGGATCCAGCGGTCGGACTTGATGGGCATGACGCGCGGGAGTCTAAGGCGCGCGGCCGGGACCGCACAAGGCCGGGCGCAGGCGCGCGCCCGGCGCCGTCCGCCGGCTCAGCCCCGGCCCCGGTGCCGCGGGTTCGAGCGCGTGGGCGGGGTTCCCCGTCCCCGCCTGCGGGCGCGCGCCGATGGGCCGCGTCTGCGCTCCGCGCCCGTGCCCACTGCGCCGCCCGCCGGCGCGAGCCCCCGGGCCGGGGCTCAGGTGTTCTGGATCATGATCTGCGGGAAGCGGGCGCTGTAGTCCTTGGCCTGCAGTGAGAGCTTGGCCGCGGCCCGGCGCGCGATCTCGCGGTACATCTGCGCGATGCGGCCCTCGGGGTCGGCCACCACGGTGGGCTTGCCGCCGTCGGTGCTCTCGCGGATGGAGGCATCGAGCGGCAGCGCCCCGAGCAGCTCCACCCCGTACTGCTCGGCCAGCCGCCGGCCTCCACCCTCACCGAAGATGTGCTCCTCGTGCCCGCACTTGGAGCAGATGTGGATGCTCATGTTCTCGACCACGCCCAGCACCGGGACCTCGACCTTCTGGAACATCTTGAGGCCCTTGCGCGCGTCCAGCAGCGCGATGTCCTGGGGCGTGGTGACGATGATGGCACCGCTCACCGGCACCTGCTGGGCGAGCGTGAGCTGCGTGTCGCCCGTGCCCGGCGGCAGGTCGATGACGAGGTAGTCCAGGTCCTTCCAGTTGGTCTCGTTGAGGAGCTGCTGCAGCGCCTGGGTCACCATCGGCCCGCGCCAGATCATGGGCGTCTCCTCGTCGATGAGGAAGCCGATGGACATGGCCTGCAGGTGGTAGCTCACCATGGGCTCGAGCGAGCGCCCGTCCTTGGACTCGGGCTTGCCCTGGATGCCGAGCATGCGCGGCTGGCTCGGTCCGTAGATGTCGGCGTCGAGGATGCCCACGTTGGCCCCCTCGGCCGAGAGCGCGAGCGCCAGGTTGACGGCCACCGTGGACTTGCCGACGCCGCCCTTGCCGGAGGCCACGGCGATGATGTTCCTGACGTTCTTGAGGGGCTTGAGGTTGCGCTGGACCGCGTGGGAGGCGATCTTCCAGGAGACGTTCACCTCCACGTCCTCGACCCCCTCGATGCGCCGGATGCGCTCGCGCAGGGCCTGCGCCAGCGTCTCGGCGTGGCCCTTGGCGGGATAGCCCAGGACCACGTCCACCATCACGCGCCCGTCCTCGATGCGGATGTCGCGCACCGCCTTCGTGGAGACCAGATCCTTCTCCAGGTAGGGATCCACGTATTCCTTGATCGCCGTCTCCACCTGCAGCTGGGAAACCTCGGCCATGTCGTTCCTCTCCCGCCCCCGCGCCGGGGGCCGAAATCGCTGTCTGCCTGCCAGGGATGATCCGTTCGGGATGGGCGCCCATTCTACACCATCCCCGCGGCCGCGCGCGGCGTGCTGGCGGCACCACGCGCCACCTGCTAACCTGTTGGCCCCGTTGAGGCGGCCGCCCCTTCCCGCGACCATTTCCATGCCCCCGTGATGGGCATGACGGGGGCAGCGGCGGCCGCGCGCCGCGGACCGGAGACCCATGAGCACGACGCGCAGGATCCTCGTCACCAGCGCCCTGCCCTACGCCAACGGGCCCATCCATCTGGGGCATCTGGTGGAGTACATCCAGACCGACATCTGGGCGCGCTTCCAGCGCCTGCGCGGCCACGAGTGCTACTACGTGTGCGCCGACGACGCCCACGGCACCCCCATCATGCTGCGCGCCGAGCAGGAGGGGATCAGCCCCGAGGCGCTGATCGAGCGGGTGGGCGAGGAGCACCGGCGCGATTTCGCCGGCTTCCGCATCGGCTTCGACAACTACCACTCCACCCACTCGCCCGAGAACCGCGAGCTCGCCACCCTCATCTACGAGCGCCTCAAGGCCGCCGGCCACATCACCACGCGCGTCATCCGCCAGGCCTGGGACCCCGAGAAGGGCATGTTCCTGCCGGACCGCTACATCCGCGGCGAATGCCCGCGCTGCGGCGCCCCCGACCAGTACGGCGACGCCTGCGAGGCGTGCGGGGCCACCTACTCGCCGGCGGAGCTGCGCAACCCGCGCTCGGTGGTCTCGGGCGCGCGCCCGGTGGAGAAGGAGTCGCTGCACTATTTCTTCAAGCTCGGCGACTTCGAGCCCATGCTGCGCGCGTGGACGCGCGCCGGGCACCTGCAGCCCGAGGTCGCCAACAAGCTCGACGAGTGGTTCGCCGCCGGGCTCAAGGAGTGGGACATCTCGCGCGATGCGCCCTATTTCGGCTTCGAGATCCCCAACGCCCCGGGCAAGTACTTCTACGTGTGGATGGACGCGCCCGTGGGCTACATGGCGAGCTTCAAGAACCTGTGCGCGCGCACGGGGCTCGACTTCGACGACTGGTGGGGCCCGGACAGCGCGGCCGAGCTCTACCACTTCATCGGCAAGGACATCATCTACTTCCACGCCCTCTTCTGGCCGGCCATGCTGCACGGGGCGGGCTTCCGCACCCCGAGCGCGGTGTGGGCGCACGGCTTCCTCACCGTCAACGGCCAGAAGATGTCCAAGTCGCGCGGCACCTTCATCCGCGCGCGCACCTACCTGGACCACCTCGACCCCGAGTGGCTGCGCTACTACTTCGCGGCAAAGCTCGGCCCGAGCGTGGACGACCTCGACCTCAACCTCGAGGACTTCGTCCAGCGCGTCAACAGCGACCTGGTGGGCAAGGTGGTCAACATCGCCGCCCGCTGCGCAGGCTTCATCACCAGGCGCTTCGAGGGCCGGCTGGCGACGAGCCTGGAGCGCCCCGCGCTGCATGAGCGCTTCGTCGCCGCGGGCGAGACCATCGCCGAGGCCTACGAAGGGCGCGAGTACGCGCGCGCCGTGCGCGAGATCATGGCGCTCGCCGACGAGGCCAACCGCTACATCGACGAGCGCAAGCCCTGGTTCCTGGCCAAGGAGGCCGGCCGTGAGGCCGAGGTGCAGGCCGTGTGCACCCAGGGGCTCAACCTGTTCCGTGTCATCATGGGCTACCTCAAGCCGGTGCTGCCGCGTGTGGCCGCCGAGACGGAGGCCTTCCTGCGATGCCCCCCCTTGACGTGGGTCAATATCGGTGAGCCGCTGCTCGATCATACTGTGGCGGCGTACCAGCCCCTGCTGACGCGGGTGGACCCCAAGGCGGTGGAGGCCATGCTCGCCGACGCGCGCGCCGACCTGGCCGAGGCCGGCGAGGCCGCCGCCCCTGCCCCCGCACCGGGCGACGAGCCCGTCGCCCCGGAGATCACCTACGAGGACTTCATGAAGGTGGACCTTCGGGTGGCCCGCATCGTCGCGGCAGAGGCGGTCGAGGGTGCGGACAAGCTCCTGCGCCTGGTGCTGGACCTGGGCGGCGAGCGCCGCACGGTGCTCGCCGGCATCCGCCGGGCCTACGATCCCGAGGCGCTCGCCGGAAGGCTGACCGTGATGGTGGCCAACCTCAAGCCGCGCCGGATGCGCTTCGGGGTCTCGGAGGGCATGGTGCTCGCCGCCGGCCCCGGCGGGCGCGAGCTGTGGCTGCTCGCGCCCGACGAGGGCGCCCAGCCGGGCATGCGGGTGAAGTGAGCCGCCCCGGGCGCCGCAATCCCCCACCCGCGGGCATGTTGCGGGGGCCGGCGGCCGGCACCTAACATTCGGAGCCCATCCCGCCGTGGCCGGCGTATGAGCGAATACCTTCTCATCCTGGTCAGCACGGTCCTCGTCAACAACTTCGTGCTGGTGAAGTTCCTCGGCCTGTGCCCCTTCATGGGGGTGAGCCGCAAGGTCGAGACCGCCACCGGCATGGGGCTCGCCACCACCTTCGTGCTGACGCTGTCCTCGGTGTGCAGCTACCTGGTGAGCGAATACCTCCTCGAGCCCCTGGGGCTGGAATATCTGCGCACCATCGCCTTCATCCTGGTCATCGCGGTGGTGGTGCAGCTCACCGAGGTGATCGTGCACAAGACCAGCCCCCTGCTCTACAACGTGCTCGGCATCTTCCTGCCGCTCATCACCACCAACTGCGCGGTCCTGGGCGTGGCCCTGCTCAACGCCCAGACCGAGCACGGGCTGGTCGAGTCCGCCCTCTACGGCTTCGGGGCGGCGGTGGGCTTCTCGCTGGTGCTGGCGCTGTTCGCCGCCGTGCGCGAGCGGCTCGCGGCGGCCGACGTGCCCGTGCCCTTCCAGGGGGCGGCCATCGCGCTCGTGACCGCCGGCCTCATGTCGCTCGCCTTCATGGGCTTCGCCGGGATGGTGCGGGGATGATCGCGGCCGTGGTGGCGCTGGGGGCCGTCGCCGCCGTCTCGGGGGCGCTGCTCGGCTACGCCGCGGTGCGCTTCCGGGTCGAGAGCGACCCCATCGTGGACCAGATCGAGTCGCTGCTGCCGCAGACCCAGTGCGGCCAGTGCGGCTTCGCCGGCTGCCGCCCCTACGCCGAGGCCATCGCGCGCGGCGAGGCCGACATCAACCGCTGCCCGCCCGGAGGAGAGCACACCATCCGGGCGCTGGCCGACCTCCTCGGGCGCGATCCCAAGCCGCTGGACCCGGAGCGCGGGGCCGAGAAGCCCCCGAGCGTGGCGGTGATCGACGAGCGGCTCTGCATCGGCTGCACCAAGTGCATCCAGGCCTGTCCGGTGGACGCCATCGTGGGCGCGGCCAAGCAGATGCACACCATCATCGCCGCCGAGTGCACGGGCTGCGAGCTGTGCATCCCGCCCTGCCCCGTGGACTGCATCCACATGGAGCCGGTGCCGGTGGACCTGGACAACTGGCGCTGGCCCTACCCCGAGGCGCGTACGGAGAACCTGGCGTGAGCGTGCCCGCCGTCCACCCTTTCCATGGCGGGCTCGTGCTGGAGGGCCACAAGCGCATCTCCACCCGCCATCCCGTGGTGCCGGCGCGCCTGCCCGAGCGCCTGGTGGTGCCCCTGCAGCAGCACATCGGCGCGCCGGCCGAGCCCGTGGTCCAGGTGGGCGAACGCGTGCTCAAGGGCCAGCCCATCGCGCGTCCGCGCGGCTACGTGAGCGCCGCCGTGCACGCGCCGAGCTCCGGCACCGTGGCCGCCATCGAGGCGCGGCCCGTGCCCCATCCCTCGGGCCTGGCGGCGCCCTGCATCGTGATCGAGACCGACGGCGAGGAGCGCTGGCGCTGGCGCGAGGACCAACGCCCGGACTGGCGCACGCTCGGCCCCGAGGCGCTGCGCGAGCGGGTGCGCGAGGCCGGCATCGTGGGCATGGGCGGGGCGGGCTTTCCCACCCACGTCAAGCTCAATCCGGGCGCCGGCCGCGCCATCCACACCCTCGTGATCAACGGGGCCGAGTGCGAGCCCTACATCACCTGCGACGACATGCTCATGCGCGAGCACGCTCCGGCCGTGGTCGCGGGCGCGCAGGTGATGCAGCGCATCCTGGGGGCGCGGCGCATCCTGATCGGCATCGAATCCGACAAGCCCGAGGCGCGCGAGGCCCTGTCCGAGGCCGTACGCGCCGCGGGCGCCGATGACATCCGGGTGGTGAGCGTGCCCGCACGCTACCCGAGCGGGGGCGAGCGCCAGCTCATCCACCTCCTCACGGGGCTGGAGGTCCCCAGCGAGGGGCTACCCGCCGACATCGGCGTGGTGTGCCAGAACGCCGCCACCGCGGCCGCGGTGCTGCGCGCCGTCACCGAGCTGGAGCCCCTCATCTCGCGCATCGTCACCGTCACCGGCGCCGGCGTGGCCGAGCCACGCAACCTGGAGGTGCTGGTAGGCACCCCCTTCGCCGATGTGATCGACCAGGCCGGCGGCTACACCGACGAGGCCGTGCGCCTGATCGTGGGCGGCCCCATGATGGGCTTCGCCGTCGCCCACGACGAAGTGCCGGTGACCAAGACCGTCAACTGCCTGCTGGTGGCCGGCCGCGGCGAGGTGGAGCCCGCACGCGACCCGCTTCCGTGCATCCGCTGCGGCGCCTGCGTCGAGGCCTGTCCCGCCCGCCTCCTGCCGCAGCAGCTCTACTGGTACGCGCGCGCCAAGGACTTCGACCGCGTCCAGGACTACAGGCTCTTCGACTGCATCGAGTGCGGCTGCTGCGCCGCCGTCTGTCCCAGCCGGATCCCGCTGGTGGACTACTACCGCTACGCCAAGTCCGAGATCTGGGCCCTGGAGCGCGAGCGCGAGAAGGCCGCCCGGGCCAGGCGCCGCCACGAGGCCAGGCTGGCACGGCTCGAGCGCGAGCGGGCCGAGCGCGAGGCGCGCCAGCGTGCGCGCCGCGAGCGCGCCACCGACGCCGCCGCCCGCAAGGCGGCGGTGGCCGAGGCCCTGGCGCGCGCGGGCGCACGCCGGAGCGGGTCCGCCGAGGCGCGCCGCCACGAGGGAAGCGAGGGCGGATGAGGCGCTTCGAGACCGCCACCTCCCCGCACCTGCCGCCGCGCGACAGCGTCCCTGCCCTCATGCGGCGCGTGCTCTACGCGCTCGCCCCGGGGGCGGCGCTCCAGGCCTGGCACTTCGGCTGGGGCGTGGTGGTGCAGCTCCTGCTCGCGGCGGCGCTCGCGCTCGCGGCCGAGGCCGCCGTGCTCGTCCTGCGGCGCCGCCCCGCAAGACGGGCCCTCGCCGACGGCAGCGTGCTGGTGACGGCCGCGCTGCTGGCGCTGGCGCTGCCGCCCTATGCGCCCTGGTGGCTGACCACCGTCGCGGTGCTGAGCGCCGTGGTGCTGGCCAAGCACCTCTACGGGGGCCTGGGCTACAACCCTTTCAATCCGGCCATGGTGGGCTACGTGGTGGCGCTCATCGCCTTCCCGCGCGAGCTCACCCAGTGGCCCGCGCCGCACGCGCTGGCCGCCCCGCCCGGCCTGGACATGGCCCTGGGCCTGATCTTCGGCGGCGCCCAACTGCCCGATGCCCTCACCGCGGCCACGCCGCTCGACCACGTGCGCACGGGCCTCGCCATGAACCGCACCCTCACCGAGCTCGGGGCCGAGCCGGTGATGGGCCGCTTCGGCGGGAAGGGCTGGGAATGGGTGGCCGGGGGCTATCTCGCCGGTGGCCTGTGGCTCGCCTGGCGGCGCGCCATCGACTGGCGCATCCCCTCCGCCTTCGCCGCCGGGCTCGCCCTGCCGGCGATGGTCGCCTGGGGCCTCGATCCGGACGGCCACCCCTCCCCCCTGTTCCACCTCCTGAGCGGCGGGGCCATGCTGGGCGCATTCTTCATCGCCACCGATCCGGTGACCGCCGCCACCACCCCCCGGGGACGGCTCCTCTACGGCGCGGGCGCCGGGCTCCTCACCTTTCTCATCCGGACCTTCGGGGGCTACCCGGACGGCGTAGCCTTCGCGGTGCTGCTCATGAACATGGCCGCGCCGACCCTGGACCAGCTCACCCGCCCGCGCGCCTTCGGGGAGGGCCGCTGAGGTGGATGCGGGTGCCCGCAACGCCGCCCTCTCGGCCCTGCTCCTCGGCCTTTTCGCCATGGTGGGCACCGGACTGGTCGCGCTCACGCACGCCCTCACGCGCGAGCGCATCGCCGCCAGCGAGCGTGCGGTGCTGGAACGCGCGCTGCATGCGGTCATGCCGCCCTGGCGCCACGACAACGACCTCCTCGCCGACCGCATCGCGGTCACCGACCCCGAGCTGCTGGGCACCCGCCGTCCGGTCACCGTCTACCGCGCCCGCCGCGGCGGCCGCCCCGTGGGGGTGGTCCTCACCCCCGAGGCCCCCGACGGCTACAACGGACGCATCCGCCTCATCGTCGGCATCTATGCCGACGGCACCCTCGCCGGAGTGCGGGTGCTCGCGCATCAGGAGACGCCGGGTCTGGGCGATGCCATCGAGGCGGAGAAGTCGGACTGGATCCTGGGCTTCACCGGCAAGTCGCTCGGCAAGCCGCCGCTCGAGCGCTGGCGCGTGCGTCGCGACGGGGGCGACTTCGACC
This sequence comes from Gammaproteobacteria bacterium, assembly GCA_026989495.1. Taxonomy (GTDB): domain Bacteria; phylum Pseudomonadota; class Gammaproteobacteria; order S144-34; family S144-34; genus S144-34. Next base: position 39,547 of record JALSJE010000048.1, on the reverse strand, counting down.
AGTTCACGGGTGCCACCATCACCCCACGGGCCGTGGTGAAAGCGGTGCGCAACGCCCTGATATACTTCCGGCACCACCGCGAGGCGCTGTTCGCGGCGCCGGCGTCGGGCGAGGGCGAAGAGGAGGCATCCTGACGTGAGCCGCTGGCGGGACATCGCGGCCGAAGGGCTGTGGCGCAACAACCCGGGACTGGTGCAGCTCCTCGGGCTGTGCCCGCTGCTCGCCGTCACCTCGAGCGTGGTGAACGGGCTCGGGCTGGGGCTCGCCACCACGGCCACGCTCGTCGTCTCGGGCCTGACCGTCTCGGCCGTGCGCGGCCTCGTGCGCCCCGAGATCCGCATCCCGGTCTTCGTGCTGGTCATCGCCTGCACGGTGACCATCATCGAGCTCCTGATGAGCGCCTGGCTCCACGACCTCTACAAGGTGCTCGGCATCTTCATCCCCCTCATCGTCACCAACTGCGCCATCATGGGCCGGGCCGAGGCCTTCGCCTCGCGCAACCCCGTGCCGGCCGCCGTGCTCGACGGCCTCATGATGGGGCTGGGCTTCACCGGCGTGCTCGTCGCCCTGGGGGCGCTGCGTGAGCTCGCCGGCCACGGCACCCTGCTCGACCACGCCGAGCTCCTGCTCGGCCCCCTGGGAGAGGGGCTGCGGCTCGAGATCATCCAGGGCTACCGCGGCTTCCTGGTGGCGGTGCTGCCGCCGGGCGCCTTCATCGGCCTTGGCCTGCTGATCGCGCTCAAGAACGTCATCGACACCCGGCGCGGGCGGCGCTCCGTGGCCGTGCCCGTGCACGCCCATGGCCATGGGAGCGCCTGAGCCTCGGGCTCCCTCCCCGCCTCGAGGAGCGGTGGAGCCCGACCTGCCGACAATCCACGGTTAGCGGAGGACACCATGGCTGGACACCTACCCTTCGTGGCCCGGCGCGGCGTGCGCTACGGTCTCGCGCCGCGCATGACCATCGGCGCCTTCTTCGAGCGCCACCGCTGGAGCGAGGCGCTCCAGGAGCGCTACTACCGGTGGTGGTACGACTGGGCAAAGGAGCGGGTCATGGAAGATCCCGACCTGCGTGCGGCCAAGGGCGTCGATTTCGCGTCCTATCCCTACGGCCAGCATGCCCGCCACAGCTTCCACCTGCAGGGCAAGCACTGGGCCGAGGCCATGGCCGACCTCGGCGACCTCATCCGCGACCTCATCCTGCCCAGGCTCGACGAGGCACAGCGCAAGGCCCTGGAGGAGGCGCACGAGCGGCTGGTGCGCGAGCTCGACGAGGAGGCGCGGTCGAACCCTCCCCCGCCGGCGCCGGAGGTGGGTCGCTTCCGCCACATGTGAGGCGGGCCGCGCCGGTGGACCGCAGGAAGGCGCGGCGCATCTTCGAGCGGCTGCGCGCGGCCAATCCGGAGCCGCGCACGGAGCTCAGCTACGGCAACGCCTACCAGCTCCTGGTGGCCGTGATCCTCTCGGCCCAGTCCACCGACCGGGCCGTGAACGAGGCTACCCGCGCCCTGTTCCGCAAGGTGCGCAAACCGCAGGACATGCTGCGCCTGGGCGAGGCGGGGCTAAGGCGCCACATCCGCTCGATCGGCCTCTACAACACCAAGGCGCGCAACATCGTCGCGGCCTCACGCATCCTGGTCGAGCGCCACGGCGGGCGCGTCCCGCGCGACCGCGCCGCCCTCGAGGCCCTGCCGGGCGTGGGCCGCAAGACCGCCAACGTGGTCCTCAACACCGCCTTCGGCGAGCCCACCATCGCCGTGGACACCCACATCTTCCGCGTCGCCAACCGCACCGGGCTCGCACCCGGGCGCACGCCGCTGGAGGTCGAGAAGGGCCTCGAGCGCATCGTGCCCGAGGCCTTCCGCCGCAACGCCCATCACTGGCTCATCCTGCACGGGCGCTACGTGTGCACGGCACGCAAGCCCCGCTGCCAGGCCTGCGTGATCCGGGAGCTGTGCGAGTGGGAAGGCAAGGAAGGCGCGCAGGCCGGCAAGCCTACGGCCCGGCGCCGGGCCGCCGGGGGCTGAACCCGCAGGGTGAAGGGGGTCCATCCGGCGCCCGGCCACGCTACACTGGGCACGGCGCAAGGTCGAGGGTCGCCCATGCTCTTCACCCGGGACCGCGACGCCCTGCGACGCTACTACTGCGAGGCCTGGCGCCGCCACCGCGCGGGCGAGCCGCTCGAGCCCCTGGCGCGCGAGGTGGCGGCCGTGATCGCCGAGCATCCGGAGTACCACGCCCTGCTCGAGCAGGAGGAGGCGGCCCTCGGGCGCGAGTACCTCCCGGAGCTCGGCGAGACCAACCCCTTCCTGCACATGGGCCTGCACCTCGCCATTCGCGAGCAGGCCGCAACCGACCGCCCGGGGGGCTTCCGTGCCGCCTACGCCGCCCTGGTGCGGCGGGCCGGCAGCGCGCACGAGGCCGAGCACCGCATCATGGACTGCCTGGTCGAGGCCCTGTGGCGCGCCCAGCGCGCGGGACGCGCGCCCGACGAGACCGCCTACCTGCGCTGCGTGCAGGCGCTCGCGCGCGGACGGGCGGCGGACGAACCATCCCGGGCGAGCGATGTCTGAGCAAGAGCCGGAGCGGGGCTGAAGCCGCCGTCCCTTCCGGCCCTGCGCAAACGAAGACAAGGCGGCGAGGCAAAGAAGGAGTGGCACGCATGGCCAGAGAGAAGACCCACACGAGCAGGAACGGCCGGGTGGAGGCGACGATGCGCCGGGGGGCGCTGGCGGCAGCCGTGGGCGCGGCGCTGGCGGCGGGCACCGGGGCCCAGGCGGCCGGCAACCCCTTCGCGGTCCAGGAGCTGCCAGGCGGCTACATGGTGGCCGGCAAGGGATCCGAAGGTAGCTGCGCCGGCATGCGGAAGGGCGCCAAGGAGGGGCAGTGCGCCGGCATGAAGAGCAAGGACGACTCGGCCAAGGGCGGCAAGGAAGGCACCTGCGCCGGCATGAAGGGCAATGACGGCACGTCCAAGGGCGGCAAGGAAGGCACCTGCGCCGGCATGAAGGGCGGCGCCGCGCCGCAGAAGGCCAAGAAGGAAGGCCGATGCGGCGAAGGCAAGTGCGGCGGCGGGATGTGAGCGCCGTCCCGCCCGGGCTGCGCGGGGCGGGGCTCGGCCTGCGCCGCGCCTTCCTGGAGGAGGCGGCTGAACGCGCACGTGGGCCGGGGCTGGAGGCGGACTTCCTCGAGCTCGCGCCCGACAACTGGATCGGCGTGGGCGGCAGGCAGGGACGCCTGCTGCGCAGCCTGACCGAGCGCCTGCCCCTCGTCTGTCATGGGCTCTCCCTCAACCTGGGGGGCACCGCCCCGCTGGAGGAGGATTTCGTGCGCGCCGTGGGCCGCTTCATGGACACCCACGGGGCCCTGATCTACAGCGAGCACCTCGCCTGGTGCGCCGACGGCGGCCAGCTCTACGACCTCCTGCCGCTGCCCTGGACCGCTGAGGCCGTGCATCACGTGGCTGCGCGCATCCGCCGGGTGCAGGACCTCCTGGACCGGCGCATCGCGGTGGAGAACGTCTCCTGCTACGCCGTGCCGGCGCAGGAGATGGACGAGGTCGATTTCGTCTGCGCGGTGCTCGAAGAGGCGGACTGCGACCTGCTGCTGGACGTGAACAACGTCCACGTCAACAGCGTCAACTTCGGCTTCGACCCCTACGCCTACATCGACCGCATCCCGCCGGCGCGCGTGGCCTACCTGCACGTGGCCGGCCATTACGTGGAACGCCCGGATCTCCTCATCGACACCCACGGCACGGCGGTGCCCGATCCGGTCTGGCGCCTGCTCGAGCACGCCTACCGGCGCCTCGGCCCGATGCCGACCCTGCTCGAGCGCGACTTCGACATTCCGCCCCTGGAGACGCTGCTCGCGGAGCTCGCCCGCGTGCGCGCCTGCCAGCGTGGCCGCGCCCGGGAGGCCGTCCATGGCTGAAAGGCGGCTGGCCGAGCTGCAGCGGCGCTTCGCCGCGCATCTGCGCGACCCGGAGCGGGTCCCCCCGCCCGCGGAAGTGCCGGCCGACCGCATCGCCGTCTACCGCGAGCTGGTCTACAACAACGTCGAGGACCAGCTCGCGGGCGCCTTCCCCGTGGCGCGCGCCACGCTGGGGGATGCGGCCTGGCATGCCCTCGTGCGCGCCTTCCTCGCCCGCCACCGCGCCCGCACCCCCCTCTTCCCGAAGCTGCCGCGCGAGCTGGTGGGCTTCGTGGCCGCGGGCGCAGGCGGCGCGCCGGTGCCGCCGTGGCTCGGCGAGCTCCTGCACTATGAATGGGTCGAGCTCGAGGTCGCCTACGACCCCCGCGAGCTCCCGGCGGCTGGGCTCGATCCGACGGGCGACCTGCTCGCCGGCCACCCCGTGCCCAACCCGCTGCTGCGGCGCCTGCGCTACCGCTGGCCCGTGCACCGCATCGGGCCGGACGTGGTGCCGGAGGCACCGGCGCCACAGCCCGTGCACCTGCTCGTGTGGCGCGACAGCGCGGAGGCGGTACGCTTCATGGAGGCCGCGCCCGCCGCCGAGCGCCTGCTGGCCCTGCTGGAGGCGGAGCCCGGGCTGACCGGGGCCGAGGCCCTGTGGCGCGCCGCCGAGGCGCTCGGGCTGCCCGACCCGGAAGGGGCGGTGGCGGCAGGGGCCGCCACGCTGGCGGCGCTGCGCCGCGCCGAGGTGCTGCTCGGCACCGCCGCGAACGGCACAGGACCGGCGAGGTCGCGGGAGGATGAGGACCGATGAGCGGAATCGTCTCACTGGGCTGCACCGTGGTCGGCTGGCTCGACCGCATCGGCACCTTCCTGCCCCAGCTCGGGCTGCGGCTCCTGCTCGCCTACGAGTTCTGGGAGTCGGGCGTCGAGAAGTTCTACGGCCAGAACTGGTTCGGGGAGATCCGCGCGAGCTTCCCCTTCCCCTTCAACCTGGTCCCGGTGGAGCTGAGCTGGCAGCTCGCCCTGTGGACCGAGCTGCTCGGCGCGGTGGGGCTCGTGCTCGGGCTCGGCACGCGCTTCTGGGCGCTCGCCCTGATCGTGCTGGACGTGGTGGCGTGGACGAGCGTGCACGCGGACAACGGCTACAACGTGTGCAGCAACGGCTGGAAGCTGCCGCTCATCTACCTCGTGATGCTGCTGCCCCTCCTGTTCCAGGGCGCGGGCCGCGCGAGCCTGGACCATCTCGTCTCGCGCCTGTGGGCGCGCTGAGGACGGCCCGGCCATCCCGCGGCGCTCAGCGTCGCGGCATGCCCATGGGAGGCCCCGGACGCGCCGCGCGCGGCCGGGAGGAGCGGGCTCAGCGCCGGCGACGGGCCTGGATGCGCAGGCGCAAGGCGTTGAGGCGGATGAAGCCCTCGGCGTCCTTCTGGTCGTAGGCCCCGCGGTCGTCCTCGAAGGTGGCCAGCCCCGGGTCGAAGAGGGAGTCGGTCTCCGAGCGCCGTCCCACCACCTGCACCGAGCCCTTGTAGAGCTTGAGGCGCACCTCGCCGTTGACGTGGGCCTGGGTCCGGTCGATGAGGGCCTGCAGCGCTTCGCGCTCGGGGCTGAACCAGTAGCCGTTGTAGACGAGGGCGGCGTAGCGTGGCATGAGCTCGTCCTTGAGGTGGGCGGCCTCGCGGTCCAGGGTGAGCGACTCCATGGCGCGGCGCGCCTTGAGCAGCACGGTGCCGCCCGGGGTCTCGTAGCAGCCGCGCGACTTCATGCCCACATAGCGGTTCTCGACGATGTCGGCGCGGCCCACCCCGTGGCGGCCGGCGATCTCGTTGAGGCGCGCGAGCAGCGCCGCAGGCCCGAGGCGCTCGCCGTCCACGGCCACCGGATCGCCGCGTTCGAAGGTGATGACCAGGTACTGGGGTTGGTCCGGGGCCTCCTCGGGGTCCACGGTCCAGCGCCACATGCCGCGCTCGGGCTCGGCCCAGGGGTCCTCGAGGATGCCGCCCTCGTAGGAGATGTGCAGCAGGTTGGCGTCCATGGAGTAGGGCGAGCCGCCGCCGGGCTTGCGCTCCACCGGGATGCCGTGGGCCTCGGCGTAGGCCAGCAGCTTCTCGCGGGAATCGAGGTCCCACTCGCGCCAGGGGGCGATGACGCGGATGTCCGGGTCGAGGGCGTAGGCGGTGAGCTCGAAGCGCACCTGGTCGTTGCCCTTGCCGGTGGCGCCGTGGGCGATGGCGTCGGCCCCGGTCTCGCGCGCGATCTCCACCAGGCGGCGCGCGATGAGGGGGCGGGCGATGGAGGTGCCGAGCAGGTACTCGCCCTCATAGAGGGCGTTGGCCCGGAACATGGGGAAGACATAGTCGCGCACGAAAGTCTCGCGCAGGTCCTCGACGTGGATCTCCTTCACCCCCAGGGCCTCGGCCTTGCGGCGGGCGGGCTCGAGCTCCTCGCCCTGACCGATGTCGGCGGTGAAGGTGACCACCTCGCAGCCGCAGGTCTCCTGCAGCCAGCGCAGGATCACGGAGGTGTCGAGCCCCCCGCTGTAGGCCAGCACGACCTTCTTGACGTCGCTCATCGTCGGTCGGCTCCTCCCGGGGCGCCGTCGGCATGCAGCCCGCACCGGAGCACGGCCGACGATGCCCGCTTCGTCATCCCCCATGCCGCCCGGTGCGCAACGGCTTCCAGGGGGCAGGCAAGCGAAGACGGCCCGGCTCAGCGAACGGCCCGCGACCGGGACGCATCTCAACCCGGGTTCCGGGCGGCCTCGATGAAACGCACGCCCGGCAGCCCCTTCAGGTCCTTGTCCGAGGTGATCAGCTCGGCCCCGAGACGGCACGCCGTCGCGTAGACGGTGGCGTCCGCCATGGCCAGCCCGTGCGCGAGCGCCGCGTCGGCCGCCTCCAGCGCCAGCGCCTCGTCCAGCGGGACCAGCGTGCACGTGCACAGATGGGCGGCGGCTACCATTGCACGCTCCTCTCCCGAGACCCGCTTGACGAACTTGTACACCTCATAGAGGACGAGCGTCGGCACGGCCACCGGCTCGTCGCCCTCCAGCACCCCGGCATAGTACTGGGCCAGAGGGCCGTCCGTGAGATACTCGATCCATCCGCACGAGTCCACCACGACGGTCAATAGCGGTCCCTCTTCTCGCGCAGCTCGCCATCCGCCGCCACCGTTCCCCGAGCCATCCCGCGCAGCGCCGCGAGCGAGCGCTCGGGGACCAGATGGATCACGCCGCCCTTCTCGAGGACGATGATGCGCTGCCCGGGCTTCAGCCCCAATCGATCCCGGACGGCCTTGGGGATCACGAGCTGGAACTTGCTGGACAGTATGGCTTCCATCACGCGCGTCACGGTATCGTCACCACCGAAATTGTAAGACATCCTTGTATTCGACGCCATTCCTGTATTACGACCAGGCCGGGCGTCGTCGCGCATGCAAAGGCGGGAAGGAAAACGGCCCCAAGGCTGGCTTCGCGTCTCCGGCAGCCTAGCTCCGCGCGCGGGCGCGGGCGGTGCGGCGCAGGCGCGAGAGCAGCCGCCGGGCGAGGTCGCCGAAGAGCTCGGTCTGGGTGGGGTGCGGGTGGATGGCCTCGGCAACCTGCTCCAGCGTCATGCGCCCGGCGACCATCATCACGGCCTCGCCGATCAGGGTGTCGGCGTGGTCGGCGAGCAGGTGCACCCCCACGATGCGGTGGCTCGCCTTGTCGGCCACGAGCTTGATGAGGCCCTCGGTCTCGCCCGTGATCATGGCCTTGGCGTCGATGCCGAGCGGCACCTTGACCTCGGCCGGGTCGAGCCCCTTGGCCCTGGCCCGCTCGACGTCGAGGCCCACGAAGGCGGCCTGGGGGCGGGTGAAGATGACGCCGCAGTCGAGGTCCGGATCGTAGCGGCGCGGCTCGCCCAGGATCCGGGCCGCGGCCACGCGCCCCTGGGTCGCCGCCGTGTGGGCGAGCATGTAGCCGCCGTTCGCATCCCCGACGGCATAGATGTGCGGGACCGAGGTGCGGCAGCCGTCGTCCACGGCGATGACGCCGTCGCGCACCGCCACGCCCGCCCGGTCGAGCTGCAGGGGCTCGAGCACGGGGCGCTTGCCCGTGGCCATGAGCACGCGATCGCAGGTCGTCGTGCGCCGCTTCCCTTCGGCGTCGCGCCAGCGCACCTTCATGGCGCCGGGCTCGCCCGAGAGGCTCTCGATGCGCACCGAGACATGGACCTCCAGGCGCGGATCGGCGGCGAGCACGGCCCCGAGCCGCTCGGCGATCTCGGGCTCGACCTCGGCCAGGATGCGGCTGCGCGCCTCGAGCAGCAGCACGCGCGTGCCGAAGTCCTGGAACATCTGCGCCATCTCGGCGCCGATGGCCCCGCCGCCCACCACCACCATGCGCTTCGGCGGGCCCTCGAGGGACCACACGGTGTCGGAGGTGAGGACGCCGCCGGTCTCCAGGCCCTCGCGGGCGCCGGGGATGGGCGGCACGAAGGGCGGCGCGCCGGTGGCGATCACGGCGCAGCCGAAGGTGATGCGGTAGCCCTCGCTGCCGTCGCCGGGGCCGGGGCGGGCGTGGGGGTCCTCCGGCAGGTGGGAGGTGTCGATGAACAGGGTGTGGGCGTCCTCGAAGCGCGCGCGCCCCTGGATCACCTCCACCTTCATGCCCTTGTCGGTCTTGAGGGCCATCGCGCCGCGGGTCTCGAGCACCTCCCGGCGGGTGGCCTCGAGGCGCTTCCAGTCGAGACGCGGCCTGGCGGTGCCCAGCACCCCGAGGCGGGCGTCGTGGGCGCGGTCGCGGATGCGGTCGGCGGCGGCGCGCCAGGTCTTGGACGGGATGCAGCCGCGCCACAGGCACTCGCCACCGGGGAGCGGGGCGTCGTTGACCAGCGCCACCTTGATGCCGTGCTCGGCGAGCTCGCGCGCACAGTCCTCGCCGCCGGGCCCGCCACCGATGACCACCACCGGCCAGTCCCACTCGCCCTCGGGGATGCGTGGCCCGGGGGGGGCGAGCCAGTCGTCGGGCCGCTCCACCAGCTCGCGCAGGGTGTTGAGGAAGGCCGCGACCTCGGCGCCGTTCACCACCCGGTGATCGGCGGTGATGGTGAGGGGCATGCCCCGCTCGCCCGCGGTGGCCACGGCGAGGATGGCCGCCGTGCCCGGCGTGGGGATGGCGTCGAACCAGTCCACGTTCAGCATCCCCATGTTGGAGATCATGAACGTGGGGTTGGCGTACTCCTGGGGCTTGAGGCGGCGCTTGCGCGCGCGCTCGACCAGCCCCTTCCACTCGGCGTGCAGCTCCTCCAGGGGGCGCGCCTCGCAGCGGCGCAGCACCGGCACCACGAGCCCGCCGTCCTCGGCCGCCACCGCCATGCCGATGTCCACCTGCGCGCGCTCGACGATGCGGTCCACCGGCTGGTAGGCCCAGTTCATGCGCGGGTGGCGCCGCAGCGCCTCGGCGCAGGCCTTGGCGAGCGCCACCGTCACCGAGACACCGCGCCGCTTGGCGCCGCGCACGAGGGCGTCGGGGCGCGCGTGCACGGTGGCGTGGAAGGTGGGCATGGTGAGCGCGGCCGTCATGGAGCGCGCCACCGCGCGTTCCATCGCCGTCATGGGCCGGCCCTCGCCCGGCACCTGCGCCTCCGGCATGAGCTCGGGGGCGGGGAGCGGGGCCGCCTCACGCGGGCGCGCCACAGGCTGGGCGCGCAGCACGTCATCGCCGGTGATCACGCCGCCTGGGCCCGTCCCCTGCACGTGCTCCAGGTTCACCTGCAGCTCGCCGGCGAGCTTGCGCGCGTAGGGGGTGGCGTAGCGGTTGGTGGGCCGTGGCGCGGGCGGCGCGCCGGGGCGGCGCGCAGCGGGCGGGGCCGGCGCCGCAGGCACCGGGGTCTCCGGCCGCGCGGGCGCCGGAGGCGCCGCCGGGGCGGCGGCCGGCGCGGGCGCGGCCGCAGGGGCGGCCTCACCCTGCACCACCTGCTCGGGGCGCTCGACCAGGTAGCCGATGGGCTCGCCCACCGGCACGGTGCCGTCCACGGGCGCGAGCGGTCCCGAAAGGTAGCCCTCGCGGAAGACCTCCACGTCCATGACGGCCTTGTCGGTCTCCACCTGGGCGACCACGTCGCCGCGTGCGACCTTGTCGCCGGGCTGCTTGACCCAGGCCACGACGACGCCCTCGGTCATGGTGTCCGAGAGCTGGGGCATCCTGATGACGTGCACCACCCCCTCGGGCGGCCGGACCGCGCCATCACCCCTCGCACCCTCTCCCGCGGCGGACTGCGGCGGCGCGGGAGGCTCGGCCGCCGGGGTGGCTTCGGGGGCGGGCGCGGGCGCCTCCGGCGACGGCGGTGCCGTCCCCTCCTCGCCCACCACCTCCTCCGGCGTCGGCACCAGATAGGCGATGGGCTCGCCCACCGGCACGGTGGCGCCCTCCGGCGCGCGCGGCCCCGAGAGATACCCCTCGCGGAAGACCTCCACGTCCATGATGGCCTTGTCGGTCTCGACCTGGGCGACCACGTCGCCGCGCGAGACCTTCTCGCCGATGGCCTTCTGCCAGCCCACCACCACGCCCTCGGTCATGGTGTCCGAGAGCTGGGGCATCCTGATGACGTAGCGCTCTGCCATGTCCGGGTACCGGAAGATGCGCGCCGCGGCGCCGCGCGGGCGCCGCGGCGCGGGCCTCACTTGCCGAGCAGGTGCAGCACCGCCGCCACCACCTCGTCCGCGTTCGGGATGGCGGCCCTCTCCAGGGTGCGGTTGTACGGGATGGGCACGTTGCGCGCCGAGACCCGCAGCGGCGGGGCGTCCAGCTCGTAGAAGCACTCCTCGTCGATGATGGCCATGACCTCCGCACCCACCCCGCACGGGGCCTCGGCCTCCTCCACGATCACGGCACGGTGCGTCCTGGTCACCGAGCGCGCGATGCCCTCACGGTCGAGGGGGCTGAGCGCGTAGAGGTCCACCACCTCGCAGTCGATGCCGTGCTCGGCCGCGAGCCGCTCGGCGGCCTGGAGGCACCAGTGCACCGAGATGTTGTAGCCGAAGAGGGTGACGTCGCGGCCGGGGCGGGCCACCTCCGAGCCCTCCAGCGGATGGAAGTACTCCTCGTCCGGCACCTCGCCGCGCAGGTTGTACATGTACTCGTGCTCGTTGATGAACACGGGATCGTCGCAGCGCACGGCCGACTTGAGCAGCCCATAGGCCTGGCGCGGGTTCGAGGGGGTGACCACGCGCAGGCCGGCGATCCCCATGAAGACCTTCTCCATGCGCGCCGAGTGCTGGGCCCCGAGCTGGTGGGCGACGCCTCCCGGCGAGCGGATCACCACCGGCGCCTGAAGCTGGCCGCCCGACATGTAGCGCACCTTGGCCGCGGTGTTGGCGATCTGATCGAGCGCCAGCCAGGCGAAGTTCACCGACATGATCTCGATGATGGGCCGCACGCCGAGGAAGGAGGCGCCGATGCCGAGACCCGTGAAGCTGTTCTCGGAGATGGGGGTATCGATGACCCGCTCGGGCCCATACTTCTCGTACAGGCCCAGGGTCGCCTTGTAGGTGCCGCCGGCCAGGCCCACGTCCTCGCCCATGACGATGACCATGGGGTCGTTGGCCAGCTCCTCGTCGTGCGCGCGGCGCACGGCTTCCCACAGCGCCATCTCCGCCATCAGGCCCTCCTGCGGCAGGAGTCGTTGTCGGCGTGGACGTACTTCTCGAGATCCTCCACCCGCGGCTCGGGCGAGCGCTCGGCGAAGGGGATGATCTCGTGCTCGATCTCGTCGAGGATCTCGTCGTCCATGCGCTTGTAGTCGTCGAGCGTCATGGCGCCGGCCCCGATGAGGCGGTCGCGCAGGATGATGATGGGGTCACGGCGCGACCACTTGCGCTCCTCCTCCTTGGGGCGGTAGGCGTTGGAGTCCGACATGGAGTGCCCGCGGTAGCGGTAGGTGAGCAGCTCCATGAAGTACGGACCCCTGCGCGCGCGCACGTGCGCCACGGCCTCCTTGGCCGCCTCGTACACCGCCTCCACGTCCTGGCCGTCCACCTGCACCGCGGGGATGTCGTAGCCGCACACGCGCTTGTACTGGTCCACCACGGCGGTAGAGCGGTCGATGCGCGTGCCGATGCCGTAGAGGTTGTTCTCGCACACGTACAGCACGGGCAGCTTCCACAGGCTCGCCATGTTCATGGTCTCGTGGAAGGTGCCCTGGTTGTTGGCGGCATCGCCCAGGAAGCAGATCGAGATCTCCTCGCCGCCCTTCATGAGAATGGCCTTGGCGATGCCGGCCGCGAGCGGGAAGGGCCCGCCCACGAGCGCGTAGCCGCCCATGAAGCGGTGCGCCACGTCGAAGAGGTGCATGGAGCCGCCGTAGCCGCGCGAGCAGCCGGTGGCCTTGCCGTAGAGCTCGGCCATCACGGCCTTGGGATCGCAGCCGCACTTGATGGCGTGTATGTGGTCGCGGTAGCCGGTGATGACGTAGTCGAAGCCGGGGCGCGCGGCCTCCAGCACGCCGTGCACGCAGGCCTCCTGCCCGGGGTACAGGTGCAGGAAGCCGCCGATCTTGCGCTCCACGTAGGCTTCGTAGCAGCGCTCCTCGAAGCGCCGCGCGAACAGCATCTCGCGCAGCACCCGTTTCTTGTCCTCGATGGTCTCGAGCGGCATGTGGCGTCTGAAGCTGCGGGCCGCAGGCCCGGAAAATGATAGACGATACCCGCTGTACCCCACCCGCGGGGAGCGCGTATGATCCTTGTTCTCACCATGGAGGTCAAGGAACAAGCGGATGGTGGCGCTGCTCCCGCCCGAGCCGAAAATCCAGCTCGTTCAGACATTAGGCGCCGAGGCGGCACGTGCGGCCGCCGCCCGCGCCGACAGCGTGATCCTGTGGCTGCCGCCCGCCGTGGCCGCAGGAAGCTGGCCGCGCGGCCTGCCCTGGCTGGCGGCGCTGCGCGCGGCGGCCGCGCGGGCCACCAGGCCGCGCTGCGGCGAGGTGCTGCTCGATACCGACGTGGCCGAGGGCACGCGCCTCGTGCGCGTCGTCGCCGCCTGCATCGCCGACGACGCCGAGCCCTTCGCCCGTCTCGAGCTCGCGCGCAGGCTCGCCGCCCGTGCGCTCGCCGTGCGCGCGCGCGAGGTGTGCGTGTGGGCGCCGGGCGCGGGACGGCGCACGGGCGCGCTCCTGGAGGCGGGCGCGGCGGCGCTCCTCGCCGCAGCGCAGCCCATGCCGAGCCTTGCGGGCGAGCCGCCGCCGGCGCCATCCCTGCGGCGGGTGCGGCTGGCGGGCCACGCCCGGCGTCTGGAGCTGGCCGCCACGCTCGCAGGCGCACACGGCAACCACCTCGCGCGCTGGCTCGCGGCGCTGCCGCCCAACGTGCTCACGCCCGAGGCCTACGTGCGCGCCGCACGCCGGCTCGCGCGCCGTCACGGCTGGCGCGTGCGCTTCCTGGACCGGCGTGCGCTCGCGCGCGCCGGCGCGGGCGCCTTCCTCGCAGTGGCGCGCGCGGGCAGCCGCGGCGCCGGCATCCTGCATCTGGCCTACCGCCCGCGGCGCCGCGCGCACCCGCTGCTGGCGCTGGTCGGCAAGGGCGTGTGCTTCGACACCGGCGGCGTCAACCTCAAGCCCGCGCGCCACATGCAGGGCATGCACGGCGACATGCAGGGAAGCGCCGTCGCCCTCGGCACGCTCGCCGCGCTCACCGAGCTCGGCTGGCCCGGCCCCGTGGACGCCTGGCTCGCCATCGCCGAGAACCTGGTCGGCCCCGAGGCCTACCGCCCCCACGAGGTCGTGCGCGCCGCCGACGGCACCACCATCGAGGTGGTGCACACGGACGCGGAAGGCCGGATGCTGCTCGCGGACACGCTCGCGCTCGCCTCACGCGCGCGGCCCGCCGCCATCATCGACTACGCGACGCTCACGGGCGCATGCATCTACGCCCTCGGGTCGCGCATGAGCGGCGTCTTCAGCAACCGGCGCGCGCTGCTCGAGACGCTCGCCGAGGCGGGGCGTGCGAGCGGCGAGCGCGTCTGGCCCTTCCCCACCGAGCCCGACTACGACGAGGCCCTGCGCAGCGACATCGCCGACGTCAAGCAATGCACCCTCGAAGGCGAGGCCGATCACATCCTCGCCGCGCGCTTCCTGGCACGCTTCGTGCCCGTGGGGACGCCCTGGGTGCACGTGGACCTCGCCGCCGCCGAGCACGAGGGCGGGCTCGCGCACGTGCCCACCCGCTTCACGGGCTTCGGCGTGCGCTGGACGCTGGCGCTGCTCGGCGACGTGCGCCGGCGCGCGCGCCTGCTGGGGGAGGCCGCATGAGCGGGGCGCGCAGGCATGCCTGCGCGGTCCTGGCCGCTCAGTGAGCCATGCCGCGGAACATGAGCCCCATGCCGAGCATGCCCAGCGCGCCCACGACCAGGAGCACGATGGCCGTGACGCCGGCGATGGTGAAGAAGGTCCTGAGCCTGCCCAGGGCCTGGGCGGCGGCCGCCCCGTCGCCCGCCTCGGCCCGGTCCAGCGCCGAGGCCGCCTGGAACAGCACCACCCCGAGCCAGATCGGCAGCCAGGCGACCAGGATCCCCCAGGGCGTGAAAGCCATCAGCACGCCGTCGATGACGGCGAGCACGGCGAGCAGCTTCATCCACATGCGCGCGTCCAGGAGCGGGCGGAGCAGGGCGATGGCATCGTTGCTGGCGTTCATGCGCGTGGCTCCTCCCCTTGCGTTCCGTTCGCCTGGAAACGGTAAGCCCTGACGTCGCCCCCGTAAACCGCGGCCATCCGCATGACGACGACCGAGCTCACGCTGACGCGACCCGACGACTGGCACCTGCACCTGCGCGACGGCGCGCTGCTCGCGCACGTGCTGCCGCACACGGTGGCGCGCTTCCGGCGCGCGGTGGTGATGCCCAACCTGAAGCCCCCGGTGGCCACTGCCGAGGCCCTGCGCGCCTACCGCGCGCGCATCGAGGCGGCGCTCCCGCCCGGCACGGACTTCGAGCCCCTCATGGCCCTCTACCTCACCGACCGCACCACGCCCGCCGACGTCGCGGCGGCGGCCGCGGCCGGGGCCTTCGCCGCCAAGCTCTACCCGGCGGGTGCCACCACGCACGCCGAGGCGGGCGTGACCGATATCCGCCGCCTCGACCCGGTGCTCGAGGCGCTGGCCGAGCACGGGCTCGCGCTGCTCGTGCACGGCGAGGTCACCGACCCGGCGGTGGACGTCTTCGACCGCGAGGCCGTCTTCATCGAGCGCGAGCTCGCGCCGCTGGTCGAGCGCCACCCGCGCCTGCGCGTGGTGCTGGAGCACGTGACCACGGCCGAAGGCGTGGCCTTCGTGCGGGCGGCGCCGCCGCGCGTGGCCGCCACGGTCACCGCCCACCACCTCCTCATGAACCGCAACGCCCTGTTCGAGGGCGGGCTGCGCCCGCACCACTACTGCCTGCCCGTGCTCAAGCGCGAGCGCCACCGCCGCGCCCTGCTGGAGGCGGTGGCCGAGGGTCATCCGCGCTTCTTCCTCGGCACCGACAGCGCCCCGCACCCGGCCCGCGCCAAGGAGAGCGCGTGCGGCTGCGCCGGCATCTACACCGCCCACGCGGCGCTGGAGCTCTACGCCGAGGCCTTCGAGGAGGCCGGCGCCCTCGACCGGCTCGAGGCCTTCGCCGCCTTCCACGGGCCCGATTTCCACGGCCTGCCGCGCAACGAAGGGACCGTCACCCTCGTGCGCGAGCCCTGGACCGTCCCCGGGGCCTACGGCGAGGGCCCCGGGCGCATCGTCCCGCTGCGCGCCGGCGCCACCGTCGCCTGGCGGCTCGCCCCCGCCCCTTGAGCCGCGGCCCCTTCGCCGGGCGCGGGCCTTCTGCTAGCATTGGCGGCACATCGTCCGGTGCGGCAGGCAGGAGGCCCGGCATGACAGCGAGGTCGCGCACCCCGTCCACATCCTTCATCCCCGTGCGGCGCCCCAACCGCGGAAGGCGGCTCCACCGGCTGCCGGGCGTGGCGCTGACACTTCTGATGATGGCGGCGGTGCCCGCCGCCGTGGCGTCCGGGCGCGGCGAGCCCGCGACACGGCTCTGGGTGGGCTTCTACCACGAGTCGCCCGGGGCCGATCCCGATCCCACCACCGGCCTGCTCCTCGCCTGCATGCCCGAGGGCGAAGGCCATTTCCACGCGCTCATGGTCTTCTCCTTCACAGGCTGCCGGCCCGGCGTGGACGTGGGGTACATCCAGGGCCGGATCGGGCCGGCGGAGTCGGGCGGCCACGACGTCACCGGCCGCTGGCGGGGCACGGTGGACGGCATGGCGCTGCAGGGGACCTTCGAGGGCCGCTGGCTGCCGGGGGTGTTCCACGCTCCGTTCCGCATGGGACACCACGGCGGGAGGGCGGGCATGCAGGGCCGGTGGCGTCTCGACGGCGGCGGACGCTGGGTCGGCACTCCCCCCGGCGGCCCAGCCGCCGGCGGCCCGCCCGCCGCACCCTACGGGGGCGCGGACGCGTGCTTCTACCACATCGCATCCGAGGGCGACTGGCGCCTGCTGGCGCCGGACCGGACCACCACGCCGGGCCTCACGATCGGCCGGATGGACTCCAACGAGGAGGTCACCCTCGGGCACCTGAACCTGGGATGGCACTCTCCGGTGCCCGCCGACGCCTACCTCCTCGCGGTCGTGGACTCCGCGGGATTCTGCGGGCTCCTCGCCGAGGCCGCCCGGCGCCGCTACCCGCTGCAGTGGGCGCTCGAGCGCGCCGTGGCGTGGGCCGGTGCCACGGACGCCACGAAGATCCACCTCGCGGGCAACCTGCCGGGCCTGCCGGACGCACGCGTCCCCGAGGGGCGGATCGTGCTCGAGGCCTTCCGCGGCAAGGCCTCCTTCCAGCCGCTCCACGAAAAGGACGACCGGCTGGCGGTGGTGGTGGCGGGGCGCGGCCTCCTCGGCAGCGGCGCGATCGCCATGCCGATCGGGATGGGCAGCATGACGGTGCGATACAGCTACCCGCGGCCCGGCGAATTGGGCATACCCTCCCCCCGTGGGCACTGGGCGCACTGACGGGCCGCCGTGCGGGCGGCGGCCGCACGGCGGCCCGACCTGCCGCGCACCGGCCCGGTAGGCTATCCTTGCCGGCCATGACCGGCCAGCCCCAGCCCCCAGCGCCCGCATCCACCATGGCGGCCCGTTTCCGCGGCTATCTGCCGGTGGTGGTGGACGTGGAGACGGGCGGCTTCGACCCCAGGAAGGACGCGCTGCTGGAGATCGCGGCCGTGCTGCTGCGCATGGACGGGGCCGGGCGGCTGCGCCGTGACGCCACCTACTCGGCGCACGTGATCCCCTTCGAGGGCGCTCACATCGACCGCAAGGCGCTCGAGTTCACGGGCATCGATCCCTGGCACCCCTTCCGCTTCGCCGTGAGCGAGAAGGAGGCGCTGGAGCGGATCTTCAAGCCCATCCGCAAGCTCATGAAGGAGACCGGCTGCAAGCGGGCCATCCTGGTGGGCCACAACGCCGCCTTCGACCTCGCCTTCGTCAACGCCGCCGCCGCCCGCGCCGGGGTCAAGCGCAACCCCTTCCACCCCTTCAGCACCTTCGACACGGTCTCGCTCGCGGGCCTCGCCTACGGGCAGACGGTGCTGCGGCGGGCGGCCGAGGCAGCCGGCATCGGATGGGACGAGAAGGAGGCGCACTCGGCGATCTACGACGCCGAGCGCACGGCGGATCTGTTCTGCGCCATCGTCAACCGCTGGCGCGAGCTGGAGGAGAAGGCGCTCGCCTGGGACCGGCTCCAGCAGGCCCCCGGCGCCGGGGCGGCCGCAGAAGCCGAGGCCTCGAAGGGGGTCGAGGGTGCGGTTCCGTCGGCGCCCGCGCCGGAGGAGGAAGGGGGCTGAGGCGGCTCAGCCGCCCTGCCGCTCCCCGTCCGTCTCGGCCTCGCCGGTCTTCGCCCGATGGCGCTCGACGGCCTCGCGGACCATCTTCTGCAGCTCGCCCTTCTCGAACAGCTCCAGGGTGATGTCGCAGCCGCCCACCAGCTCGCCATTGATGTAGAGCTGGGGAAAGGTCGGCCAGTTGGCGAAGCGGGGCAGGTTCTCGAAGATCTCGGGGTCCATCAGGACGTTCACATAGGCGAACTCCACCCCGCATTGCTGCAGCGCCTGGGCCGCGCGGGCCGAGTAGCCGCACATCGGGAACTCCGGCGTCCCCTTCATGTAGAGGATCACCGGGTTGCTCTCCACCTGCTTGCGGATGCGCTCGAGGACGTCGTCGGTCATGGCTCCCCCGTGTGAACTCGCCGTTCGCTGCCCCGGCCGCGCCGGGAGGGCCGCCTAGTCTACGCCCCCCTCCCGGGGGAATAAAGGCAGGGCCAGTGGCGTTATCACGCCTGCGCGGCCTCATCCGGAAGGTCTGAAAAATCTCGGTTTTTCGGACCTTCCCCGCGGCCAGGGACGGCCGCGGGACGGCCCATGCACTGGGAAGCGCATGACGACTCAAGGAAAATCAGAACGGCCGCGAAGCGCCTCAGTGCTGATCGATCCGCGCAGCGGATTGATCAGAGTTTCCATCCACGTTGCGCTGCAGCCACAGCTCCAGCAGCGCCAGGTGGAACAGCTTGCTGCCCTGGATGCGCGTGAGGTGGCGCTCGGGGTCGGCCAGCAGCGTCTCCACGTAGGCGTGGTCGTAGAGGCCGCGCTCGCGGCAGGCGCGCGAGGCGAGCACCTCGCGCATGAAGGCGAGCGCAGACCCACGCACGTACTTGAGGGCGGGCACCGGGAAGTAGCCCTTGGGGCGGTCGATGACGGCGTCCGGCAGGAGCCCGCGGGCGATGCGCTTGAGCAGGTGCTTGCCGCCGGTGCGCAGCTTGAGCTCGGGCGGGACCTGCGCGGCCAGCTCCACCACCTCCTGGTCGAGGAAGGGCACGCGCGCCTCCAGCCCCCAGGCCATGGTCATGTTGTCCACGCGCTTGACCGGGTCGTCCACGATGAGGGTGGTGACGTCGAGGGCGAGCACCCGGTCCATGAAGGTGTCGGCCTCCTGCGCGGCCAGCAGCGCCGCCACACGCGCGCGCGTGTGGTCGGGTCCGCGCCAGCGCGGGCGCACCATGCGCAGGTACTCGGGGTGGTCGCGGTCGAAGTAGTGGCGTCGGAAGCGCTCCACCTCGGGCAGGCCCTCCGGCTCGGCCATCATGCGCGGATACCAGAAGTAGCCGCCGAAGACCTCGTCGGCGCCCTGGCCGCTCTGCACCACCTTGACCTCGCGCGCGACGCGCTCGGCGAGCAGATAGAAGGCCACCGCGTCCTGCCCGAACATGGGCTCGGCCATGTGCTCGACCGCCTCGGGCAGCCGCGCGAGCACCTCGTCGTTGGGGATGCGCCAGCGGTGGTGGCGCGTGCGGAAGCGCTCGGCCACCAGGTCCGAGTACTCGAATTCCGACCCCCTCTCGGCGCCCACGTCCTCGAAGCCGACGGAGAAGGTGCGCAGGTCCTCGACCCCCTGCGCGGCGAGCAGCCCCACCAGCAGGCTCGAGTCGAGCCCCCCCGACAGCAGCACGCCCACCGGCACGTCGGCGATGCGCAGCCGCCGCTCCACGGCGCGCACCAGCGCCGCCCGCACCGCCTCCGCCCATTCGTCCTCGCTGCGCAGGAAGTCGGGACGCCGGGCCACGAGCCGCCAATAACGCCGCAGCGCGAAGCGCCGCCCGCCCTCGGGGGCGGGCACCGTGAGCGTGTGGGCGGGGGCGAGCTTGCGCACCCCGGCGAGGATGGTGCGCGGGGCCGGCACCACCGCGTGCAGGGTGAACAGGTGGTGCAGGGCCACGGGGTCGATGGCGGTGTCCACGCCGCCGGCGGCGAGCAGGGCCTGGGCGGTGGAGGCGAAGCGGAGCCTCCGCCGGTCGAGGGTGTAGTAGAGGGGCTTGATCCCGAGACGGTCGCGGGCGAGGAAGAGCCGCCGCGCGCGCGGGTCCCACAGGCCGAAGGCGAACATGCCATGCAGGCGCTCCACGCAGCGTTCGCCCCACTCGGCCCAGGCCTTGAGGATGACCTCGGTGTCGCCCTCGGTGCGGAAGCGGTGGCCTCGGCCCTCGAGCTCGCGCCGCAGCTCGGGCCAGTTGTAGATGGTGCCGTTGAAGACGATGACGCAACCCGTGTCCGGGTCGCGCATGGGCTGGTTGGCGCGCTCCGAAAGGTCGATGATGGCAAGCCGCCGGTGGCCGAGGGCCACGGGGCCGTCGTGCCAGCGGCCCTCGGCGTCGGGGCCGCGGCGCACGAGCCGCGCGAGCATGGGAGCGAGGGCGCCCGGGTCCGCCGCGGCGCCGTCCAGGCGCAGCTCGCCGCAGATGCCGCACACGGCTCAGCGCCCCGTCACGATGATGTCCGCCACCACCCGGCGGACCCCCGGCACCCCCCGCGCGAGCGACACGGCGCGCGCGCGCAGCCGCGTCGAGGGCAGCCGCCCGCGCAGCCGCACCACCCGGTCGCGCACGACCACCGTCACCGCGCTCGAGGCAAGCTCGGGGTCGCGGGCGAGGCGGGCGTTGACGGCGGCCTCGAGGTCGGCGTCGCGGGCGATCTCGGCCGCGCTGCGCCCATCCGGCGGGGTCTCCACCGCGCCCGTGAGCACCGCCGTGGCGCAGCCGGCGAGCGCCAGGAGAGATACCGCCGCCAGGGCGGCGGTGAGGTGGGAGACGGGACGAGGGAGTCGGGCCATCCGATCGTCAGTCTACGGCAGATGGCGGACGGCCGACAGCGACGGGCCGGTGCCTACCGTTCACCGCCCACCCCCCTTCCCCAGCCGCCGCCGCCCGGGGTGGCGATGGTAAGCCGGTCGCCCGGGCCTACCTCCAGGCTCGCCTTGCCGGGGAGCGGCGTGCCGTTGAGCCGGTTCTCGCCAGGCGCACCCGGCCGGCCGCCGCCGAGCCCCCAGGGGGCGTGGCGGCGGCGCTCGGTGAGCAGCGTCACCCGCGCCGGCGCCAGGAACTCGAATTCGCGCACGAGCCCGTCGCCACCGCGGCGGCGGCCGGCGCCGCCGGAGCCGCGCCGCAGCGCGTAGCGGCGCACCCGCACCGGGAAGCGCATCTCCAGGGCCTCGACCGGCGTGTTGCGCGTGTTGGTCATGTGCGTGTGCACCCCGCTCAGCCCACCGCCACGCGGGCCGGCTCCCATGCCGCCGCCGATGGTCTCGTAGTAGTCCCACACGGGGCCGGGCCCGGCCCAGCCCATGGCGACGTTGTTCATGCTGCCGTGGCTCGCGGCCGGTATCGCCTCCGGCAGCGCCTGGGCCAGCGCCCCGCAGACGGCGTCCACGATGCGCGTGCTGGTCTCCACGTTGCCGGCCGCCACCGCGGCCGGGCGGCGGGCGTTGACCAGGGTGCCCTCCGGGGCCGAGAGGCGGATGGGGCGGAAGCTGCCCCAGGCGGCGGGGGTCTCCTCGGGCATGAGACAGCGGAAGACGTAGTAGACCGCCGCCGCGGTGACCGAGAGCGGGCAGTTGACGTTGCCCGGCACCTGACCGGCGGTGCCGGCGAAATCCACGGTCACGTCGCTCCCGCGCACGCGCACGGTGAGGCGGATGGGGATGTCCTCGTGGCCGAGGCCGTCGTCGTCGAGCAGGTCCATGAACGCATAGTCGCCATCCGGTATCTCCGCGAGGGTGGCGCGCGCCAGGCGCTCCGCGTAGGCGTCGAGCTCGGCGAGCGCCGCGGTGAAGGCGCGGTGGCCCATATCCTCGGCGAGCGCCGCCACGCGCGCCGCGCCCAGGCGGGCGGCGCTGAGCTGGGCGGCGAAGTCGCCGCGGTTCTCGTCCGGGTTGCGGGTGCGCTCGACGATGTGCGCCAGCACCTCCTCGAGCAGCTCCCCGCCGCGGGCGATCCAGGTGGGCGGGATCACCAGCCCCTCCTCCTCGAGGGTACGCGACAGCGGCATGGAGCCCGGGCTCGCGGCGCCGATGTCGGCATGGTGGGCGCGGTCGGCCACGAAAGCCACCAGGCGCCCGTCGGCGTAGACCGGCATCACCACCGTCACGTCCGGCAGGTGCGTGCCGCCGAGGAAGGGGTCGTTCAGCACCAGGGCATCGCCCGGCCCCCAGTCGTGCCCAGGGACGAGGTCCCGCATGGCATAGGCCATGCTGCCGAGGTGCACCGGGATGTGGGCGGCCTGGGCGCAGAGCCGGCCCCGGGCGTCGAACACCGCGCAGGAGAAGTCGAGGCGGTCCTTGATGTTGGGCGAGAAGGCCGCACGCGCGAGCGCCGCCCCCATCTCCTCGCAGATGGCGGCGATGCGGCTGGCGAAGAGGCTGAACTCGATGGGATCCATGCCGGCGCTCCGGCGCGCATGATAGCGCCGCCGGCCGTGGTCCCTCAGCAGGTCGTCCACGGATGCGTCAACGCTGCGGCGGAAAGCGGAGGCGTCCCGTCCGTGGCGCGGAATGCGCCGGCCGGCCCAGTGAGTGCCGGTTGAAATCCACAGCCGGGGTGCCCTATGCTTGCGGCACCCTATCCCGAGCGTTGCGCTCGGTTTTTTGTCCCGCTGGACCCGGAATCTGATATGGGAGGCATATCCGTCATGAACCCGCTCAACAGCATCTGGGGAACCATCATCTCCGGGGTGGTTCTCGCGCTCATCATCGCGGCGATCCTGTGACCGGCACGCCCGACCCCGGAGACGCCGCAGACCGAATCCGAACCCGAATCCGAAGAACCGAGCGAAAGGTGGGGGAAGAGCCATGAACCTCTGGGAAATCGAAGTCTGGCTGCACGTGCTGGCCGGCATCACCTGGATCGGCCTCCTGTACTACTTCAACTTCGTGCAGGTGCCCGCGCTCGCCGAGGCGGCCGCCGACAAGGACGGCCCCGGCCCGGCCGCGATCAGCAAGTACGTGGCCCCGCGGGCGCTGCTCTGGTTCCGCTGGGCGGCGGTGGTGACCTGGCTGTCGGGCGCCGCGGCCCTGGAGACCATGTACCAGGGCGAGGGCTCGGGCTTCGTCGCCGCCTTCACGCTCTCCGATCCGGGAATGCGGATCATCGGCGTGGGCGCCTGGCTCGGCACCATCATGCTCTTCAACGTCTGGGTCCTGATCTGGCCCAACCAGAAGAAGGTGCTCGGGCTGGTGCAGGCGAGCGACGAGGAGAAGGCAAAGGCCAAGAAGATCGCCTTCCTCGCCTCGCGCACAAACACGATGCTCTCCATCCCGATGCTCATGTGCATGACGGCGCAGGGCCACGGTCTGCCCTTCTGAGGCTGCGGGATCCGCAAATACGCATACGGGAGACGGGCACGCCCGTCTCCCGTTTTTTTGGATCTTCTGTCGTTTTCGTGGGCAATCCCTTCGTCGATGCGCATCGCGTCCGGCATGCGCGGCAAGACCCATGGAAGGTCTGAAAAATTGCGATTTTTCAGACCTTCCCCGCGGCCATGGATGGCCGCGGGACGGCCCATGCACAGGGAAGTGCATGACGATACGAAAAAAATCGAAAATGGATCGCGAAGCACTCTAGCGCTGATCAATCTGCGGAGCGGATTGATCAGAGTTTTCCCATGGAAGCGCGCAGCGCACAGGACCGGGACCCCGTCGGACACAAGCCCCTCGCGAAAGGGCATTCCGGCCCCTCCCTGCGGAGCGGGTACCAGCCCCCCGGCGCTCCCGCCCTGTGGGGGCCGGCTTCCAGCCGGCCCGGCGCGGCTGGAAGCCGCGCCTACGGAGGCAGGGGATCGGGTCTGGAAGCCCGGTTCACGGACGGAGGTGAAGCCGCCTCGAAGGCGTCGGGACGGTGCCGGAGGGGCCGGTGCGGCTGCAAGGATCGCCCGAGCGCCGGCTCCACGCGGGCCCCGCCGCCACACCGCCCCGAAATCGGCACAGGCGTGCCTGCTCGGTCGATGAGCGTTACCCGTGCCCACCGGCCGCAACGCGCCTCGACAAACAGGGAGGCACCCACGAGAACAACACGAGAGCCCTTTTTGCCCCGCACGGGACCGGAAGCGGGAGGGTGAAGCGGCGGGGCGCTCGTGCCGCACTGGAACCTTGTCACCTGCAAACGCCACCGCTAGTATTCCTTTTTTCCTTTTGGCGGTCTGCCCGCCGCGTCCCGCAACCGGGATGCGCCAGACAGGCTGCCGTTCGCTTTTCCGGAGGAAACCGGCCCATGACGGACCGGAACGAAGACAGCGCCCTGATGCGCACCTACGCCCGCCTCCCCGTGGCCTTCGAGCGAGGGGAGGGCGTATGGCTGTACGACGCCGAGGGCCGCCGCTACCTGGACGGCATCGGCGGCATCGGAGTGTGCGGCCTCGGGCACGCCCACCCGGCGGTGGCCGAGGCCCTGTGCGAGCAGGCCCGCACCCTGCTGCACACCTCGAACCTCTACCGCATCCCCCTGCAGGCGCGGCTCGCCGAGCGGCTCACGGCGCTCACGGGCATGGACGCGGCCTTCTTCTGCAACTCCGGCGCCGAAGCCAACGAAGCCGCCATCAAGCTCGCGCGCCTGCACGGCCGCCGCCGCGGCGTGGCCGTGCCCACGGTCGTCGTCACCGAAGGCAGCTTCCACGGCCGCACCCTCGCCACCCTTTCGGCCACGGGCAACCGCCGCGTGCAGGCGGGGTTCGAGCCCCTGGTGCACGGCTTCGTGCGCGTGCCCTACGGCGACCTCGAGGCCGTGCGCACGGTGGCGCGCAACAGCCCGGACGTGGTGGCGGTGCTGGTCGAGCCCGTGCAGGGCGAGGGCGGGGTGGTGGTGCCGCCACCGGACTACCTCGCCGGCCTGCGCACCCTGTGCGACGAGCACGGCTGGCTGCTGATGCTGGACGAGGTGCAGACCGGCACCGGCCGCTGCGGCGCCTTCCTCGCCTGCCAGGCCGCGGGCGTGACGCCGGACGTGGTCACGCTCGCCAAGGGTCTCGCCAACGGCGTGCCCATCGGCGCCTGCCTCGCCCGCGGCGAGGCCGCGGCGCTATTTGCGCCGGGCACGCACGCGTCCACCTTCGGCGGCAACCCGCTCGCCTGCCGCGCCGCGCTCGCGGTGCTGGACGTGCTGGAGGCCGAGGGCCTGCCCGCGCGCGCGGCGCACCTGGGGGAATGGGTGCGCGCGCGGCTGCGCGAGGCCCTGGCCGAGGTGCCCGGGGTACGCGAGGTGCGCGGGCTCGGCCTCATGATCGGCATCGAGCTCGACCGGCCCTGCGGGGCGCTCGTGGGCGAGGCGCTCGACCGCGGTCTGCTCGTCAACGTCACCGCCGAGCGCGTGGTGCGCCTCCTGCCTCCGCTCGTCATCGCCGAGAGCGAGGCGGCCACGCTCGCCGACGGCGTGGCCACCCTGATCCGCGAGTTCCTGGCCGCCGCGGCCTGAGGCAGCCGGCGATGGGCGTGCGCCACTTCCTGCGCCTGGAGGACTTCGCGCCGGAGGAGCTCGAGGCGCTCATCGCGCGCGCCATCGAGCTCAAGCGCCTGCACCGCGAGGGCAAGGCGCCCCGCCCCCTGGCCGGAAGGGTGCTGGCCATGCTGTTCGAGAAGTCCTCCACGCGCACGCGCGTCTCCTTCGAGGCCGGCATGGCCCAGCTCGGGGGCCACGCCATCTTCCTCTCGCCGCGCGACACCCAGCTCGGCCGCGGCGAGCCGGTGGCCGACACCGCGCGCGTGCTCGGCCGCATGGCCGACGCCATCATGGCGCGCACCCACGCCCACGCCACGCTCGAGACGCTGGCGGCGCATGCGGGCGTGCCGGTCATCAACGGCCTCTCCGACCGCTTCCATCCCTGCCAGCTGCTCGCCGACGTGCAGACCTACGTCGAGCACCGCGGCAGCATCGCCGGGCGCACGGTGGCCTGGATCGGCGACGGCAACAACATGTGCAACAGCTACATCGAGGCCGCGCGCCAGTTCGGCTTCACGCTGCGCATTGCCTGCCCCGAGGGCTACGAGCCCGAGGCGGCGCTGCTGGAGGCCAACGCCGACCGCGTGCACCTGGTGCGCGACCCGGCCGAGGCCGCCGAGGGCGCCGACCTGGTGGTGACGGACGTGTGGGCCAGCATGGGCCAGGAGGACGAGCAGGAACGCCGCCGCCGCGATTTCGCCGTCTACCAGGTCACGCCCGAGGTCATGGCGCGGGCCCGCCCGGACGCGCTGTTCATGCACTGCCTGCCGGCGCACCGCGGCGAGGAGGTGGCCGCCGAGGTCATCGACGGGCCCCGGAGCGTGGTATGGGACGAGGCGGAGAACCGGCTCCACGCCCAGAAGGCGCTGCTCGAGCGCCTGATGGCCGGCTGAGCAGGGAGACGGGGTTCCGCCGCGGGCGGTGGCGCGTGCCGGTCGCGCTCGCCGCGGCGGTCCTCGCGGCCCTCGTCCCCGCCCGCCTCTCCGCGACCGGCTCCCCGCTCCATGTCGCCGTCGCAGCCAACTTCCTGCCCACCGCCCGCGCCATCGCGACGGCCTGGGCCCGCTCGGCCGGGGCGCCGACACCACGCCTGAGCGCGGGCAGCACCGGCGCGCTCTATGCCCAGATCCGCCACGGCGCGCCCTACCACGTCTTCCTGGCGGCCGACGCCGCGCGCCCGGCGCGCCTGGAGGCCGAGGGGCTCGCCGTGCCCGGCACGCGCTTCACCTACGCCCTCGGGCGGCTCGTGCTGTGGGCGCCGCGGCTGCGCGGCGCCGCGCCCGAGGCGGCGCTGCGCACGGGCGCCATCCGCCGCCTGGCGCTCGCGAGCCCCCGCACGGCGCCTTACGGGGCGGCCGCGCGCGCCGTGCTGGCAGGGATGGGGCTGTGGCCCTGGCCGGGCCGGCTCGTGGTGGCGGCCCACGTGGGGCAGGTGCCGGCGCTGGTGCGCCAGGGCGGCGCCGAGGCAGGCTTCGTGGCCGCCGCGCAGGCGCGCCGGCTGCCCGGCCCGCGCTGGGAGGTGCCGGCCGGCCATCACCCGCCGCTGCACCAGCAGGCCGTGCTCCTGCGGCGCGGCGCCGCCCGGGCCGACGCCCGCGCCTTCCTCGCCTGGCTGCGTGCCTCCGCGACGGCCCGCCGCCGCATCCGCGCGGCGGGCTACGGGCTGCCGCCCACGCCGGAGCCCAGGCCATGAGCCCGGCGGACCTCCAGGCGCTCGCCACCACCCTGCGGGTCGCCGCCCTCAGCACGGCCATCCTGCTCGTGCTGGGGACCCCGCTCGCCTGGTGGCTCGCCCGCACGCGCCGGCGGCTGCGCCCCGCGGTGGAGGCCCTGGTGGCCCTGCCCCTGGTGCTCCCGCCCACGGTGCTGGGCTTCTACCTGCTGCTCCTGCTGGGCGAAGGCGGGCCGCTCGGGCCCCTGTGGTCCCGGCTGGGGGGCGGCCTCGCGTTCACCTTCGAGGGGCTGGTGGTGGCCTCGGTGCTCTACTCCCTGCCCTTCGTGGTGCAGCCCCTGCAGGGGGCCTTCGAGGCCATCGGGCCACGTCCCCTGGAGGCCGCGGCCACGATGGGCGCAGGGCCGCTGGACCGCTTCCTCACGGTGGCCCTGCCGCTCGCCCGCCGGGGCCTGCTGACCGCCGCCACCCTCGGCTTCGCCCACACGGTGGGCGAGTTCGGCGTGGTGCTGATGGTGGGCGGCAGCATCCCCGGCGAGACGCGGGTGCTCTCCATCGCCATCTACGAGCACGTGGAGGCCCTCGACTATGCCGGCGCCCACCGGCTCTCGGGGCTGCTGCTCGGGCTCTCCTTCGCGGTGCTGGCGGTGGTCTACGGCCTGGGGAGGCGCCGGTGAGCGGCACGCTCGCCGTGGACGTGCGCCTGGAGCGCGGCGCCTTCACGCTGGCCGCCACCTTCGAGGCCCCCCTGGACGGCGTGACTGCGGTCTTCGGGCCCTCGGCCGCCGGCAAGACCACGCTCCTGCGGGCCATCGCGGGCCTCGAGCGCGCGCGGGGCCGTGTTCGCATCGGCGAATCGGTGTGGCAGGACGACGCGGCCGGACGCTTCATGCCCGTGCACCGGCGCGGCATCGGCTTCGTCTTCCAGGACGACGCCCTGCTCGACCACCTCACCGTGTCAGGGAACCTCCGCTACGCGGCGCGCCGCGCCGGCCCCGGCGCCATGCCCCCGGAGGAGGCCGCCCGCCTCGCGGGGGTGGCGCACCTCGGCGCGCGTCCGCCACGGGCGCTCTCCGGGGGCGAGCGCCGGCGCGCGGCGCTCGCCCGCGCCCTCGTCGCCGCCCGCAGCCTGCTCGTGCTGGACGAGCCCTTCACGGGGCTCGACGCCCCCGCCCGCGCCGCCCTGCTGGAGGACCTCGCGGCGCTGCGCGGGCGGCTCGCCGTGCCCATGCTGCTCGTCACCCACCAGCTGGACGAGGCCGTGCGGCTCGCCTCCCACCTGGTGTACGTGGAGGCCGGGCGCGTGCTCGCCGCGGGCCCGTTGACGCTGCTGCTGGCGCAGGCCGACCTGCCGCTCGCCCGGCGCGAGGACGCGAGCGCCGTGCTGGAGGCCGTGGTCGAAGGCTGGGACGCCGAGGACGCCGTCACAACGGTGGCGGCCGGAGCGCTGCGGCTGGTGGTGGCCGGCCGGCACGGTGAGCCGGGCGCGCGGCTGCGCCTGCGGGTGCTGGCGCGCGACGTAAGCCTCGCCCTCGATCCGCCGGGGCGCACCAGCATCCTCAACGTCATCCCCGCCACCGTCACGGACGTGACCGCCGAGCCCGCGCAGGGGCGCGCGCTCGTGGGCCTCGACTGCGCCGGCCAGCGCCTCCTCGCCCGTGTGACGCGACGCTCGGTGCGCCGTCTCGGCCTGCGGCCGGGGCTGGCCGTGCATGCGCAGGTCAAGGCCGTGGCGGTGATCCCGCCCTGAGCGCGCCCTCGCGCGCCCGGGGGCGATGGCGAGGCCTCTTGGAGCCGGTCGCTCGGGAAGCACGGACCTCCCCTGCGCTCGTCCCTTTCCTCCCGGCTCCCGCCTCCCGTACCATGCCTCCATGGCCCGCCTCGCCGCCTACCTGGGACCGGAGATCGCCCTCGGGCGCTTCCTCCTCGACCCGCCCCATGCTCTGGCTCGCGAGAACCACCCCGGCGCCGGCGGCTGCGGCTACGGTGTGGGCTGGTACGCCCCGGACGACGCGCCTGCGGTCTACGTGAGCCCGCTGCCGCCGGGATGCGATCCCAACCTGGCGCACCTGGCGCGCAGCCTCGAGGCGGACCTGTGGATGGCCGCGGTGCGGACGGCGCCCGCGAGCCAGGCAGGCTGCCTCGCCGGCCTCCAGCCCTTCCACGACGACGCCCTCCTGTTCCTGCACGCGGGCCCCGTGCACGAGTTCGCCACCCGCGTGCGGCCGGCCCTGCGACGCGGCCTCGCTCCGGAGATCGAGGCCCACATCCAGGGCACGACGGATTCCGAGCACCTGTTCGCCCTGCTGCGGCAGGTGCTGCACGAGGACACGGACATGGCGCTGGAGGAGGCCCTGCGCGAAACCCTGCGCCGGGTGGAGGCCTGGTGCGCCGGCGCATCGGCCCTGCTCAACGTGGTGGTGGCCGACGGCGAGTACGTCTACGCGGTGCGCCACGCCGTCGGCGGGCCCTGCCCCAGCCTCTACTACACCGCCGACGACGAGGCCTTCCCGGAGGGGCAGCTCGTTGCCTCCGAGCCGCTCACCGGCACCGGCTACTGGCAGCCGGTGCCGGAGCGCCACCTGCTGGTGCTGGACCCGGAGGAGCCGCCGGAGCTGATTCCGCTGTGAGGGCGCCTCCTCATCGCCCCGCCCCCCGTCGCCTCTCCCGGAACCCTGCCGGATGGAACAGACCCACGACACGCTGGCCGCGATCCTGATCCTGCTGGTGAGCGCGGTGGCGGCGGTCGCAGCCCTGCGGCGCTTCCACCTGCCCGCCGTCCTCGGCTACCTGGCGGTGGGCGTGGTGGTGGGGCCGCACGGGCTCGGCTGGGTGCCGGACGCCCCCGAGACGCGGGTGCTCGCCGAGTTCGGCGTGGTCTTCCTCCTCTTCACCATCGGGCTGGAGTTCTCCCTGCCCCGGCTCGTGGCCATGCGGGCGGCGGTGCTGGGCCTGGGCGGCGCGCAGGTGGCCATCACCACCGCCGCCTCGGCCTGGGCGCTGCGCGCCTGGGGCGCCCCCTGGCCCGAGGCCGTGGTGGTGGGCGGCGCGCTCGCCCTCTCCTCCACGGCCATCGTGATGAAGCAGCTCGCCGAGCAGCTCGAGCTCAACTCCCGCCACGGCCGTCTCGCGGTGGGCGTGCTGCTGTTCCAGGATCTCGCCGTGATCCCCTTCCTGATCCTGGTGCCGGCGCTCGCCGGCCAGGGCACGGACGGGATGCTCGTCCCCCTCGCCTGGGCGCTCGCCAAGGGCCTGCTCGTGGTGGTGGGGCTGCTCGCCGCCGGCCACTGGCTGCTGCGCCCGCTGTTCCACGAGGTGGCCTCGGCGCGCTCGCCGGAGCTGTTCACCCTCACGGTGCTGCTGGTCACCCTGAGCGCGGCCTGGCTCACCCACCGCATGGGGCTTTCGCCCGCCCTCGGTGCCTTCCTGGCCGGGATGATGCTTTCCGAGACCGAGTACCGGCACCAGATCGAGGCCGACATCCGCCCCTTCCGCGACGTGCTGCTGGGGCTGTTCTTCGTCACCGTGGGCATGCTGCTCGACCCGCGCGTGCTGCCGCAGCACTGGCTGGCGGTGACGGCCGCCGCGACGGGGCTGGTGGCCGGCAAGGGTGCGCTGGTCTACGCGCTCGCCCGGCTCGGCCGGGCCGAGCCGGGCGTGGCCCTGCGCACCGCGCTGGTGCTGGGCCAGGGGGGCGAGTTCGGCTTCGCGCTGCTGGCGCTCGCCCTCCACCGGGACGTGGTCGGCGAGACCGCGGCGCAGGTGGTGCTCACGGCCATCGTGCTCAGCATGGCGCTCGCGCCCATCCTCATCCGCTACAACGGCCGCATCGCCAAGCGGCTCTTTCGGGGGGGCTACGTGGGCCGGCGCGAGGCCAGCCGGCGCGCGATCGCCGAGGCGGCCAAGGGGCTGAGCGGCCACGTCATCATCTGCGGCTTCGGCCGGGTGGGCCAGAACGTGGCGCGCTTCCTCGACCGGGAAGGCTTCCCCTATTTCGCCCTCGACCTCGATCCGGACCGCGTGCGCGAGGCGCGCGAGGCCGGCGAGCCCGTCCACTACGGCGACTCCACGCACCTGGAGATACTCGAGGCGGCCGGCCTGGGCCGGGCACGCGCCGTGGTGGTGACCTACGACGACCCGCCAGCGGCGCTCACGGTGGTGCGCGCGGTGCGCCGGCTGCGCGAGGACCTCCCCGTGCTCGTGCGCACCCGCGACGACGCAGACCTGGAACGGCTCCAGGCGGCCGGCGCGACGGAGGTGGTGCCCGAGACCCTGGAGGCGAGCCTGATGCTGGTCTCGCACCTGCTGCTGCTGCTCGGCGTGCCGGTCTCGCGGGTGGTGCGGCGGGTGCGCGGCGTGCGCGAGGACCGCTACCGCCTGCTGCGCAGCTTCTTCCACGGCCAGGAGCCCGAGCCCCTCGGCACCGGCGCCTTCCGCGAGCGGCTGCACGCCGTGCCCCTGCCGGAGGGGGCGCACGCGGTCGGGAGGCGCCTGCGCGACCTCGCCCTGGACGAGGCCGGGGTGGAGGTGGCCGCCATCCGCCGCGGCGAGCGCCGCGGCCCCCCGCCCCGGGGCGACACCCGCCTGCGGGCGGGCGACGTCCTGGTCCTCTACGGTGCCCCCGAGGACCTGGAGCGCGCCGAGGCGCTGCTCCTCAAGGGCTGAGGGCCCCTCCATGCCCCATACCCCCGCGGCGAGCCACGAGACACCGGAGCCCGGCCCGGCGCCCGCCTGGCATGCCCTCGAGGCCGAGGAGGCGCTCGAGCGGCTCGGCAGCCGGCGGTCGGGGCTCACGGCCGCCGAGGCCGCCGCGCGCCTGGCGCGCTTCGGCCCCAACCGCCTGCCGGAGCCGCCGCGTCCGGGCCCCCTCAGGCGCCTGCTGCGCCATCTCCACGATGTGCTCATCTACGTGCTGCTGGCCTCGGCCCTCGTCACCGCCTTCCTGCAGCACTGGGTGGACACGGGTGTCATCCTGGGCGTGGTCCTCATCAACGCCATCGTGGGCTTCGTCCAGGAGGGCCGGGCCGAGCGGGCCCTCGACTCGATCCGCCTCCTGCTCGCCCCCCAGGCGGTGGCGCTGCGCGAGGGGCACCAGGTGGAGGTGCCGGCGGAGTCCCTGGTGCCCGGGGACGTGATCGTTCTCCAGGCAGGCGACCGCGTGCCGGCGGACGCGCGCCTGCTCGAGGCCCGCGATCTGGCCGTGGACGAATCGGCGCTCACGGGCGAATCCATGCCGACGGAGAAGCATCCGGCGCCGGTGCCCGTGGCCACCCCGCTCGCCGACCGGCGCGACATGGTCCACTCCGGCACGCTGGTGACGCGCGGACGGGCGCTCGCGGTCGTCACCGCCACGGGCGCGGCGGCAGAGATCGGGCGCATCGGGGCGCTCGTGGCCACCGCCGAGCGCGTGGAGACACCCCTTTTGCGCCAGATGAAGGCCTTCGGCCGCACCCTGACCGCCGCCATCCTGGCGCTGGCCGCCGCCACCTTCGCCTTCGGGGTCGCGGTGCGCGGGCAGCCCGCAGCGGACATGTTCATGGCGGCGGTGGGGCTGGCGGTGGCGGCCATCCCGGAAGGGCTGCCGGCCATCCTCACCATCGCGCTGGCCGTGGGCGTGCAGCGCATGGCCCGGCGCCACGCCATCATCCGCCGCCTGCCGGCCGTGGACACCCTGGGCGCGGTCACCGTCATCTGCTCGGACAAGACCGGCACGCTCACCCGCAACGAGCTCACCACGGAGGCCGTCGTCACCGCCGAGGCGCGTTACACGGTCACGGGCGTGGGCTACGGCTTCCACGGCGAATTCCGGGTGGACGGGCAGCCCGTGGAGCCCACCGCCCGCCCCGACCTCATGGCGCTCGCGCGCGCGGCGCTGCTGGCGAGCGAGGCCGAGGTGGCGCTGGACGCCGACGGCAAGCCGCGGATCGCCGGCGACCCGGTGGACGCCGCGCTGGTGGTGCTCGCGCGCAAGGCCGGCCTCGATCCCGCCGCCGTGCACGGCGAATGGCCGCGCACCGACCTCATCCCGTTCGACCCCAACCAGCGCCTGATGGCAAGCCTGCACCACGACCATGCGGGCCACGGCTGCATATTCGTCAAGGGCGCGCCCGAGCGCCTGCTCGAGCTGTGCGTGAGCGAGCACGCCCATGGCGGGGACCGGCCCATCGATCACGGCTACTGGCACCTGGCGCTGGAGCGGCTCACGGGCGACGGGCTGCGCGTGCTCGCGGTGGCGATGCGCCCGGCCCCCGCCGAGCAGCGCAACCTGCGCTACGAGGACCTGGGCACGGACCTCGTCTTCCTGGGGCTGGTGGGCCTGGCCGATCCGCCGCGCCCCGAGGCGGTCGAGGCCGTCGCCCGCTGCCGCGCGGCCGGCATCCGCGTCAAGATGATCACCGGCGACCACGCCGCCACGGCCCGCGCCATCGCCGTGCGCCTGGGGCTCGGGGAGGGCGAGCCGGCGGTCCTGACGGGGGCCGAGCTCGACCCCCTGGACGGGGCGGCGCTGGCGCGCGCGGCCGGGCGCGTGGACGTCTTCGCGCGCACGGCCCCCGAGCACAAGCTGGCGCTCGTGCGCGCGCTGCAGCGGCACGGCGAGGTGGTGGCCATGACCGGCGACGGCGTCAACGACGCCCCGGCCCTGCGCCAGGCGGACGTCGGCGTGGCCATGGGGCGCAAGGGCACGGCCGCGGCGCGCGAGGCCGCCGAGGTGGTGCTCGCCGACGACAATTTCGCCTCCATCGCCGCCGCGGTCGAGGAAGGCCGCACCGTCTACGACAACATCCGCAAGGCCATCGCCTTCGTGCTGCCCACGAACGCCGCCGAGGCGGGGGTCATCGTGGCCGCGGTGGCGGCGGGCCAGCTCCTGCCCATCACGCCGGTGCAGATCCTGTGGGTCAACATGGTCACGGCCGTGACGCTCGCGCTCGCCATCGCGGTCGAGCCGGCCGAGGCCGACGTGATGCGGCGCCCGCCGCGGCCACGTGACGAGCGCCTGCTCTCGCCCTTCGTGCTGTGGCGCACGGCCTTCGTGGGGCTGCTGATGGTGGCCGCCATCTACGGCCTGTTCGCCTGGGAGCTCGCTGCCGGCTCCACCCTGGAGGCCGCACGCGCCGCCGCAGTCAACGCCCTGGTGCTGCTCGAGGCGGCCTACCTGCTGAATGCCCGCCGCCTGCGCACCGCCCTCTGGGCGCGCGCGCGCGCGCGCAATCCCTGGGTGCCTGCGGCCGTGGCCACCGTCGTGCTCCTGCAGCTTCCCTTCACCTACCTGCCCGCCATGCAGGCCGTCTTCGGCACCGCGGCCCCGGCGCCCGGGGCCTGGCTGCGCGCGGGTCTCGCCGCCGCGCTCCTGCTGCTCGCGGTGGAGGCCGAGAAGGCGTGGCTGCGCTACCGCGCGTCCCGCCGGAACGGCCGCCCGTCGGCGGCGCCGTGAAGCCCGTCACGCTTCGCGGCGCCGCCCCTGACGCCTGCGACCTCCGTCACGGAATCCGTGGCAACCGCTGCCGCATCCTGTGCGCACCATCCGACAGCAGGTCCGGCCATCCCGCGCGCCACCCACGCGCGGACACGGCCGGGCGTCGGAGCCGAGCAGCGAGGGCACAGCCATGCACGAGCGCAAGGTCATACCGCTGGACAGCGCGGAGGCACGCCGTGCCGAACGGCACCCGCACGCGGGCACGCTCGTCTCCCGGCTGCGCGACCAGGCGCGCGAGCAGCTGCGCGAGCTCCTGCGCGACATGTTCGACAACGTCGACGACGCCCTCTTCGACCTCGCGGAGAAGGCCGAGAGCAACGCCCAGCAGAGCGCCTACTTCGACGCCATGCGGGCGGTGCGCCTGGCGCGCGCCGAGATGGAGCAGCGCTTCCTGCAGGCGGTGGCCTCCGGCTTCGACCTGGCGCTGACGGCCGCTCCGCGGCCAGCGGCCGCCCCATCCGCCGCGGAGGGGCTCAGCCTGGTGGACGAGGAGGAGATGGAGGAGTCGGTGGCCATCGCCGGCATGGTGGACAAGGCCGAGGCCCGCCACCGTGGCGAGCTGCACGCGCTCCACGAGCGCTTCCAGGCCCTCCTCGGGCGCCGCCGCCTGGCGCGCGACGAGATGCCGCTGGCCCCGCGCCGCCTGTGCGAGGCCTTCGGCGAGGCCACCGAGGCCATGGACGTGGAGCTGCGGGTGCGCCTCATCGTCCTCAAGCTGTTCGACCGCTTCGTGATCTCGGAGCTGGGGCCCGTGTACGCGGCGGCCAATCGCACGCTCGCGAGCGCCGGCGTGCTGCCCGATCTCAAGGTCCGCGCGCGCACCTACCCCGCCGCGCGCGGGGCCCAGCGCCGCATCGCCCCGCCCGCCGCCGGTCCCGCGGTCGAGCTCGACACGGGCGGCGTGAGCGACGGCGCGACCGCGGACGCCGCGCTCTTCGAGACCCTGCTCGCCCTCATCGGCCGGAACAAGGCGCCGGCGACGTCCGGGGGCGCAGGGACCTGCTGGGGCTCGACCGAGGTGGCGAGCGCCCTCGACGCGCTCCAGCGTGCGGCCGACGAGGCCCTGGCCGCGTCGGGCGGCGACATCAAGGCCGCCCTGATCGAGCGCATCCGCGAGATCGCGCCCCGCAGCGGCGCGGCCGCGATCAACCGCGTCGATGACGACGTCATCGACATGATCGGGATGCTGTTCGACTTCATCCTGGACGACCGCAACCTCCCCGAGCCCATGAAGGCGCTCATCGGCCGGCTCCAGATCCCGATCCTCAAGGTCGCCATCCTCGACAAGGGCTTCTTCAGCCACAAGGCCCACCCCGCACGGCGCCTGCTCAACGCCCTCGCCCAGGCGGCGCTCGGCTGGGACGAGGCCTCCGACCGCGGCCCCGGCAGCCTCTACGCCAAGATCGAGGAGATCGTCGAGCGCGTGCTCACCGAGTTCGGCACGGACATCGCCCTCTTCGAGTCCCTGCTCGCCGACTTCGAGGCCTACCTGGAGGAGGAGGCGCGCCACTTCGCGCTGCTCGAGGAGCGCACGCGCCAGGCCTCCGAGGGCCGCGAGCGGCTCGAGATCGCCCGCGCCCGCGCCGCCGAGGCGATCGAGGCCGCCATCGCCGGGCAGCCGCTGCCGCCCGTGGCGCGCCGCCTGCTGGAGGGACCGTGGCGCAACGTGCTGGTCATGATCGCCCTGCGCGAGGGCGAGGGGAGCGAGCGCTGGCTGCAGGCGATGGAGGTGGCCGAGCGCCTCGTCTGGAGCCTGCAGCCCGGGAGCGCCTCCGACCGCGCCGCCTACGCCCGCGCCGTCCAGCCCCTGGTGGACGAGCTGCGCGCCGGCTTCGCGCTCATCTCGCTGCACGAGGACGAGGCCCGGGCCTGGTTCGACGGGCTCGAGGCCTGCCACATCGCCGTGCTGCGCGGACATCCGCTTCCCGGCATGGAGCCCGCCGCGCCCGGGGCGGACCCCGAGCCTGCCGAGGCCTCCGTGAAGCGGCTCTCGGTGCCGGAGATCCCCGACGAGGCGGTGACGGGCACGGAGGCGCCCGTGGCGGAGCCGCTGCCGGAGGAACGCCAGGGCGAGGACGGGATCGTCGAGGAGATCGTGCTCGAGGCCGAGCCGCCGGCCGGCGGCCTGCCCGACCCGGGCGCGCGCGACGAGCACGTCGAGCGCCTGGAGTCGGTGCCCACGGGGACCTGGTTCGAGCTCCTCGACGAGGCCGGCGAGCGGGTGCGCGCCAAGCTCTCCTGGCGCAGCCCGGTCACCGACCGCATGGTCTTCGTCAACCGCAAGGGTGCCAAGGTGGCCGAGAAGACGCTTCACGGCCTCGCCGCGGAGCTGCGCCGCGGGGATGCGCGCATCCTGGAGGACGTGCCTCTCTTCGACCGCGCCATGAACGCCGCCGTGGAGGCGCTCAAGCGGCACCTGACGGCCTGATCGCAGCCGGACGGGCCCCCGCAAGAAGGGGCCGCCCCTCTCCTCTCCCCCGTGTGCTTGGCCCGGCTCCGGCCGGGCCTTTTCCTTTCCGCCGCCAGCCCGGGGCCGCTTGCCGCGCACCCGACGCTCCGCTAGCTTAGCCCGCCATGCACGAGACGATCGCCTGGCTCACGGACGCGACCGGCCGCGTCGCCGACGCGCTCTGGTCGAGCCCGCTCACGCTCGCCGCCCTCCTGCTCACGGGGCTGTACCTGACGCTGCGGCTGCGGCTGGTGCAGGTGCGCGGCTTCCGCCATGCCATCGCCCTCGTCACCGGCCGCTACAGCAGCCACCGGGACGTGGGCGAGGTCTCGCATTTCCAGGCGCTCTCGACGGCGCTCTCGGCCACCGTCGGCACCGGCAACATCGCGGGCGTGGCCACCGCCATCGCCTTCGGCGGCCCGGGGGCGCTCTTCTGGATGTGGGTCACCGCCGCCATCGGCATGGCCACCAAGTTCGCCGAGTGCTCGCTGGCGCTGCGCTTCCGCGAGGTCGCGCCCGATGGCGAGATCGCCGGCGGTCCCATGTACACGCTCGCCCGGGGAGCCGGCATGCCCCGGCTGGCCAAGGCCTTCGCGCTCTTCGCCATGATCACGGCGCTCGGCATCGGAAACATGGTGCAGGCCAACTCGGTGGTGGACGGGCTGGCCTACGTGGCCCCGGCGCTGAAGGGCCACGGCGGCGCCGTGGGGCTCGTGCTCGCCGCCCTCGTGGGGCTCGTGATCCTGGGCGGGGTGCGGCGCATCGCGCGGGTGGCGAGCATGCTGGTGCCCTTCATGGCCGTGCTCTACCTCGCCGGCGCCATCATCGTGCTCGCCAACCACGCCGCCGAGATCCCCGCCGCGCTGGCCACCATCGTCCAGCATGCCCTCAATCCCTGGGCGGTGGGCGGCGCCGCCGTGGGCGAGGCCATCCGCTGGGGCGTGGCCCGCGGCCTGTTCTCCAACGAGGCGGGCCTCGGCTCCTCGCCCATGGCCCATGCGGCCGCGCGCACCAACGAGCCCGTGCGCGAGGGGCTGGTGGCGATGATGGAGCCTTTCATCGACACGCTCGTCATCTGCACCATGACGGGGCTTGCCATCGTGGTGACGGGGGCCTGGCAGACGCCGGACGAGAGCCTCAAGGGCGCGGCGCTCACCGCGCACGCCTTCACCCTGGTGCTGGGGCCTGCCGGCGGCTGGATCGTGGGCCTGGGGCTGGTGCTGTTCGCCTACTCCACCACCATCGCCTGGTCCTACTACGGCGACCGCGCGGCGCGCTTCCTTCTCGGGCCGGCCGCCGTCATGCCCTACCGCGTGGTCTACACCCTGGTGGTGATCGTGGGCGCCTCCGTGCCGCTCAGGCTCGTGTGGAACCTCGCGGACATCACCAACATCTTCATGGCCGCGCCCAACCTGATCTCGCTGTGGCTGCTCTCGGGCCTGGTGGTCCGGATGAAGGAGGACTATTTCTCCCGGCCGCAGCGGCCCCGCACCTCCGAGGAGACCTGATGCCCGCGCCGGCCCCGCCGCCGACGGTCGCCGAGGACGTGCGCCGGGCGCTCGCCGAGGACGTTGGCCCGGGCGACCTCACCGCCGCCCTCGTGCCCGAGGCCCTGCGCCTGCGCGGGGTCCTGGTCGCGCGGGAGGCCGGCGTGCTGTGCGGGTGCCCTTGGTTCGAGGAGGCCTTCCGGCAGGCCGCGCCCGGCACCCGCATCGAATGGCAGGTGCGCGAGAGCGAGGCCTTTCCCGCCGGGGCCACGCTGGCGCGCCTCGAGGGCCCCGCCCGCGGCCTGCTCACCGCCGAGCGCACCGCGCTCAACTTCCTGCAGCTCCTGAGCGGCACCGCCAGCCTGACGCGCCGCTACGTGGAGGCCGTGGCCGGCACCGGCGCGGCGATCCTGGATACGCGCAAGACCGTGCCGGGCCTGCGCGCAGCCCAGAAGTACGCGGTGCGCTGCGGGGGCGGCCGCAACCACCGCCTGGGGCTCCACGACGCCATCCTGATCAAGGAGAACCACGTCGCCGCCGCCGGCTCCATCGGCGCCGCGGTGGCCGCGGCCCGGCGGCTCGCCCCGGACGTCCCGCTGGAGGTGGAAGTCGAGGACCTCGACGAGCTCGAGGCCGCGCTCGCCGCCGGCGCCCCGCGCATCCTGCTCGACGACTTCGACCTCCCCACCCTGCGCGAGGCCGTGCGCCGCACCGCCGGCCGCGCCGTGCTGGAGGCCTCCGGCGGCATCACGCTGGAGAACGTGCGCGCCGTGGCCGAGACCGGCGTGGACCTCATCTCGGTGGGGGCCCTCACCAAGCACGTGCACGCCGTGGACCTTTCCCTGCGCCTCGAGCCGCCCTGAGCCCCAGCCTGGCGCCGGACCCGCCCCGCCGGCCTGCTAATATCGGGCCATGGGGCTCACCCGCAGGGCCTGGCTGGCACTCGCGGCCGCGCTCGGCGCGGCAGGGGGGGTGGCGTGGCTGCGCCGGCGCCCCGCGCCGCGCGCGCCCGACGTGGCGAGCGTGCGCGCCCTGGTCGATACCCTGATCCCCGACGACGGCCCGTACCCGGGCGCACTGGCGCTCGGCGTGGACACGCGGCTCCTCGAGCGCGCACGCGGCCACCGCCCTCTGGGCCGCAACCTGGCGCGCCTGCTGGCCGCACTCGACCGCGAACGCCCCCCCTTCGCCGCCCTGGACGCGCGGGCGCGGGCGGCGCGTCTGAGGCGCGTGGTCGAAGGCCCCCG
>JALSJE010000047.1:0-17500 GCA_026989495.1 Gammaproteobacteria bacterium | reverse complement strand
TGGAGCGACTCGATCTCGCCGGCGATGCGACGGCGGATGCTTTCGGCGACCAGCCCGCGGTCGTCGGGGTGGACGAGGTCGGCGACCGGCACCCGCCCGACGAGCTCATCGACCCCGTAACCGAAGATCTCGGCCAGGCGCGGGTTGGCGTACTTGAGACGGCCGTCCTGGATCAGATAGACCCCCACCAGGGCCTTCTCGGCCAGGTCCCGGAACTTGGCCTCGGACTCGCGCAGCGTGGCCTCGGCCCGGCGGCGCTCGCCGATGTCGCGCAGCACGCACAGCACGGGCAGCCGCCCGCGCTCACGCAGGCCCACCAGCGGCCGCAGGCGCGCCTCGACCGGGAACTCGCGCCCGTCGCAGCCGCGCGCGGTCCATTCGGCATCCACCGCCTGCCCCGACTCGGCCTGCCGCACCGCCTCGCGCAGATCCGAGGCAGCCCCGCCTCCTGCCACCAGCGACTCGATGGGTCGCTGGAGCAGCGCCTCGCGGGGGCAGGCGAAGATGCGGGCGGCCGATCCGTTGGCCTCCACGATGCGCCCCTGCGGGTCGCGCACCAGCACGGCGTCCGGCGTCGCCTCGTGCAGGGCACGCAGGCGGTCACGCATGCGGGCGAGCGCGGTCACGTCCTGCACCGCGACCAGCACCCGCGACCAGTCGCCGCGGCCCTCGGGCAGGAGGCTCACGGCGAGACCCACGCGCAGCGGCTCCCCCGTCCAGGTGCGCTGCAGGCTGCGCACCTCCACCTGGCGCTCGCCCGACAGCAGGGCCTCGAGCACCTCGCCCACGGCGCG
The DNA here is from genome assembly GCA_026989495.1 of Gammaproteobacteria bacterium. Lineage (GTDB taxonomy): Bacteria > Pseudomonadota > Gammaproteobacteria > S144-34 > S144-34 > S144-34. The sequence goes on along the minus strand of JALSJE010000047.1, from coordinate 16,706 downwards.
CACGACCTCCGCGGGACGCACGATGCGCTCGAGGCCGCGCAGGAGGCTTGCGCGATCGGGGGCGCCGTAGAGACGCACGGCCGCCTCGTTGACGTCCAGCACGCGGATTCTGGAAAGGCAGTCGGCGACGGCGCGGGGGTTGCGGCGCAGGTGCCGGCCCAGGTCGGAGACGCCGCCTGCGCGCAGCCTCTCCGCCCACGTGCGGACCGCGGAGAGGTCCTCGAGCCACAGGGGCACCGGGGCATGCTCGAAGTACACATCGCCCTCCGCGCCCCGGGCCGCGGCGCCGTGCCGGTGCGGTTCGGCCATGGTCTGGGGCCTGGCGGCGGCCCGGGGCGGGTGCGTGGCCCCGCGGCCGCCGGTCTCATGCCGGTAACGGCAAGTATAGACGCCCCCTCCCGGGGCCGGCGCTCAGGCGGTCACGCGGACCCGGGCGAAGCGGCGCTTGCCTACTTGATAGATATGGGTGGTGCCGGCCTCGATCTCAAGGGCGGTGTCGGAGACGCGCTCGCCGTCGATGCGCACCGCCCCCTGGCGGATCATGCGCAGCGCCTCCGAGGTGGAGGGCACGAGGCCGGCCTCCTTGAGCAGGTTGGAAAGGCGTATGCGTCCTCCGGGAGCGGCCACCGCCGTCTCCGGCAGGTCCTCGGGCAGCTCGTGGCGGCGGAAGCGGGCGATGAAGGCCTCCTTCGCGCGACGTGCGGCCTCGGCGCCGTGGAAGCGTCCCACCAGCTCCTCGGCCAGCTCGAACTTCACCTCCATGGGGTTGCGCCCCTCGGCCACCTGCCGGCGAAGCCGCTCGATCTCCGCCATGGGACGGAAGCTCAGCAGCTCGAGGTAGCGCCACATGAGCGTGTCCGAGATCGACATGAGCTTGCCGAACTGCTCCTCGGGCGGCTCGGCGATGCCGACGTAGTTGCCCAGGGACTTGGACATCTTCTGCACGCCGTCGAGCCCCTCGAGGATGGGCAGCGTGACGATGACCTGGGGCGGCTGGCCGTAGTCGCGCTGCAGCTCGCGGCCCACGAGCAGGTTGAACTTCTGGTCGGTGCCGCCGAGCTCCACGTCGGCCTTGAGCGCCACCGAGTCGTAGCCCTGGATGAGGGGATAGAGGAACTCGTGGATGGCGATGGGCTGGCCCGCGGAGTAGCGCCTGGCGAAGTCGTCGCGCTCGAGCATGCGCGCCACGGTCCAGCGCGCGGCCAGCCGTATCAGGCCGGCCGCGTCCATCTCGCCCATCCAGCTCGAGTTGAACATGACCAGGGTGCGCTCGGGATCGAGGATCTTGTAGATCTGCTGCTCGTAGGTGCGCGCGTTCTCGATCACCTCCTCACGGGAGAGCGGGGGGCGGGTGGCGCTTCGGCCCGAGGGGTCGCCGATCATGGCGGTGAAGTCGCCGATGAGGAAGATCGCCTCGTGGCCCAGCTCCTGGAACTGGCGCAGCTTGTTGAGCAGCACCGTGTGGCCGAGATGGAGGTCCGGGGCGGTGGGATCGAAGCCGGCCTTGACACGCAGGGGCCGGCCGGCACGCAGGCGCTCGAGGAGCTCCTCCTCGCGCAGGATCTCCTCGGTGCCACGGCGGATCAGCGCCAGGGCCTCGTCGGGGCTCGACATCGCCACCCTCCGGCTGCAGGGCTCCGTATGCGGAAAGGCGTACAGCATAAGCGCCGCCGGGCGGCGCGCAAGCATGAGCGGCGTTGACCCCAACTGGGCGCGCATCTATGGTTCGCACAGGGAAGGCAGCCGGAACCATGGATTACCCGACCTTCTTCAATCGTGACTGCAAGTTCCGGCCCGGACGCACGGCACGGCGTGGAAAGCGCCGGAGGCTCGCCGTGGTGGCCGGCGCGCTCGCGCTCACGGGCGGGCTCGGGGTGGCCCTGCTGCCCGGGACCGGGGAGGCCTTCCGCGAGCCGGCGCGGCCCGGGACGCTTCTCGAGCGGCCGCTCCCCCTCCCGGGGGCGGTGGCGGGGAAGCCCGTGGCCGGCCGTCCCAGCCCCGGCCGGGCCGCTGCGGCGCCGCCGGCGGTGTCCACCTCCGACGGGCGGCTGCCTGCCCGGCGCGCCGGCGGCGGCCCCTCCCCCGCCGTCCGCCGGCGGCTTGCGCTCACCGTGCGCCCCGGCGACAGCCTCGCGCGCCTCCTCGCGCGCCAGGGGATCGGCGCGCGCACCGTCCATGCCCTCGTGCACAGCGGCCCCGAGGCACGGCGCCTCAGGCGGCTGCGTCCTGGCGATCGCATCGAGCTCGCGCTCGGCCGAGACGGCACGGTGCTCGCGCTGCGCTATCCCCTCGACCCCGAGCGCACGCTGGTGGTGCGGCGCGAGGGCGCGGGCTACGAGGCCCGCCTGGTCACGCACCCGCTCGAGCGGCGCCAGGCGCATGCGAGCGGCGTCATCGAGGACTCGCTCTTCACCGCGGCGCAGAAGGCGGGCCTGTCGGAGCGGCTCACGATGGCGCTCGCGGGCATCTTCGGCTGGGACATCGACTTCGCCCTCGATCTGCGCCCCGGCGACCGCTTCACCGTGGTCTACGAGACGCTTCACCGCGACGGGGCGCGCGTGGGCGAGGGCCCGATCCTCGCCGCCGAGTTCGTCAACCGCGGCCGCGTCTTCCGCGCGGTGCGCTATACCGATCCCGAAGGCCGCACCGGCTACTACACCCCCGAGGGCCGCAGCGTGCGCCGGGCCTTCCTGCGCACGCCCGTGGCCTTCACCCGCATCAGCTCGCGCTTCAGCCTGCGCCGGCGGCATCCGGTGCTCAACCGCTTCCGCGCCCACCGGGGGGTGGACTACGCCGCCCCCCACGGCACGCCGGTCAAGGCCACGGGCGAGGGCAGGGTGGTCTTCCGCGGGCGCAAGGGCGGCTACGGCAAGGTCGTGATGATCCGCCACGGGGCGCGCTACGTGACGGTCTACGCGCATCTTTCGCGCTTCGCGCGCGGCGTCCGCCCCGGCCGGCGCGTACGCCAGGGCCAGGTGATCGGCTACGTGGGGGCCACGGGGCTCGCGACGGGCCCCCACCTGCACTACGAGTTCCGCGTGGACGGGGTCCACCGCAACCCGCTCACCGTGCGGCTGCCGCCGGCGCGGCCCGTGCCCGCCCGCTACCGCGAGGACTTCCGGCGCCGCACGGCCTCCCTCGTGGCCGCGCTGGATACCCTGCGCCGCATCCAGCTCGCCCGGCGCGACTGAAGTGCGCCGCCCCGCCGCGTCCCACGGAAAGGAAGGAACGGAAGTGAGCGAGGCCGAGCTCTACGTGGGCCTGATGTCGGGCACCAGCCTCGACGGCGTGGACGCCGCCCTCGTGCGCTTCGGCTCCGACGGCGCGCCGGCGGTCGAGGCCGCCCTCACCCTGCCGATGCCGGACGGGCTGCGCGCGGCCCTCGAGGAGGCGATCGTCTCGGGCACGGTCGCGCTCGAGGCGCTGGGCCGGATCGACGCCCTGCTGGGCGCGCGCTACGCCGAGGCCGTCGAGCGGGTGCTCGCGCGCGCCGGCGCCACGCCCGGGGACGTGGCCGCCGTCGGCTGCCCCGGGCAGACGCTCTGGCACGCGCCGGAGGCCGACCCGCCCTTCACCCTCCAGGCAGGCGATCCCAACGTGGTGGCCGAGCGTACGGGCATCCCGGTGGTGGCCGACTTCCGGCGCCGCGACGTGGCCGCAGGCGGCCAGGGCGCGCCCCTCGTGCCCGCCTTCCATGCGGCGGTGTTCCGCCGTCCGGGCGAGGACGTCGCCGTGCTCAACGTCGGCGGCATCGCCAACCTCACCCTGCTGCCCGCCGACCCCCAGGCCCCGGTGCTCGGCTTCGACACCGGGCCCGGCAACACGCTGCTCGACGCCTGGGCCCGCCGCCACACGGGCGTGCCGTACGACAAGGACGGGCGCCTGGCCGCCCGGGGCGAGGTGCATGCCGGGCTGCTCGCGCGGCTGCTCGCCGACCCCTGGTTCGCCACGCCCCCGCCGCGCAGCACGGGCCGGGAGCGCTTCAGCCTCGCATGGCTCGAGGCGGCGCTGGCGGCCACGGGGCCGGTGCCTGCCGCGGACGTGCAGGCGACGCTCACGGCGCTCACGGCCGAGGCAGCCGCGCACGCGCTGCGCGCCCGGCTCCCCGGGACGCGGCGGCTGCTGGTGTGCGGGGGCGGCGCGCGCAACCCCATGCTCATGCAGGCCCTGGCCGCGGCCCTGCCGGGCGTGCAGGTGGAGACCACGGCCGCGGCGGGCCTCGATCCGGACTACGTGGAGGCGGCGGCCTTCGCATGGCTCGCGCGCGAGACCCTGGCGGGCCGGGCGGGCAACCTGCCCGCGGCCACGGGTGCGCGCGGGCCGCGCGTGCTCGGGGCCCTCTATCCCGGGCGGCAGGCGCCGTGGGCCGGCCCCTCAGCTAGACGCTGAAGGAGGAGCCGCAGCCGCAGGTCGTGACCGCATTGGGGTTGCGGATCACGAACTGGGCCCCCTCGAGGTCCTCCTTGTAGTCGATCTCGGCCCCCATGAGGTACTGGTAGCTCATGGGGTCGATCACGAGGGTCACGCCGTGGGCCTCGACGGTGGTGTCGTCGTCGTTGACGTGCTCGTCGAAGGTGAAGCCGTACTGGAAGCCGGCGCAGCCGCCGCCCGTGACGAAGACGCGCAGCTTGAGGTCCGGGCTGCCCTCCTCGGCGAGCAGCTCCTTGACCTTGCGCGCCGCCGCCTCGGTGAACTGGATCGGCGAGGGCACGGCCTGCGCCGCGGCCTCTGCCTGCTGGGTGCGGGTGTTCTCGCTCATGATGCCCCTATGGTCCGTGCCGTGACATCCGCGCGCCGGGCCCGGCGCGCCTCGCATGACCCCACGCTACGATAACCGAGCGCTCCGGTCAACTATTGCCGCCGGCCACGGGCTCGGGCGAGGCGGGCGCGGGTGCGTCCGCCGGGGCGGAGGCCTCCGCTTCGGCCGTGCGCGTGCGGTGCACCAGGCTGCCGTTGACCTCCGCCCCGATGGCCATCTCGATGAGGTTGTAGTAGACGTTGCCCGTCACCCTGGCCTTGGAGGCGAGCTCGACGCGCTCGCTGGCGTGCACGTCTCCGATGACGGTACCGTTCAGCACCACCTGGGGCACGCGCACCTCGCCCTCGATGCGCCCGTGCTCGGAGAGGATGAGGACCGAGCGGCCCTCGCCCTCGGCGACGACGTTCCCGTGGATGTGCCCGTCCACGTGCAGACCGCCGCTGAAGTGCAGGTCACCGCGGATCTCCGTGTTCGGGCCGATCAGCGTCTCGATCCGGGCCGAGCGCTGGCGCCTGCCGCCCCACCGCATGGGATGCCTCCTCCGTCAGCTCGGACCACCTCCAGGTCCGCTCGACCGACTCCCCCTTCGCCCCCGCGGACCTGATCCGGAGGATGAGCCGCTGCGGGACGAAGCCCTCGGGAAGGCGCAGCGTCCCCTCCAGGTACTGGAAGTACCGGAAGCGGAAGGGGACGGCGCCGCCGCCACCCGTCGCCAGGGCATCGAGCGCCAGCCGCGCGGGCTCGTCCCCGCGGCTGCCCTCCACCGCCAAGTGTACAACACCGCGCGCGAGCCGGCGGCGCCGGGGCGACTGCGACAGCACGAGCTTGTAGCGCCACAGCCCGGGCGTCCCCCCGGGCTCGAGGGCGAAGCTCTGCACTCGCACCCCGCGCCGGCCCTCCCGCGGGCCCACCACCCGCTCGTAGAAGGCCAGCTCCTCGCGCAGCCGCCCGTTCTCGGCCTGCAGCCCGTCCACCAGCGCCTGCAGCCGCTCGTGGGCGGCGCGGTCCACCTGGCGCGTGCGCTCCAGCCGCGCGAGGCGCGCGGCGAGCTCGTCGCGCTCGCGGCGCAGCCGTTCGACCTCGGCCTGCAACGTCAGCCGCTCGGCCTCGGCCGCGCGCCGGTCGTAACCTGCGCGCGCGCGCCCGTAGTCGAAGGCCGCCCATGCCACCGCCGCGGCGAGCGCCAGGGCGCCCGTGAGCGCGGCCCCGCGCAGCCAGGGCCGGTGCGGGCGGATGGCGAGCGGCTCGACGCCCCGGCGGCTCATGGCGGAGGATGGTCCGGGCCGGGCCGGGATTCCGTGCGCGCGGTCACGGCAGCAGGGCCGGCTGCTCCAGCCCCACCGTCTCCGGCAGGCCCAGCATGAGGTTCATGTTCTGCACCGCCTGGCCCGCGGCCCCCTTGACCAGGTTGTCGATCACCGAGAGCACCACCACCTGGTCGCCGCGCGGGGCACGGTGCACGGCGATGCGGCAGACGTTGGCCCCGCGGGTGCTGCGGGTCTCGGGATGGGCACCCGCCGGCATCACGTCCACGAAAGGCTCGCCCGCGTAGCGCGCCTCGTAGAGGGCCTGCAGGTCGGTCTCCGGGGCGCGCAGCTCGGCGTAGAGCGTGGCGTGGATCCCGCGGATCATCGGCATGAGGTGCGGCACGAAGGTGAGCCCCACCGGGCCCTCGGCGAAGCGCGCCAGCGTCTGCACGATCTCCGGATGGTGGCGATGGCCGGCGACGGCATAGGCGCGCACGCTCTCGGCCGCCTCGCCCAGCAGCAGGTCCTCGCGCGCGCGCCGGCCCGCCCCGCTCACTCCCGACTTGGCGTCCGCGACCAGCCGCGTCGGGTCCGCCACCCCCGCCTCCAGCAGCGGCACCAGGCCCAGGGCCACGGCCGTGGGGTAGCAGCCGGGGTTGGCGACCAGACGGGCGGCGCGGATCTCCTCCCGGAACAGCTCCGGGAGCCCGTAGGCCGCCTCGGCGAGCAGCTCCGGGCAGGCGTGCGGCATGCCGTACCAGCGCTCCCACTCGGCCGGGTCCCTGAGACGGAAATCCGCCGCCAGATCCACCACGCGCACCCCCGCCTCCAGCAGCGCCGGCGCCTCGCGCATGGCCGTGCCGTTCGGGGTGGCGAAAAAGACCAGATCCATCTCGGCGAGCGGGGCCTCGTCCGGGGCCACGTAGGCGAGATCCAGCTGGCCGCGCAGGCTGGGGAAGACCTCGGCCACGGGCCGGCCCGCGGCCTGGCGCGAGGTCACGCACACCACCGCCACACGCGGATGTCGCGCGAGCAGGCGCAGCAGCTCCACCCCGGTGTAGCCCGTGCCGCCGACGATCGCGATCCTGTACATCGCCCCGCCTCCCACGCACGCCCGGAACCGGGCGGCGAATGATAGCCGCCTCGAGCCGCGCGGGCGAGCCCGGGCATGGCGCCGCCTCAAAGAGGACGGGGGCCCTCGGGCCCCCGTCCGTGGCGAGGCGCCTGCTGCACAGGCTCACCCGCTCGCCGTAGGCGGCATCATGCCGCGATGGAACACCCAGGCGATGAAATAGGCGATGGGCGCGATGATGGCGAACAGCGCGATGCCATAGAGCGTCGCAAGCCGGCCCATGCCCTTGAGCTTGGAGAAATCCGTGATGATGCCCATGCAGAGGAAGGTCATCATGAAGAGCATCTTCCGCATGGGGCTCTGGACCACCTTGGCGCCCTTGGTGGCGGCATCGACCACGTCAGGCCAGAACACCGCGATGCCCAGATACACGAACCACGCCAGCAGATAGCCCAGCACGAACTTCGGGAAGCGGTGCCAGACCTCGGACACCCCCACCGTCATCTGCGTGGGATCGCGCTCGACGCGGTAGACCCAGATCAGGGCCAGGATGAAGGCCCACACGCCGATGAACATGTCGATCCAGATCTTGGTGACGATGGAAGCGGTGAGGATCCAGCCCTCCTCCCACACCTGGCCGGTCTCCTGGTAGTGGCGGGCGGTCATGAGCTGGTCCAGGATCGCGCCGGCGGCGGCGTCGGCGCCGTCGGTCTTGACCGTCATGCCCATGGCCGCACCGTTGACGATAGGCTGGTTGGGCGCCACCGCCGTGTAGAAGCCCGGCAGGATGATGAGCTCGATCATGGCGAAGATGACGATCAGCATCGACACCATGGTCGGCAGGATGGGCTTGGCACGGATCGCGCCGGCCGTGGCGATGGCCGCCGAGACGCCACATATGGAAATGCCGGAGGAAAGCACGGCCGATGCATGGCGAGAGAGCCTGAAGCCCTTGCGGGCCAGCGTATAGACGATGGGCCAGAACAGGAGATAGGCCACGAAGGTGGCCGCCATCCCGGCCACGGCGAGCTCGAAGGCGAAGCCCGCCGCCTTCATCGACATCAGGCCGATCTTGATGCCCAGATAGACGATGGCGGTCTTGATGTACCACTCGGGCTTGGCCGCTTCCTTGAGGAAACCCGCGAAACCCTTGAAGAAGTTGCCGATGACGAGGCCGAAGACGAGCGCCAGGATGTAGGAGGCGCCTCCCCCCAGCGACAGCCCCCAGCTCATGCGGATGGCGTTCTTGGACATCTCCACCGCCTGCGCCGCGACCTCGGGGCTGGGGAGCTGGCCCTCGGGCACGCCGAGCTTCTGCAGGGCCTGCTTGATCTGCTTGGTGCACTTGTGGACCTTCGTCGTGCAGTAGACGTCGTCGCCGTAGATGTGCGGCGCGGTGATGGACTCGGCCGCCTTGGGGGCCTTCAGATGCGCCTCATGCCCGACGATCCAGACGAACCAGGTCAGCGCGAAGATGATGGTGAAGCCCACCACGAACCTGGCGACGTTCAGCTTCATGAAGTAGGCGCCGACGCCGGTGAGCGCCGTCCACACGAGCCAGGTCGTCAGGAGCGAGCCGAAGGGGCCCAAACCCTCGTAGGCCTGCCCCGCCTTGCCGTGTGAGACCTTGACGATCTTGCTCCAGGAAGGATCGCTCCAGAAGCTGGACCACTCCCAGGTCTTGGTCTTGGCCATCCATCCGACCGCATCGATCCCCCAGATCGAGAGCAGGCCCATCAGGAACATGAACAGGCCGAGCCACACCGCCCACCAGTCCTCGGTGGACAGCATGCCCGAGTACCACCGACGATTTACCGCACTCATCTCTCCGACCCCTCTCTTTCGGTTTGTCTGCTTGGTTGTCGTGCCACGCCGTCAGGAGGGCGTGCCGTCGTCCTCGAGGCAGCGGCTAGACCGTGATCTCCACCCAGCGGTTGAAGTAGTGGTAGTGGTACTGGCGCAGCCACTGGGGCAGGGTGTCGAAATCGAACCCCATGAAGACCCTGATCCGGCTGCCCGGCGGATAGCTCCCCGAGGCCGCGAGCACCCGGCGCAGCGATTCGTCGAGCTCGCGCCAGTCGCCGCCCCGGGCCTCGATCCCTTCCGCCCGCACCACCCACTCGCAGCCGTCGTGGGTCAGCACCGTCTCCAGATCGGCACGCTTCATGGCCCGGACCGTCCCGCTCAGTCGAGGATGGTCAGGTCGATGATGATGCCGAGGACGATCAGACCGGCGATGCCGATCCCCAGGCTCCATTTGACGAGCGTTCCCTCCCAGTGGTCCCACGGCTCGCATTCGCCCAGGGCGGACTCGTCCACGACGGGAGCGGCATTTCCGCGTCCCTCGTCTCCGGTATGCGGCTCGTATCGATCGCTCATGCTTCGAACCTCCTCCTGCGAACCAGTCAGGCAGTGTGAGACGAACAGTGGCCTGCCGCAGGGTGCGGCGAGGCGCGGGGCAGGGTGGGTGGGGCGCGTGGCGAACGCCGGCGGCCGGATCGCCGGCAGATGCACGCCAGGCGTGCGGTCGTCTCCCCCATCGCTCGACTCCTCCCTCCCGGCTGGGCCGGGGGCTGCGGCGCCCCGTCAACCAAAACCAAGGCGACCGCACTGTTCTTGTTGTCGGTCTCAGCGATGCGTCTGAGGTTATTCAAGCATAAAGACCCTTGATCGTCTAATATGCCCATTAGTTCAGAATATACTGATGCCCAGAAGTCCGCGCCCGGCTCCTGCGGCGACGCTCGCGGCGCCCGCCGCTGCGCGGAATGCACGGGGGTAGGGTGATCACAGGGGCGAGGCCGGAACGTGGCGGAAGAAACAAAGAAGCGGCCCGTCCGAGCCGCCCAATGCCTTGGTGGTCGAGGTTGGGGTTGTTGTGGTTGTCGTTGGCCCCGGCGAGCCGGGACGCCCTGAATCTAGGCCACACGTTCCAAGGGGTCAAGGCCGGCTTGCGCCCTGCCGGCGCCCCTCCTTAGGATGGCGGGCCCTTCTTCTCGCATCGCACCCAGGGAGCCCGAGACCGCAGCGTGCCTCTCTTAGGCGACAGTCCGCACGTGAGTTTCCTCTCCCTGCGCGCCTGGCGCACGCGGCTCATCTTCTGGGCGAGCGCGGTCGCGGTGGGCGTTGCCGCCTCCGTATTCGCCCTGGGCGCAGAGCATGCCAACCACGCCTTCCAGACCCTGGTGACGCGCTGGCCCTGGGCCCCCGTCATCCTCACGCCGGCGGGGCTCGCGCTCATCGCCTGGGTGACGCAGCGCTGGTTCGCGGGCACCGAGGGCAGCGGCATCCCGCAGGCCATGGCGGCGCTCGGCATGTACGACGAATCCGCCAGGGGGCGGATACTCTCGCTGCGGGCGGCCGCGGCCAAGATCGCGCTCACCCTGAGCGGGCTGCTCTGCGGCGCTTCCATCGGCCGCGAGGGGCCCACCGTGCACGTGGGGGCGTCCATCCTCTATTCGGTGCGCCGCCTCGCCTTGCAGCCGCGCCATGAGATTGAGCGTGGGCTCATCCTCGCCGGAGGCGCGGCGGGCATCGCCGCGGCCTTCAACACCCCGCTCGCCGGCCTGATCTTCGCCATCGAGGAGCTGAGCCGCAGCTTCGAGGAGCGCACCAGCGGCATCATCCTGATCGCGGTGATCGTGGCCGGCCTCGCCGCCCAGGTCCTGCAGGGCAACTACACCTACTTCGGGCAGACCGCAGCCGCGCTTGGCACCGCCTCGGCCTGGCTCGCGGTGCCCGTGTGCGGGGTCGTCGGCGGGCTCCTCGGGGGGCTCTTCAGCCGGGCGCTGGTGACGGGCGTGCGACGCATGCCCGGGGCGCTGCGGGCCCGGCCCGTGCTGCTCGCGGCGCTCGCCGGCCTGGGCCTGGTGGCCGTGGGGCTGCTCTCCGGGCACGAGGCCTGGGGCACGGGCTACGAGGAGGCCCGCCGTCTCGTGAACGGCACGGGCACCGTGGACGCGGGCTTCCCTTTCTGGAAGATGCTCGCCACGCTCCTGTCCTACTTCAGCGGCATTCCGGGCGGCATCTTCGCTCCCTCGCTCGCCGCCGGGGCCGGGCTGGGCGCCAACATGGCCCCCTGGTTCCCCGAGGTGCCCGCCGCCGCCATCGTCATCTTGGGGATGGCGGGCTACTTCACGGGCGTGGTCCAGACCCCCATCACCGCCTTCGTCATCATCATGGAGATGACCGCCGGCACCGCCATGCTCCTGCCCCTCATGGCGACGGCCTTCATCGCCTACGGCACCTCGCGCCTCGTCTGCCCCGAGCCCATCTACCGGGCGCTCGCACGCACCTTCCTGGAGCGCCTCGGCCCCGGGGCGGCCGGGCTGCCGCAGCGGCCACGCCCGCCGGCGCCTGACGGCTGAGGCGGAGCCAGGGTAACCTTGACCGGGACGGGAATCGGAGATCCCCATGGACGCAATCCAAACCATCGCCCTCGGCATGGGCGCCGCCTGGGCCAGCGGCATCAACCTCTACGCGACCATCCTCGTGCTCGGCATCCTCAACCTCACCGGGCACGTGGTCCTGCCGCCAGACCTACAGGTCCTGAGCGATCCCCTGGTGCTGGCGGCGGCGGGGCTGATGTACGGGGTGGAGTTCTTCGCCGACAAGGTGCCCGGCGTGGACAACGGCTGGGATGCGCTCCACAGCTTCGTGCGCATCCCGGCCGGGGCGCTGCTGGCCGCAGGCGCCGTGGCCGAGGTGGGGCCGGCGGCCGAGCTCGCCGCGGCGCTCGTGGGCGGGAGCCTGGCGGCGGCCACCCACGCGACCAAGGCAGGCAGCCGCCTGCTGATCAACACCTCGCCGGAGCCGGTCACCAACTGGGCCGCCTCGATCGGCGAGGACGTGCTGGCCGTGGCCGGCCTGTGGACCGCCCTCAACCACCCCTGGATCTTCCTGGTGCTGCTGGCGGCCTTCGTGCTGCTGCTCGCCTGGCTGCTGCCCAGGCTCTGGCGCGCGGCGCGCCGGATCGGACGCGGCATCGCCGGGTTGCTCCGGCGCCGCGGCGCCCCGGCCCGGCACGGGACCGGCCCCGCCGGAGAGCCTGGCCCATGAGCGCGCCCCGGACGCTCCCCGCCGCTACACGCAGGACAGCCGCCTTTCGCTGAACCGGCCGCAGGGCCTCGCCCGGGCGTCGACACACCCCTGGCAGAGACGGAACCATGCTCTGGCTCAAGGCCTTCCATCTCTTCTTCGTGGTGGCGTGGTTCGCCGGCATCTTCTACCTGCCGCGGCTGTTCGTCTATCACGCCCTGGCCCGCGAGCCGTCCTGCGTCGCGCAGCTGCGGGTGATGGAGCGCCGCCTCTACCGCCTCATGAGCCTGGCCGGCACGCTCGCCCTCGCCTTCGGCCTCGGCCTGCTCGCCGCCGGCTGGTGGCGGGCCCTGCCGACGGCTCGCTGGCTTCAGATCAAGCTCGTCCTGGTCGCGCTCCTCGTCGCCTACCATTTCTGGTGCGGGCGCGAGGTCGGACGGCTCGCGGCCGGCCTGCCCGCCCGCACCAGCCGTTTCTACCGCATCGTCAACGAGCTGCCGGCGCTGCTGCTGCTGGCCATCGTGCTCCTCGCCGTCCTGCGCCCCTTCTGAGCCCCTCTCCAAGGACCCTCCCGAACGAGATATTGTTTATTCGAATATTCTGATATATGAATCTCAATCCATTTCCCCGCCCGGCCGATAGAAGGGCCGGAAGGAGCCACGACGACAGAGGAAACGCACCATGGACCGCTCCACCGGCCCTGGATTCCCGGCCAGGCTCGCCCTGGCGGCGCTGGCGGCCCTGGCGCTCACCGGCTGCGGGCGCCTGGGTCACGATGCGAGCGCCATCTTCGCCGCCCACGACGTGCTGCGGCGCGAGCTGCCGCAGTTCCAGATCGAGTTCACCGAAAGCCACATCGTGGCCCGGGAGCGGCCCTACTACATGGTGGAGCTCACGGCGCTGCTGACCGACGGCGACGTGGACGAAGCCGATCCCCGCCGCACCGTGCGCCGCTCCTTCCTCATCGTCCTGGCCCTCAACCCCCGCAACGGCGTGCAGTTCCGCTGGCATCCGGGCGTGGCGGTCACGCGCCTCGACGGGGCCGAGCCCGGGCGCGCCGTCATCGCCAGCATGAAGCGCCGCAACCGGTGGGGCAGCCCCGTGGACTGGACCCGCCCGGTGCGGGGCTGAGCCGCCGGCCCGTTCCCACACGCTCCGGGCGGTGAAGAGCCTGCCCGGGCGGCGTATGCTATGCCCTCCGGCAACCTGATCCGAAGGCAGGACATCATCATGGCCAGAACTGTCATGTGCGCGGTCCTCAAGCGCGAGGCGGAGGCGCTCGAGCGGCCGCCCTATCCCGGCGAGCTCGGCGAGCGTATCCACGCCGAGGTCTCCAAGGAAGGCTGGCAGCAGTGGCTCCAGCGCCTGACCATGATCATCAACGAGTACGGACTCAACACGGCCGACCCCCGCGCCCTCGAGCTCATCGAACGCCACATGGTCGGCTTCCTGTTCGGGGAAGGCGAGCATGCGGGAGCGCAGGCGTTCCGTCCCCCGGCCGCCAAGAAGTAGCCTCGCCGCCACGCTCGCGCTCGCGCTCGCCCTGGGCGTGGCCGGCTGCGGCCGCTACGGCCAGGACACCGCCGCCGTGATGGCCGCGCACGCGGTGGTGGAGCGCGAGCTGGGCGTGCAGCGCGTCGAGTTCAACGGCACACGCATCCTCGAGAAGGCACCGCCCTGGTACCTCCTCGGCACCGAGGTGGAGATCGAGACCGCCGAGGGCCGGCGCGATCACGGGGCGCTGCTCGTCGTCCTCGCCCTCAATCCCGACAACGGCATCGAGTACCGCTACCATCCGGGCCTGGCACTGGCGCGTGTGCACGACCTTGTCAACCCGTCACCCGAACGGCTCCGCGACCTCAAGTCCCGCAACGGCTGGGGCGCACGCGTGGACTGGTGACGCCGCCCTGGCCGCCGCAGCCGAAGGCTGGCGCGGATGCTCCCCTCCCGCAGGCAGCCAGCGCGTCTCGTCATCAGGGAGACGTTCCGCGAGGCAGCCAGCTCAAGTCCTAGGCGCCTCCGCGACCCGGCCGGAGCACCGTTAGAGCCCGTCGGGCCTGACATCACTCACGGCGCCCGCCCACGCCGATCTCTCCGGTCGAACCCGGCAGCAGACGCCGCTCAGCCTCCAGCTCGCCCAGGTTGCCCAGCTCTTATTGAGGGCCACGTAACGGTCACGCTTCTCCTTGACCACCTCGATCTGGCGGCGCATGGCCCGCACCAAGTCCTCGGCTGGCCGCCCCTCGGCGCGCCGTTCCTCGACCAGCATGCCGAGCTCCATCCAGCGGCGGGCGGCCGCCCTGTACGCCCCATAGGCGCGCCGGAACTTCTCGATGCGCTGCTCGAGCTCGGCCAGCGACACCTGGCGCCGCCGGCTGCCATAGCCTTCAGGAGGACTGCGCCTCAGCGAGGCCTCCACCTCGGCCAGTCGTGCCTCGGTGGCCGCCGGCGCGTGCCGTCCCGCCTCCACGATCGGTCGTGTCCCGTCAAGTGGTGTAGAAACTCCTCGGCACCGTGGTCCTTCCCGATCCTCTCAACTGCTGGCGGCGAGTGTGGCCTGGACGGGCTTCTCAGGCTCGTCGGAGCCGATGACCTCTGCCAGCGTCTCCAGGCTCATGTAGCGCCGCGTCACATGCCACTCGTCCGTCTGCTCGGCCAGCAGCGCCCCCACCAGCCGCACGATCGCAGCCTCGTCCGGGAAGATCCCCACCACGTCCGTGCGCCGCTTGATCTCCTTGTGCACCCGCTCCAGGGGGTTCGTCGAGGCGATCTGGGCCCAGTGCTCGCGGGGGAAGGCCATGTGCGCCAGCACATCCGCCTCGGCCTCGTCCATGAGGGCCGCCGCCTTCGGGAAGCGGCTGCGCAGCCCATCGGCCACCTGCCGCCATTGCGCTTGCGCCGTGGCCTGATCCTCCTGCACGAACACCGTGCGAATGGCCGCCGCCACCATCTGGTGCTGCCCGCGGGGCACGTAGGCGAGCACGTTGCGCATGAAATGCACCCGGGGGCTGTTGAAAAAGTCCCGGCGGGCTGATCCACTAGAGCCGTTTGATGGAAGGAGGGCGGGATGCTCGGGCGTAAGGAGCGAGATCAGCTGGAACTGTTCATTGCCGGGTCGCTGCGCGAGCTCGTGCCGGACGATCATATCCTGGTGCGGGTAGATCGGGTTCTCGATCTGAGCTGGCTGCGCGAGGAGGTGGAGGATTTGTACAGCGTCGACAATGGCCGGCCCGGGATCGATCCCGAGGTGGCGGTGCGGCTGATGCTGGCGGGCTTTCTTCTCGGCATCGTGCACGACCGGCGTCTCATGCGGGAAGCGCAGGTAAACGTCGCGATCCGCTGGTTTGTCGGCTATGGGTTTCACGAGGCGCTGCCGGACCATTCGAGCCTGAGCAGGATCCGGCGGCGCTGGGGGGCGGAGCGCTTTCGCCGGATCTTCGAGCGCAGTGTGCATGCCTGTGTGGAGGCAGGGATCGCTACTGGGGAAGTGGTCCATGCCGACGCTTCGCTGATCCGCGCGGATGTCAGCTGGGAAAGTCTGGTGGACCGGCATATCGATGCGGTGCAGCAAGAGAATGGCGATCCCGAGGCGTTGATGCGTCGCCGAGATGGCCGCAGGAGCGGGCGGTTCAAGAAGGTCTGCCTTACCGATCCGGATGCGAGCATGGCGACGACGGCGCGCAACCGACGGCTTGAGCCGAGTTACAAGCAACATGCCATTGTCGACGATCTCCGGGGTGTTGTCCTCGATGTCGAGGTCACCACCGGGGAGGTCAACGAGGGTCGGCTGTTGCTGGCGCGGCTCGATGCCATGGTGGAGGCCGTCGGGCGCGTGCCGAGGGCGGTCACGGCCGATGCTGGCTACGCCTATGCCAAGGTGTTCGGTGGTCTCGAAGCGCGCGGCATCGACCCTGTCATCCCGGCCAAGGCCGAACCGATCCGGAGCAAGGTGCCGCTGAGGCGGTTCCGTTACGATGCCAGGCATGATCATGTGAAATGCCCTCGTGGCAGGATCCTCCGGCCGAACAGGGCCAGGCTCCGGCACGGGAGGTTCTTCGCCTCCAAGGCCTGCGACTGCAAGGGATGCGATCTGGCCCCGAAGTGCCTATCGCCCGGGCGCGTCACCAAGGCGGTGGTAATCAGCCATGACTACCCGGCGCTGTTGCGAGCGCGTCGACGCCGAGAGCGCTGGGGCGAGGAGGAGAAGCGGCTCTATCAGCGCCATCGATGGCGTTCGGAGGGTTTTCATGGCGAGGCCAAGACCTGGCATGGCTTGGCCCGGGCTGTGCGGCGCGGCCTCGATAACATGCGCATTCAGTCCTTCCTCACCGCCGCGGCAATCAACTTCAAGCGTCTTGCCGCCATCGCGCCCGCACCCCTGGAACGGGTCATGACCTAGGGGGGTAGCGGAAACGGGGACCCGCCACGCGATCCCGCACCGTTGGGACAGGATTGTTCCGATCCCTGATCCGTGCCGGAAGGCCGCTTCCGGGCCCGCTCATGTCAAACGCGCCGGCTCCTACCCATCACACGGACAGACAGGCATTGCATGCGGGTTTTTCAACAGCCCCCGGGTGCATTTCATGCGCAACGT
>JALSJE010000046.1 GCA_026989495.1 Gammaproteobacteria bacterium | reverse complement strand
AGCCCGCGCACCTGCAGCCGGCTGTAGAGCGCCTCGAAGGCGTGGCGCCACTCGGACGGCAGGTCCAGCGCCAGGATGGGCTCGTCGAGCTGCACCCAGGCCACCCCCAGCGCCTGCAGCTCGGCGAGGATGCGGCCGTAGGCGGCGGCGAGGCCTTCGAGGAGCGTGAGGCGGTCGAAGGGCTCCGCCTCGGGCTTGCCGAGCCACAGCCAGGTGAGCGGGCCCACCAGCACGGGCTTGAGGCGGCGCGGCTCGAGCCACTGCGCGGCCTCGCGCACCTCGTCGATGAGGCGTGTCCAGCCGCCCTCGAAGCGCAGGTCGGGGCGCAGCTCCGGGACGATGAAGTGGTAGTTGGTGTCGAACCATTTGGTCATCTCGCAGGCGGGGATGTCCCCGCCCCGCGGGGCGCGCCCGCGCGCCATGCGGAAGTAGTCGTCCAGGTCCGGGGGGCCGTCCACGCCGAGCCGGCGTGGGAGCGCGCCCAGCAGGCAGGTGCCATCGAGCACGTGGTCGTAGAAGGAGAAGTCGCCCACGGGGACCAGGTCGAGCCCTTTCTCGGCCTGCAGGCGCACGTGGCGCTCGCGCAAGTGCCGTCCCGTGGCCTCGAGCGCGTCGCGATCGATCTCGCCACGCCAGTAGGCCTCGAGCGCGCGCTTGAGCTCACGGTCGGCGCCGATGCGCGGGAAGCCGAGGTTGTGGGCGAGGATGTCTTGGGTCTGGCTCATGGCTGCCGCTCCCTGCCGTCTGACATGGACGGGGCCACCTTAGGCGTCCGGGCGGCTGCGGCCAAGCGCATTCTCTGCAAGCCGGCTTGAGCGGGATCGAACGAGGGGGTGGCAAGCAGCAAGGGAGGTGGCCCTTGCTTGTTTCTCCTTTGCCGCCCGAATCCGGCCGCCGCCTTGTGTGGGGGCTTCCGGCCGGCCCCACGGCGTTGCGGGAAGCCGCGCTTGCAGGATAGGGCGTGGGAGCCGGTGACGGGAAGCTCGGCCGGCACGGATGGGGCGAACGGCGTCGGGACGGCTCAGGCGGAGTCGGCCTGGTCGGCGCCGTCGTCGTTGGCGGCCTTGGCCGCCATGATGCGGTCCATGAGCTTGAGGCCCTCGAAGGCGTCCTTGGCGTAGTGGACGAGGTCCGGGTGGCCGTAGGCGGCGCGGCAGTCCTGCTCCACGTAGCGCCGCGTGAGCGCCGCGCCGCCGAGCAGGACCGGGAGGTCGACGCCCTGGCGGCGCATCTCCTCCAGGTTCTCCTTCATGATCACGGTCGACTTGACCAGCAGCCCCGACATGCCGACGGCGTCGGCGCGGTGCTCACGCGCGGCCTTGAGGATGTTCTGGATGGGCTGCTTGATGCCGAGGTTGACGACCTTGTAGCCGTTGTTGGTGAGGATGATGTCCACGAGGTTCTTGCCGATGTCGTGCACGTCGCCCTTGACGGTGGCGAGCACGATGGTGCCCTTCTCCTGGCCCTCCACCTTCTCCATGAAGGGCTCGAGCCAGGCGACGGCCGCCTTCATGGTCTCGGCCGACTGCAGCACGAAGGGCAGCTGCATCTGGCCCGAGCCGAAGAGCTCGCCCACCACCTTCATGCCCTCCAGCAGGATCCCGTTGATGATCTCGAGGGGCGAGTGCTTCTCCAACGCCTTGCGGAGGTCGTCCTCGAGCCCCTGGCGGTCGCCGTCGATGATGCGCTGCTTGAGGACCTCCTCGATGGTCCTGGGTTTCTCCTCTGCGGCGACGCGGGCCTCGACGTCACGGAACAGCTCGACGAAGGCGAGCAGCGGGTCGTATCCGTCGCGGCGCCGGTCGAAGATGAGGTCCTCGGCGGCGGCGCGCTGCGCCTCCGGGATCCTGTGCAGGGGCATGATCTTGGAGACGTGGATGATGGCCGCCGTCAGGCCGCGCTGCATGGCCTGATGCAGGAAGACGGAGTTGAGCACATGGCGCGCGGCGGGCTTGAGGCCGAAGGAGATGTTGGACAGTCCCAGCAGGATCTGGCACTCGGGGAAGCGCTCGCGCAGGCGCTCGATGGCCTCCAGGGTGTGGATGCCGTGGCGGCGATCCTCCTCCGAGCCCGTGCAGATGGTGAAGGTGAGGGGGTCGAAGATCAGGTCGTGGGGCGCGAGCCCGTGGCGCTCGACGGCGAAGCGGTAGAGGCGCTCGGCGATGGCGAGCTTGCGCTCGACCTCCTTGGCCATGCCTCCCTCGTCGATGGTGAGCGCCACCACCGCGCAGCCGAAGCGGCGCGCGAGCGCGAGCACGCGCGCGGCCTTCTCCTCGCCGTCCTCGAAGTTGATGGAGTTGATGATGCTCTTGCCGCCGAGGAGCTTGAGGGCGGCCTCGATCACGGGCGGCTCGGTGGAGTCGATCACGAGCGGCACCGTGACCTGGCCGCGGTAGCGGCCGACCAGCTCGATCATGTCGCGCTTCTCGTCGCGGCCCACGTAGGCCACGCACACGTCGAGCGCATGCGACCCCTCCCTGACCTGCTCGCGGCCGACGGCGACCAGCCCGTCCCAGTCCTCGGCGGCCAGCAGCTCGCGGAAGCGCCTGGAGCCGTTGGCGTTGGAGCGCTCGCCGATGGCGAAGACGGCGTTCTCCTGGCGCAGCGGCACCGACATGTAGAGCGAGCTCACGGCGGGCTCGAGCCGTGCATGCGGTCGCGGCCGCGGGGCGGGGTCCGGGCGGGCGTCCAGCATGGCGCGCAGCGCCGCGATATGCTCGGGGCCCGTGCCGCAGCAGCCGCCGATGAGGGCCACGCCGTCCTCCTCCACGAAGCGGCTCTGCCAGTCGGCGAGCTCGTCCGGCAGCAGGGGGTACTCCGTGCGCCCGTCCACCAGCATGGGCAGCCCCGCATTGGGCATCACGGAGACGATCCCCGGCCAGTGCTCGGCGAGGTAGCGTACGTGCTCGGCCATCTCGGCCGGGCCCGTGGCGCAGTTGAGGCCGATACCGTCCACGCCCAGGGCGGCGAGCGTGGTGACGGCGGCGGCTATGTCGCTGCCGACGAGCATGGTGCCGGTGGTCTCGATGGTGACCTGCGCCAGGATGGGCACGTCCTCGCGCCCGGCCGCGCGGCGGGCCGTCTTGCAGCCGTTGACCCCCGCCTTGAGGGTGAGCAGGTCCTGGTGGGTCTCGAGGAGCAGCACGTCCACGCCGCCGTCGAGGAGGCCCCGGGCCTGCTCGGCGTAGGAGGCCTCGAGGGTGTCGTAGTCCACGTGGCCGAGGCTGGCGAGCTTGGTGCCGGGACCCATGGAGCCGAGCACGTAGCGCGGCCGGTCGGGGGTGCTCCAGCGGTCGGCGGCCTCGCGTGCGAGCTCGGCGGCCCGGCGGTTGAGGGCGTAGTTGCGCCCGGCGAGCCCGAACTCGGCCAGCACCACGCGGTTGGCGCCGAAGGTGTTGGTCTCGATGCAGTCGGCGCCGGCGGCGAGGTAGGCCTCGTGCACGCCCTGGACGAAGTCCGGACGCGTCTCGTTGAGGATCTCCGAGCAGTTCTCCAGGCCACGGAAGTCGCGCTCGAGGTCGAGGTCGGCGGCCTGGATCTGTGTGCCCATGGCTCCGTCGCAGAGCAGCACCCGTTCGCGGATGCGCTCGCGGAAGGGCGGCCGGGGGGCGCTCACGGCGAGGCCTCCGTGCGGGTCAGACGCCGAAGTAGCCGGCGTCCGGGTGGTGGACCACGATGGCCGAGGTGGACTCCTCGGGCCACAGCTGGGCCTCGTCGCCGAGGCGCACGCCGATGCGCTCGGCGCCGAGCAGGTCCAGGATCTTGTCCTGGTCCTCGAGGTTGGGGCAGGCGGGATAGCCGAAGGAGAAGCGGGCGCCGCGGTAGCGCTGCCTGAAGAGATCCTCGATGGCGCGGGCGTCCTCGCGCGAGAAGCCGAGCTCGGCGCGTATGCGCTTGTGCACCCATTCGGCCAGCCCCTCGGCGGCCTCGGCGTTGAGGCCGTGCCAGTAGAGGTAGTCCTGGTAGCGATCGGCGTGGAAGAGCGCGCGGGCATGGTCGGAGGCGCGCTGGCCGATGGTCACGAGCTGGAAGGCCACCACGTCCACCTCGCCCGACTCGACCGGCCGGAAGTAGTCGGCGATGCACAGGCGCCGGCCCTTGGCCTGGCGTGGGAAGACGAAGCGGCAGCGCTCGCGCCGCCCGTCGGGGGCCTCGTAGATCACGAGGCTGTCGCCCTCGGCGTTGCAGGGGTAGTAGCCGTAGACCGCCTGGGGCGTGAGGATGCCCTGCTGCCCGCTCTCGCGCACGAGCCGCTGGAGGACGGGCTCCAGCTCCCGTCGCGCCCAGGCGCGGTACTCCTCCTTGGAGCGCCCCTGGGGCTTGTAGCCCCACTGGAACTTGAAGAGCGCGGTGCGGTTGATGTAGGGCACGATGGCCGCGAGCGGGATGCGCTCGATGCAGCGGCTGCCCCAGAAAGGGGGCGCGGGCACGGGATTGTCGCGCCGCACCCCGGAGAGCGGGTGCGGCGGGAGCGTCCGCGCCGGCTGGACCTTCTGTCCGCCCATGACGGCCGTCAGTATGCGGTCCGCACGGTCTTGAATCAAACTCAAATTTCTCACTAGAGTTATGAAAATTGCTCAACGCGTGGGGGCCGGTCCATGCGCATCGAGCTGCGTCATCTGCGCACGCTGGCCGCGGTGCGCGACTCGCGCACCCTGGCCGAGGCCGCCGGCCGCGTGCACCTCAGCCAGTCGGCGCTCTCGCACCAGCTGCGCGAGCTGGAGGGGCGGCTCGGCTGCGTGCTGCTGGACCGCGACCGCCGCCCGATGCGGCTGACGGCCGCCGGCGAGCGGCTGGCGGCGCTCGCCGACCGGGTCCTGCCCCTGGTGGCCGAGGCCGAGCGGGATCTCGCGCGGATGGCCGAGGGCGAGACCGGGCGGCTGCACATCGCCATCGAGTGCCACTCCTGCTTCGAATGGCTGCTGCCCACGCTGGAGGCCTACCGCGCGCGCTGGCCGGAGGTGGAGCTGGATCTCACGGCCTCCTTCGCCTTCGAGCCCCTGCCGGCGCTGGTGCGCGGCGACCTGGACCTCGTCGTGACCTCGGACCCGCAGGCGCTGGCCGGGGTGAGCTACGAGCCCCTGTTCCGCTACCAGATGGTGCTGGTCATGGCGCCGGGCCACCGGCTGGCGCAGCGCCGCTGGGTCCGGCCCGAGGACCTGCGGGGGGAGACCCTCATCACCTATCCGGTCGAGGAGGCGCGGCTGGACGTCTACCGGCGCTTCCTCGCGCCCGCGGGGGTGCGCCCGCTGCTGCGGCGCACCTCGGAGCTGACCGTGATGCTGGTGCAGCTCGCCGCGAGCGGCCGGGGGGTGACAGCGCTCCCCGACTGGGCGGTGGCCGAGCACGTCCGCCGCGGGCAGGTGGTGACGCTCCCGCTCGGACGCGAGGGGCTGTGGGGCACGCTGCACGCGGCCGTGCGCACCGCCGACGCCGGCCTCGCCTACGTGCGCGACTTCGTCGAGACCGCGCGCGAGGTCTCCTTCCGCCATCTCGAGGGCATCCGGCCCGCGGATGGTGGCCGCGAGGGCGCACCGGTCCCGGCCAGCCACCGCGCAGGGAGGCCGCGGCGTCGCTGAGACCGACCCTGCGGCCGTGGTCCTCGCCGGGCCCTGCACTATTTCCAGCTCCGGTCCACGCAGCGCAGCCTGATCCGGACCTTGTGGAAGGCGAGCTTGGTCCAGCCGTAGCACCCGCCCTCGACCACGACCTTCTTCGTGAGCCACCGCTCCACCACCGGGGCGGGATTCCGGTGGGACTCGCCGGCGGGCCAGTTCCCACCGAGGGCCTGCCGGCAGGCCTCGCCGAGCTCCGCGGCTGTGAACGGGCGGATCTTCAGGAATGCCGTGCGGCCGTTGCCTTTCCCGTTGGGACGGTGGTCGGCCAGCACGATCCACGGCTGCGCCCCGACCTTGTAGGCGAGGTAGGTGAGCGGCCTGTTCTCGGGGCAGCGCATCGAGACCCTGGCCGGCACGTCCAGGCTGCCGTGCGAGGTGGCGAGCCGGTGCGTCCTGGTCTGGGGAAGCTGCAGTCCCGCCGGCCCGTGGACCATGGGGACGACGGCGCGACGGCCGCCGAGCTGGCCGAAGAAAGGCTCGTATTCCGGAAAGGCGCGGGCCGGGCCGGGCGCCTTCAGGTGGGGGCCCGGGTCGTCGGGCGCCGACCGGGCGCCATGGGGCAGGGCGAGGGCGGCCGCCAGCGCGGCCAGCCCCGTCCCGAGGGTGCGGGTCCGGATCGTGATCCTCATGGGCAAGTCTCCCGTGCGAGATGGAAAGAGGGGGAAAGCCGGCCGGGCCGCGGCCCGGCCGGCTCCCGGGGCGGCCGCCTCAGGGCACCGGCGGGTTCCAGCTCTGGTCCACGCAGCGCACCTTGAGCGTGACGGGATGGCTGCGCATGACCTTGTTGGCCCAGCCGGTGCACGCGCCGCGGACCTGGACCTGCTTCTTGAGCAGCCGGGTGGCGACGGGGGCGGTGTTCTTGTGGCTCTCCAGCCCGAGCCAGTCGCCGCCGAGGGCCACCCGGCAGGCCTCGCCGAGCTCGCCGGCCGAGAAGGGCGCGATCTTGACCTTCTTGGCGTAGCTCTTGGCCTTCGTCGGACCGCCGATCACCACGACCTCGTTCTGGCCCTGGACGCGGTAGGAGAGCCAGGAGACCGCCTTGCCGGCGGGGCAGCTCATGGAGACCTTGCCCGGCATCTTGAGGTTGCCGTGCGAGGTGGCGAGCACGTGGGTCGACACCTTGTTGCCGTTGTAGACCCCCTTGAGCCCGTGCTTCATGGGGACCTTCGCCAGGGGATTGCCGAGCTGCTGGAAGCGGGGCAGGTGGCCCGCCGGCGTCTTGTAGCCGTCGATGTGGATGGCAGGCCCCTGCGGAGGTGCGGCCTGGCGGGCGGGCCCGGCCTCGAGCGCGGGACGGGGCCGGTGGGCGCCGGGCTCGGCCTGGACCGCGGCGCCGGTGCCCAGGGCGCCGGCCAGGATGGCGAGGCCCGCCCCCAGGGCGAGCGGGATGCGGTGTGTCTTCGTGACCATGGCATGACTCCTCCGTTGCCGTTTCGGGGGACGGCGGCCCGCGGGCGGGCGCGCCGGCGGCCGCGCCGGCCCGTGCGCGGGACCGGGGCGGGACAGGGGGCGGGACCGGCGGGGGAGCGGGACGGTGGGTCCGGCGCCTCCGGTGCGGAACTGCTCCCAAGTCAAATATAGGTCGCGCCGGCGGGCCGTGCGGTTCAGCGGCGGCGCGTGCGGCGGGCGCGGCCCTGCATCGGCTCCGCCGCGGGCGCTACGGGGGGCTCATCCGGACCAGATCAGGTCCACCTCATACCGCCGGAAGACCTCGTCGGCCGTGATGACGGTGAGCGCCTCGACCCTGGCCTGTGCGATGATCATCCGGTCGAACGGATCGCGGTGGTGCGGCGGAAGCTCGCCCGCGTGCAGCGCGTGACGCAGATGGATGGGCAGCCCGGTCATCCGGTTGAGGAGCAGCCTGCTCTCCACGTAGGTGGCGGGCGCTTCCGGCAGGCGCAGCTTGCCGAGCGCATGCTTGATGGCGATCTCCCAGGCGCTCGCGGCCGAGAGCATGATCTCGTTGGAGGGATCGGCGACGATCTCCCGCGCCTCGGGCGAGAGCCGCTCGGGCGCCGCGTTCCACCAGAGCCAGCAGTGGGTGTCGATCAGGTAGCCCCTGCTCAACCCTCGAAGTCCCGCAGCACCGCCTCGGGCAGGGGGGCGTCGAAGTCCTCGCTGATCCAGACCTTGCCGGCGTCCAGTCCGGGGACACGGGCGGCGTCGGGCTCGCTGTAGGGGATCAGCCTGGCGACCGGGCGTCCCGCCCGGGCGATGACGATCTCCTCGCCCGCCCGCACCCGCTCAAGCAGGCGGGAGAGGTGGGTTTTCGCCTCGTGCACGTTCACGGTCGTCATGTTAAATAAACTAAGTCATGCTGTCGACTTAGTCAAGCACAGGCCTCCTCCTGGGCAATGGGCGCGAGCCGTCCGGCTGCCGGGCGAGCCGGCAGCCTGAGCGGGGCGTCAGGGCCGGCCGGGCTCGGCGCAGCGGGCGATGATGCGGTCCACCGCCGCCTCGCCGTGGCGGATGGTGGCGAGCAGGTCCCGGGCGCGGGGCGACAGGCGCCCGTAGCCCCAGCGTGCGCGGCGCAGGGCCTCGGCCTCGCCCTCGCGCGCCAGATACAGGGGCAGGTTGGTCTCGTAGAAGGAAAGGCTGTCGGCGTCGCGCAGGAGGTCCGCGCGCGGGTCGCCGCCGAACTCGTGAAGCGCGACGAGCCGGCAGGCCTCGCGGATCAGGGGCCCGGGGGCGCCGCACCCGCGCAGGATGCCCTCGAGCACGCGCGCCCCGTTGCGGGCGTGGGCCGCCTTGAAGGCGTCGTAGTCGTCGAAGTCGGCGCGGCGCACGCGCTCGCCCTCCGGGAGCGCGCGGTCGATGTCGTGGGCCAGCGCCGCGATGCGCAGCGCGCAATCGGCCTCGGGCGCCAGCCGCAGCAGCCAGGCGAGGGTGTTCTCGGCGTGGGCCGGATCCTCGGGCACGGTGGAGCGCCGGATGACGGCGAGGATGCGCGCGCGCGCGCAGCGCTCCACCGCGGGGGGGCAGCGCCGGACCGCCTCCGGCGCGGACGCGGCGCGGGTGCAGGATCCGGCCATCGACGGGGCCTCAGGCCGCGGCCGCGGCACGGCGCGCGACCCAGATACGGCGGGCGACCTCGGCGTTCATGAGGGCGGCCACCACCACCAGGGCCGCGAGCGCGGCGTTCAGCACCGCGCCGAGGAAGACGATGAACACGCGCACGTCGCGCCCCAGGCGCCAGGGCGCGCCGCGCCCGAGGCGCGCGCGCATGAGGCCGTCGTACTTGTCGGCCGTGTAGCTGAGGGCGAAGGAGCCCGTCACCGCGAGCAGCCCCACCAGCAGATGGGCGGCAGCGCCGGTCGCGGCGTAGACGTGCCAGGTGAGGCCGGCGAGCAGGAAGCCGTCGGCGTAGCGGTCGAGCACGGCGTCGAGCCAGCCGCCGAAGTCGGACTCCTGGAAGCGCAGCCGCGCGAGCTCGCCGTCGCAGCCGTCCAGCACCGAGCTCGCCTGGGCGAGCAGCCCGCCGAGGGCCAGCGCCAGCGGCCCCGGCAGGGCCATCACCAGGGCGGCGAGGCAGCCGAGGGCGAAGGTGGCGAGCGAGAGCTGGTTGGGCGTGACCGGCAGCCGCGCCAGATGCCGCGTGAGCCGGATGGAGAGCGGGCGGTTGAGCCAGCGCGATACGGGGCCGTCGGTGGCCTTGTTGCGGAGCCGCCGCAGCAGCGCCTCCTCGGCGCGCCGCAGGGCGCGCGCGTCGTCCACGTCGATCCAGAAGGCGTCCGCCGCCACCGCGCGCCTCAGGTCGAGGGCGTGCGCGCGTCCCTCGGCCGCCAGCAGCCGCACGGCGGCCGTGAGGCTGGGCTCGCCCTGCTCGCGCCAGGCCCGCTCCATGGCCTCGAAGAGGGCGGGCCCGGCGAGGAAGGCGCCGGTGTCGTAGCCGTCACAGGGGGCGAGCCCCTTGCCGATGGCGGTGATGCGCCCGTCCTCGAGGCGCACGCGGGTGACGTCGTCCGGGTCCACGAGGGGGTTGCCCAGGTCGGTGTCCACCGCGAGCAGCAGGTCGTGGGTGTGGCCCGCCTCGGCCCTGCGCAGGAGCGCGCGCACGGTGCGCTCGTCCACCAGGTGGTCGGCCATGAGGATGAGGAACGGGCCCTCGCCCAGGCAGGCGCGCGCGGCCAGCACCGAGGTGCCGTTGCCGGCCTCCCAGTCGGGGTTCGCCACGCAGCGGATGTCGAGCCCGAGGCGCGGCCCGAGGGCTTCCAGGTGGCGGCGCAGGGGCTCGGCGGCGTGCCCGACCGTGACGCAGAACTCGCGCACCCCGGCCCGCGCCGCCGTGCGGATCACCCGCTCGATGAGGGGCACCCCGAGCAGGGGCGCCAGGGGCTTGGGCTCAGCGACCCGCGCGAGCCGGCTGCCGCGCCCTGCTGCCGGTATCAGGCATCTCATGGACCTTGGTGTCCCAGGTGCCGTCCAGGAACGCCTCGGTCATGCGGTAGGCGTCGTCGTCCGTGTACTGCTTCGGCGGGTGCTTCATGAAATAGGCGCTGGGCCCGTGCAGGATGCCGGCCACGCCCCGGTCGAGGGCGAGCCTGGCGCAGCGGATGGCGTCGATGGCCACGCCCGCGGAGTTGGGCGAGTCCTCCACGGACAGGCGCAGCTCCAGGTTCATGGGCACGTCGCCGAAGAGCTTGCCCTCCATGCGGATGAAGCAGACCTTGTTGTCCTTCTGCCAGGCGACGTAGTCGCTGGGGCCGACGTGAATGTTCTCCCAGTCGAGCCGCTCGGCCGCCACCGACTGCACGGCCTCGGTCTTGGACTCCTTCTTGGAGGCCAGGCGTGCGCGGTTGAGCATGTTGAGGAAGTCGGTGTTGCCGCCGGTGTTGAGCTGGTAGGTGCGCTCGATCCTGACGCCGCGCTTGCGGAAGAGGTCCGTGAGCGTGCGGTGCGTGATGGTGGCGCCGAGCTGGGCCTTGATGTCGTCGCCGATGATGGGCAGGCCCGCGGCCTCGAAGCGCGCGGCCCATTCCGGATCGGAGACGATGAAGACCGGGATGCAGTTGATGAAAGCGACCCCGGCTTCCAGGGCGCACTCGGCGTAGAAGCGGGCCGCCCGCTCGGAGCCCACGGGGAGATAGTTGAGCAGCACCTCGGCCCCGGACTCCCTGAGCGCGGCCACCACCTCCTCCTTGCCCGGCTCGGGGGCGTCGGCGAGGACGAAGGTGTGGCTGGCGGGGTAGTCGCGCATGTGCTCGGAGAAGCCGTCCATCACCGGGCCCATGCGGACCTCGACGCCCGCCGGCGGGATGTCCCCGCAGAAGACCGTGGTGCAGTTGGGGGGGGCAAAGATGGCCTCGTGGACGTCCCGGCCCACCTTGCGCTTGTCGATGTCGAAGGCGCAGACGACCTCGATGTCACCGGGGCGGTAGCCGCCGATCTCCCAGTGCATCAGGCCGATGGCGTCCTCGGGGGCCTTGTCGCGGTAATAGTGGATGCCCTGGATCAGGGAGCTGGCGCAGTTCCCGACGCCGACGATCGCGATCTTGATCTTGCTCATTCTCCTGGCTCCTCCTCAGTCCGGCGGCGGCCCCTGCCCGCATGGCAACACGTTCGTGCCGCGAATGCAACAGCCGCCGACCCCGTTCCGCCGGGCTTGCCCGGGGCGCCTGGGTCGAGAGAATGGGCTTGGATCAGCGGCCCCGCCCGGCAGCGACGGGGCATGTCACGAAAGCCGGTTCGACGAACGACGCAAGAAGCCCCCGGCCTGGGTGGCCGGTTTCTTGCAATGCTAGCGCCTCGGGCGCCCTTCAGGCAAGCGGGCGCGCAGCGCCCCGTCCGCCGGCTGCCTGACGCCAGCCGGCCAGCCCTTCGTACGGCGGGTGCGTGCGCAGCCGCCGGTCTTCGACGGGGGCCCCGAGGGTGAAGTGGTAGAGGTCGCTGGCCGGCGCGGGCAGCGCGGCCCCGAGCGCCTGCGGCACGAGCGCGTCGAAGAAGCAGCCGATGCCGGTCCCGCGCAGGCCGCAGAGCTCGGCGCCGAGGTAGAGCATCTGGCCGACGGCACCCGCCTCCCAGTGCAGCCACCGGTACCACCAGCATCCCTCGTCGAGCGCGGCCTCGAGCCGGGCGAGCATGGCGAAGGCGAGGCAGCCATCGGCGGCGATCTCCTGGTGGCAGGAGGCGAGCCGGGCGAAATGGCGCGCGTCGCCAGGCGCGAGCCGCACGAGCCCGAGGTGGGGGGGTGCCCCCTCGACGGGCTCGCCCCGCCCCTCCAGGCCCGTGCCGCGGGGCAGGAGGTAGACGCCGGGATCCAGCCCCTCGACACGGTGGACGAGGAGCGCCAGCGCCACCCGGGGCGGCCACGGGACGGCGTCCCAGGGCGCGAGCCCCGGCCGGTGCAGCAGCCGGTCGAGGAGCGCCCAGAGGTGCGCCGCGGGCAGGCCGGTGCGGGCATCAAAGGCCACGGCGCTGCGCCGCTGGAGGAAGAGGGCGCCTGCGTCGAGCGTGTGGTCGCGGGGCAGCGCCGCAGGCTGCGGAGGGCCTGTGGCCGGCGACAGCGGGGCGACAGGCGGCGTGGGCGGCTTGCGGGCCGCACGCTCGGCCTCGGCGATGCCGGGCCACTCGCGCCGCCGGGGGCTCAGGCGGTTCGGCCGGCCCTGCCAGCGGGGTCCGGCCAGCCGGAAGGCGGCCTCGATACGGGCCGGATCGGGCTCCTGGCCTGGCGCCTCGGGGCCCACCCAGAGCAGGGCCTCGGGCGTCTCGGGCTCGGCCTCGCCGTGGCCGTCCGCCCGGTCCAGGCCGAGGAGGGGGGCGATCTGGGCGTCGCCGAAGGCCGTGAGCAGCCGTGCCCGCCAGCCGAGGGCCGCCGCGGCGCAGGCCAGCGCCGCGAGGGCGTGGCCCGCATCGAGCTGGCAGTAGCGCCAGGCGCGGGTGCCGTACTTCCAGGCCTCGCGCCAGACGATGCCGGTGAGACCGACGAGCACCCCCTCGGCGGGCCAGGCCGCCGTCAGGGCCTCGGGCCGGGCCAGGGTGGCACGGTGCTCGAGGGCGTGCAGCAGGCTCACGTAGTGGTGCACGCCGGGCGCGAGCCCCGGCAGCCCGGGTGTGACCACGTAGGCCTCGGTGGGGTGGAGGTTGCCGCTCGAGGGGTTGCAGCGGAGCGACCAGCGGCTCTCGCCCCACTGCTTCCAGGCGGCGAGCCCCAGGGAGAAGCGCAGCAGCCGCCCGAGCGTGGCGGGCTCGAGGGGCTGGGCAGGCACCTGGTTTCCGGCGAGCACCGCGGCCGGGACGCCCAACCGCTCCTCCGGCTCCGGGAGGTCGATGCGTGGGGCGCCCGCGTAGCGCCGGAAGGGGTCGGGCTGGGTGGCCCAGTCGAGATGCCCCGGGCCCGGCGCGTAGCGGTCGGGGGCGTGGCTGCTCAGCCGGTGGTAGGCGATGAGCTCCGCGCGTGCGTCAGGGTGGCTCATGGCGCGCCGGGGGCCGCGGGGTCGCCGCGCCGGAAGGGCGGGCAGAGGAGGCTGCGGGGCCGCCGGGCGGGCGGGAAGGCGCCGAGGGTCGGCCCGGGCATCAGACGATGACGGCGACGTCCACGTCGCCCTCCTTGCGCAGGACGTTGATGCCCACGTCCTGGGCGTGGCGCCGCAGCGCCAGGTCGACCTCGCCGCCGCCGACGCGCAGGCGGCGGATCTCGACCCACTCCACCCAGTCCGGGAGCACGGGATGGGTGAAGCGGATCTGGGGCTTCTCGTGGGAGAAGGTGAGCCCGAGGCAGGCCTGGAGGAGGTAGAAGGGCGTGGCGGCGGCCCAGGCCTGGGGGATGCAGGCGACGGGATAGAGCGTCGGCCCCTCGCCGGGCCGGCGCGGGAAGCCGCAGAAGAGCTCCGGCAGCCGGTGCAGGTCCATGAAGATGCTGGCGTTGAAGAGCCCCGTGAGCACGTCGAGGGCGCGGCGCTGGAATCCGTAGCGCGCGAAGCCGGCGGCGATGAGGGCATTGTCGTGCGGCCAGATGGAGCCGTTGTGGTAGCTCATGGGGTTGTAGCGGCGCTCGTCGTCGGCGACGGTCCGGATGCCCCAGCCGGAGAAGGAGGCCGGGGCGAGCAGGGTCTCGACCAGGCGCCGTGCGTGCATGGGGTCGGCGATGCCGGTGAGGAGCGCATGGCCCGCGTTGGAGGTGCGCACGCGGCAGGGGCGTTTGGCGCCATCCAGGGCCAGCGCGTAGGTGCCGAGGTCGTCGAGCCAGAAGGCCTCGTTGAAGCGCGCGCGCAGCCGCGTGGCCTCCTCGCGCAGGCGCTCGGCGCGGCGGCGCTCGCCCATGAGCTCGGCGAGCCCGGCGGCGGCGCGCTTGGCGGCATAGACGTAGCCCTGCACCTCGCACAGGGCGATGGGCCCCTCGGCCAGCCGCCCGTCGGCGTGGAAGATGGCGTCGTCGGAGTCCTTCCAGCCCTGGTTGACCAGCCCGCGCTCGGTGCGGCGCGCGTATTCCACGAAGCCGTCGCCGTCGCGGTCGCCGTAGCGGTCGATCCAGTCGAGGGCGGCCTCGATGTTGGGCCAGATGGCCTCGAGGAAGGGGCGGTCGCCCGTGCGCCGCCAGTAGGCCCCGGCGAGCATGACGAACAGCGGCGTGGCGTCCACCGTGCCGTAGTAGCGGCCGAAGGGGATCTCGCCCAGGGCCGCCATCTCGCCGCGGCGGGTCTCGTGCAGGATCTTGCCGGGCTCGGCGTCCTGCTGCGGATCCTCCTCGGTGGCCTGGGTGGCGGCGAGGTAGGCGAGCACGCCGCGGGCCAGCCCCGGGTTGACCCACAGGTACTCCAGGGCGGTGACAATGCCGTCGCGGCCGAAGGGGGTGCTGAACCAGGGCACGCCGGCGTAGGGGTAGAGGCCGTGCTCGGTGCGGCTGACGAGCATGTGGAGATCGGCGCGCGAGCGGTTGATCCAGTCGTTGAGCTGCTCGTTGGAGGTGAAGATCTCGCACTCGTCGGCGCGCGCACGGTCGAGCTCGGCGCAGGCGCAGGAGAGCGCCGTCACGTAGCTGGTCTCGCCTCGCGCGGGCTGCTCGCCCACCTCGCACACCACGGCGAGATAGAGGCTCGCCTCGCCCTTGGGGGGCAGCTCGAGCACGTGCACGGCGTGGTCGTCGGCGAGCTCGCGCGGCGCGGGGTCGAACTGGATGCGCGTGCGGCGCACCACGCCGTCGAGGCCCCGGTAGCCGAGGATGGCGCAGCCGTCGTGGCGCACGGTCTGGAGCCGCTCGCCGCGGCGCGCGCGGCGCGTGCCGCGCACCTCGAAGATGTCGGCATAGTCGGCCTCGAAGGAGACGATCAGCCGCAGCGTCACGGGCTTGAGGCCGTAGTTGACCACCCGCAGGTGCTCGTGGCAGACCCCGTCGCACAGGAGCTTGGCGCGGAAGAGGTGGACCTCGCCCTGGGGTACGGTCCCGTGCGCGCGGTCATGCAGCTCGGGGTTGGCGAGGTCGGCCACGAGCAGGGTGTTGTCCTCCTTGACGGAGGAGTTGAGCAGCAGCGGGCGGCCGGCCTCCTCGATCAGCAGCTCCCAGCGTGACAGGAAGCGGGTGCCCTCGTGGAAGATGCCGTGGGGGCTGCGGCCGAGGGCGTGGATGTCGCCGTGGCGGTCGAAGACGGCGAAGGTCTCGCCGTGCTTGAGCACGCGTGTGCGGTCGTCCACGCGCGAGGAGGTGGCGAGGACGTAGTACTCGTCGTCGACGCGGATGACGTCGTCCATGCGGGTGGAGGCGTCGGGCGTAAGCCCACCGGTCGCGGGAGACACAGCAAGTATCGGAAAAGGCGCCGTCCCATGTCCATGCCCGGGTGGGGCCGGCGGCCCCGCCCGGGCCGCGCAGGGCCGCTCAGCCCACCAGCCGCGGCCGCAGGCGGCCGCGCAGCATGCGCTGGTAGAGGGCCTCGTAGCGCTCGACCATGCGCTCGACGGTGTAGCGCTCCTCGAACACGCGCCGGCAGGCGGCCCGGTCCAGGGCGGCCGCCCGCTCCACCGCGCGCACGGCCTCGTCGATGCCGTCCACCACGAAGCCCGTCACCCCTTCCACCATCACCTCCGGCACCGAGCCGCGCCGGTAGGCGATGACCGGTGTGCCGCAGGCCATGGCCTCGACCATGACCAGCCCGAAGGGCTCGGGCCAGTCGATGGGGAAGAGCAGCGCGAGCGCTCCCCCCAGGAAGGCGTCCTTGCCGGCGCCGCCCACTTCGCCCACATATTCCACGAAGGGCTCGTCCAGGAGCGGGCGGACGACCTGCTCGAAGTACTCGCGGTTGGCCTCGTCCACCTTGGCGGCGAGCCGGATGGGCAGGCCCGCACGGCGGGCGATCTCGATCGCCACGTGGGGTGCCTTCTCGGGCGAGAAGCGGCCGAGGAAGGCGAGATAGCCCTGGTGCCGGGGCGAGAAGCGGTGGAGGTCGCGGGGCAGCCCGTGGTGGATCGTGGCCTGCCAGTTGGCGAAGGGCACGGGCGCGCGCTGGGCGTCCGAGATGGACACCACGGGGATGTCGCGGAACTCCCGGAACAGGGGACGGAGGTCCGGCAGGTCGAGCCGCCCGTGGATCGTCGTCACGTGGGGCACCGCGAGCCGCCGCGCCACCGGGAAATGCAGGTAGTCCGTGTGGAAATGGACGAGGTCGTAGTCCTCGGCCTCGCGCGCCAGCCGTCCCAGCATCTCCATGTGGCGGGCGATGGGATCCCGGCAGCCGTCGTGGCCCCGCAGGGCCCGCTCGGCGCAGGGGATGAGCCGGGCGGCCGTCCGGGAGTCGGCGCTGGCGTAGAGGGTGACCTCGTGGCCGCGGGCCACCAGGGCCTCGGTGAGCCAGGAGACCACCCGCTCCGTGCCGCCGTAGGCCTTGGGCGGCACCGGCTCGTAGAGCGGTGCGACCTGGGCGATGCGCAGCATGCGACCCTCCTCTCCGTTCGTCCGATGAAACCCAAAGAGAGCCGCGCCGGCCCGGGGCGGCCGGCACATTCGCCCCTTCCGGGGAAAGACATATGCTACATGGGCGTGGCGGGCGCGGTATTCAAGACCCCCGGGGGCGGCCTCTGCGGGAGGACTACTCGAACAGCGCCTGCTCCATCTCGCGGTAGACGAAGTTGGCGTTGGGCCGGTGGTTGAGCTCGAACAGCCGCTCGCCCCGCCAGGGGTCGAAGCGGGGGTCGCGCTCGGCCCGGTCCACCGCCTCCTGGAGGTCCAGGCCGGCCTCGACGGCCTCGGCCATGAAGGTGCGCAGCGCCTTCATGTACGCCTGGGTCCGCCGGACCATGGGGAAGGGTGGGGTCTGGGCGCTGCCGTGGCCCGGGACCATGAGCCGCGCCCCGCCGAAGCGCTCGAGAAGCCAGTCCTGGGCGGCGATGGCGGCCTCGCTCGAGCCGTCGCCCATGAAGGTGACGCGCCGGTTGAAGGCGAGATCCGAGATCCACACGATCCCCTGGTCCACCTGATGGACCACCAGGTCGCCGTAGGAGTGGTGGCGGTCCACGTGCCAGACCTCGAAGGTCCGCCCGCCGAGCCGGATCGAGAGACGGGCCTGCCGGGGCGGGCCGCCGAGCAGGATGTCGGGCACCACGGGCTCGAAGCCCGCCATGTCCTCCGGGATGAAGCTGCGCCGGTAGGCGACGGAGCGCTCCAGCGCCTCGGAGGCGAGGTAGTCGAGCGTGCCCTCGTGGGCGACGATGGTCACGCCCCCCAGGCGGCGGAAGGCGACGGCCCCGTAGGCGTGGTCCGGGTGGTTGTGCGTGATGATGAGGTACCGGATGGGCGCGTCGGTGATGTGCCGGATGGTGGCGATGAGACGGCGGCCGAGCCTGGGCGTGCCGAGGGCGTCGATGACCACCACGCCCGCGGGCGTCACGACGAAGCCGGCATTGCCGTTGAAGCCGCGGTTGTAGCGGTCCACCTCGGCGATGTTGCCGTAGAGCATGTAGGTGTCGGGGGCGATGCGGTAATAGGGCAGGGGCTCGTCGTCGGGGTCGTCCGCCTTGAGGACGATGTTGGGGATGTCCGGGCTGTCCACGGCGGACTCCGGCAGGTGGTGGCGCTCGGGGTCGGTGCCGAAGCGTGGGTCCTGCTCGGGCGGCGCCGGAGCCTCGGGGGCGGCCGCGGCCGGGCCGGTGGACCCGTCCGGGCCGTGCGGCGCGGGCTCGCGGGCCGGGTGCGTGGCCGCCAGCCAGAGCGCCACGCCCACCGCCAGCAGGGCGAAGACGAGCACGAGACGGTGGATGCTGGGCATGGTCCGGGGCCTGCGCTGCCAGCCGCCTCCACAGTATAGATGCCGCGGGGGCCCTCCTTCCCCCGGAGGGACTGGGGGGATTCAGGTGGCCGCGCCCCGTTTCGTGCCTGGTTCCCCGCGCAGGCTGATCACGGGCCAGCCGCGCGCGCGGGCGATGCGCTCGAGGGTGGGGTCGGGATCCACGGCCACCGGATGCGCCACCCGCTCCAGCAGGGGGAGGTCGTTGTGGGAGTCGCTGTAGAACCAGCTCTCCGTGAGATCGAGGCCATGCTCGGCCAGCCAGGCCTCCAGCCGCCGCACCTTGCCCTCGCGGAAGGCGGGGATGCCGGCGTGGCGCCCGGTGTAGCGCCCGTCGGGGCCGCGCTCGGGCTCGGTGGCGATGAGGTCCTCGACCCCCAGGAGGGCCGCGATGGGCTCGGTGATGAAGCGGTTGGTGGCTGTGATGATCACGGGCCGGTCGCCGGCCTCGCGATGGCGCGCGATGAGCGCGCGCGCGGCCGGCAGCACGATGGGGACGATCGCCTCGCGGATGAAGCGCGCACGCAAGGCCTCCAGCCGTCCGGGGGGGAGGGCGGCGAGCGGTGCGAGCTGGTGGCGCAGGAAGGCCTCGATGTCGAGCCGGCCGGCCAGGTAGTCCTCGTAGAAGCGGCGGTTCTCGGCCTCGTAGCGCGCGCCGTCCACCACCCCCTCGTCGGCCAGGAAGCGGCCCCAGAGGTAGTCGCTGTCGCCGGCGATGAGCGTGTTGTCGAGGTCGAACAGAGCGATGGCCACGGGTGCCTCTCCTTCCGGCGCGGGGGAGTGTGCCGGAAGGGGGGCGGGAGCGCAAAGGCCGGCCGCCGGGCACGTTTGCCGCCCAGAAGGTGCCTGTGAAACAATAGGTTGGTCGCGGGCGGGGCGAGGAGGCCGCGGGTGATCGATTCCGAGGGATACCGCCTCAACGTGGGGATCGTCCTCTGCAACCCGGAAGACCGGGTCTTCTGGGGGCGCCGGTGCGGCCAGGAGGCCTGGCAGTTTCCCCAGGGGGGGATACGTTCCGGCGAGACGCCGGAGGAGGCGGTCCTGCGCGAGCTGGAGGAGGAGACCGGCCTGCGCCCCGAGCACGTGCGCATCCTCGGCCGCACCCGCGGCTGGCTGCGCTACCGCATCCCGCGCCGGCTGATGCGCCGCGGCCGCCGGCCCGTGTGCGTGGGGCAGAAGCAGATCTGGTTCCTGCTGCGCCTGGTGGGCGAGGAATCGGCCGTGCGGCTCGACGCCTCCGGCCACCCGGAGTTCGACCGCTGGCGCTGGGTCGACTACTGGCTGCCGGCGCGGGAGGTGGTCTACTTCAAGCGCGAGGTCTACCGGCAGGCCCTCACGGAGCTCGAGCCCTATCTCCGGGCCGCGGCGGCACCGCTCGCCGGCGGCCGGAGCGCTTGAGGGGCGCCGGAGGCCGGATGCTCGAGCGCCTGCGCCGCATCGTCCAGCAGGTCTCCGGGGCGCGCAACCTCGGGCAGGCCCTCGAGCTGATCGTGGCCGAGGTCCGTGAGGCCCTCGGCACCGACGTCTGCTCCATCTACCT
This sequence comes from Gammaproteobacteria bacterium, assembly GCA_026989495.1. GTDB lineage: Bacteria > Pseudomonadota > Gammaproteobacteria > S144-34 > S144-34 > S144-34. The sequence goes on along the minus strand of JALSJE010000046.1, from coordinate 2,720 downwards.
CGCCGAGCGCGACAGCGGCCGCCTGGTGCTCATGGCCACCCGCGGGCTCGCGCCGGATGCCGTGGGCAAGGTGGCGCTCGGGCCCGGCGAGGGGCTCGTGGGGCTGGTGGCGGCACGGGCCGAGCCGGTCAACCTGGAGGATGCCCCCATCCACCCCCGGTTCAAGTTCGTGGCCGAGACCGGGGAGGAACCCTTCCACGCCTTCCTGGGCGTGCCCATCATCCACCAGCGCCGTGTGCGCGGCGTGCTGGTGGTGCAGCAGCGCGAGCGCCGGCGCTTCGACGAGGACCACGTCACCTTCCTGCTCACCCTCGCGGCCCAGCTCGCGGGATTCATCGCCCACGCGGAGGCGGTGGGCGGTCTCGACCTGGGCAACGGCACGGAGGCGGGCGCCGCTGCGGCGCTCTCGCCCCCGGGACGCCGCGGGATCGTCGAGGGCCTGCCTGGGGCGCCCGGCGTGGCGCTCGGCACCGCGGTGGTGGTCTATCCCCCGGCGGAGCTCGATGCCGTACCGGACCGGCCGGCCGCCGACATCGCCGCCGAGGAGGCGGCCTTCCGCGACGCGGTGGCCGCGGTCACCAACGAGTTCCGCGCGCTGCAGGCGCAGCTGGGCCCGCAACTGCGGGCCGAGGACCGTGTCCTGTTCGACGCCTACATCATGATGCTTTCGGGCGACAGCCTCGTGACGGACACGGTCGCCCGCATCCGTGCCGGGAGCTGGGCTCCCGGGGCCCTGCGCGAGACCATCGAGGAGCACGCGCGGGTCTTCGACGCCATGGAGGACCCCTACCTGCGCGAGCGTGCCACGGACATCCGCGACCTGGGCCGGCGCATCCTGGCCCAGCTCCAGGCCAGCCGCCGCGAGGCGCGGGAGTGGCCGGAGCGCACCGTGCTCGTGGGCGAGCAGATCACGGCCGCGGACCTGGGCGAGGTGCCCGCCGAGCGGCTCGTCGGCATCGTCTCCGCCCACGGCTCGCGCTCCTCCCACGTGGCCATCCTGGCGCGCGCGCTCGGGATCCCGGCGGTGATGGGGGTGGCGGATCTGCCCATCCAACGTTTGGAGGGGCGCGAGGTGGTGGTGGACGGCTACCGCGGCAGGCTCCACGTGGCCCCCACGGGGCAGGTGCGCGAAGAGTTCCTGCGGCTCGCGCGCGAGGAGGAGGAGCTGCGGGCAGGCCTCGACGAGCTCGCCGCCGAGCCCAGCGTCACGCCGGACGGTGAGCACGTGCCTCTGCTCGCGAACACGGGCCTGCTGTCGGACATCACGCCCTCGCTCAGCAGCGGCGCGGAGGGCATCGGCCTCTACCGCACCGAGATACCCTTCCTCATGCGTGAGCGTTTCCCGGGCGAGGAGGAGCAGCGCCGCATCTACCGCCAGGTGCTGGAGGCCTTCGCGCCGCGCCCGGTCACGCTGCGCACGCTCGACGTGGGCGGCGACAAGAGCCTGCCCTACTTTCCGGTGCACGAGGCCAACCCTTTCCTGGGATGGCGCGGTATCCGCATCACCCTCGACCATCCGGAGATCTTCCTCACCCAGCTGCGCGCCATGCTGCGTGCCAGCGTGGGGCTGGGGAACCTCCACATCCTGCTCCCCATGGTGAGCGGGGTGGAGGAGGTCGAGGACGCGCTGCTGCTCCTGCGGCAGGCGCGCGAGGAGCTGGCCGAGGAGGGCGAGGCGGTGCCGGAGCCGCGCGTGGGCGTGATGATCGAGGTGCCTTCGGCGGTCTATCTCGCGCGTGCGCTCGCCGCACGGGTGGATTTCCTCTCCGTCGGCACCAACGACCTCATCCAGTACCTGCTCGCCGTGGACCGCAACAACGAGCGCGTGGCCGAGCTCTACGACGCCTTCCACCCGGCGGTGCTGGACGCGGTGCAGGCCGCGGTGGACGGGGCCCATGCGGCGGGCCGGCCGGTGAGCGTGTGCGGCGAGATGGCGGGCGATCCGGCCGCGGCGCTGCTGCTGCTCGGCATGGGCGTGGACAGCCTCAGCATGAGCGCCTCGTCGCTGCCGCGGGTGAAGTGGGTGGTGCGCAGCTTCGGCCGCGCCGAGGCGCGCGACCTCCTCGCGGAGGTGCGCGCCCTGGAGCATCCGGCCGAGATCCGCGCCCGGGTGGAGGCCGCCCTGGAGGCCAGGGGGCTGGGCGGCCTCGTGCGCGCGGGCAAATAGCAGGCGCAGGGGGAGGCTTCCACATGAGCGGCGGAGCAGGCAAGGAGAGTGGTGGGGGCGCGCGGGTGCATCCGAGCGACCTGTGGCTGCGGCTCCTGATGGGGCTCGCCTGGATCCCGGTGACGGCTGGGCGATCAACTGGGGCGCGGGCAGGCCCGTGCTGCCGGCGGCCTGGGCCGCCTGGAGCCTGCCGGCGGCATTCGTGCTGGCGGTGCCCGGCCTCGCCTACGGCATCGCCTTCCGGCGGCGCCTGGAGGGGCCCGGACAGCCCCCGCGGCCGGTGCTCATCCGGCGGCTGGCCGTGGGGTCCGCGCTCGCGGAGCTGCCGGCCTTCGCGGGGCTTGCCGGCGCCATCGGCGGCCGCCCCCTGTGGGAGTTTCCTGTGGCGATGGCCGTGGCCGTGGGGCTGTTCCTGCTGGTGCGGCCCCCGCGCTGAGCCTCAGGCCACCACGTTGGCGATGGCGATGAGGGCGAGCATCACGCCCACGAGGACCAGGACCGTCTTGCCCACGTTGCCGAGGGCCTGAAGATCTTCCCGCTGCATCCTCCGACC
>JALSJE010000045.1 GCA_026989495.1 Gammaproteobacteria bacterium | reverse complement strand
CCACTCCCGCAACTTTCTGATGCGGAAAGGGTTTGCTTCGTGGCACGGCTCCTGCACCCGGGTGGGCACGACCCGGCGCCGGAGGTGCCGGTCGCCAACGAGCGAACCAAACGAAAGGGGAGAGCAAGCGATGAACGGCATGCGCATCAGGCAGACGGCCCTGGCGGCGGCGCTGGCCGCGGCCACCCTCGGCACCGCCCGGGCCGAGATCACGGCCAACGTGGCCCTGACCACGGACTATGTCTTCCGCGGCGTGTCCCAGACGAACGAGGCGGCGGCGATCCAGGGCGGCTTCGACTTCACGCACGCGAGCGGCTTCTATGCCGGCCTGTGGGGCTCCAACGTCAGCGGCACCCTCTACAACGGCGGCACCCTGGAGCTCGACACCTATCTGGGCTACGCCACCGAGCTCGGGGGGATCGGCGTGGACGTGGGCGTGCTGCGCTACAACTACCGCAATGCCTCGCCCAGCACGAACTACGAGGAGCTCTATCTGGGCCTTTCCTACGGGCCGGTTAGCCTGACCTACTACCGCGGAGTCAACCTCGGCAACCCGCGTCTCGGCGACTATCTGGACCTGTCGGCCGAGCACGAGCTCTCGGGGCTTTTCACCGTGTCGGCCCATGTAGGATGGTGGAACGCCGTCAGCGGCGGGCAGGACTACACCGACTACAAGGTGGCCGTCTCCAAGGACGTGCTCGGTGTCGGCCTCGAGCTCGCCTACACCGACACTGACATGAACGCCACCGAGTGCACCGCCTTCGCCGGCTCCACCGACTGGTGCGACGGGCGCGTGGTGCTGACCGTTTCCAAGGAGATATGAGGGCTGGTGCGGCGGCAGGCGCCGCCGCCAGCGGGAGGTTGCGACGATGAAGCTGGTCATGGCGATCATCAAGCCCTTCAAGCTCGACGACGTGCGCGAGGCGCTGTCGGAGATCGGGGTGCAGGGCCTGACCGTCACGGAGGTGAAAGGCTTCGGGCGGCAGAAGGGTCACACCGAGCTCTACCGCGGCGCCGAGTACGTGGTCGACTTCCTGCCCAAGGTGAAGATCGAGGTGGCGCTCAACGACGACCTCGTCGAGCGCGCCATCGAGGCCATCTGCAAGGCCGCCAACACGGGCAAGATCGGCGACGGCAAGATCTTCGTGTTCAACCTCGAGCAGGCGGTCCGGATCCGCACAGGCGAGACCGGCCCCGACGCGCTCTGAACACCTGGAGGTGGAGAAGATGGCACGCAGCAAGCTCTACGGTGGCCTGGGTGCGCTGGCGGCCGGGGCGCTGGCCCCCTCGCTGGCCCTGGCCGACGAGCTCAACTCGGGCGACACCGCCTGGATGATCACGGCCACGGCCCTGGTCCTCATGATGACCATCCCGGGCCTGTCGCTCTTCTACGCCGGCATGGTCCGCAGCAAGAACGTGCTCTCGGTGCTGATGCAGTGCTTCGCCATCACGGGGCTGATGACGGTCCTGTGGGCGCTGTACGGCTACAGCATCGCCTTCGGCGGCGAGGGGGCCTTCTGGGGCGGCCTGGACAAGGCCTTCCTCAAGGGGGTGACCGTCGAGAGCATGAGCGGGACCATCCCCGAGACGGTCTTCATGACCTTCCAGATGACCTTCGCCATCATCACGCCCGCGCTCATCGTGGGCGCCTTCGCCGAGCGCATGAAGTTCTCGGCCATGCTGGCCTTCATGGCGCTGTGGCTGACCTTCGTCTACGCGCCCATCGCGCACTGGGTATGGGGCGAGGGCGGCTGGCTGGGCGGCCGCGGCATCCTGGACTTCGCCGGCGGCACCGTGGTGCACATCAACGCCGGCATCGCGGGCCTGGTGGCGGCGCTGGTCGTCGGCAAGCGCCTGGGCTATCCCAACACGCCCATGCCGCCCCACAATCTGGGCCTGACCGTGGTCGGCGCCTCGCTCCTGTGGGTGGGCTGGTTCGGCTTCAACGCCGGCTCCGAGCTCGCCGCCGACGGCACCGCCGGCATGGCCATGGCGGTGACCCAGATCGCCACCGCGGCCGCGGCGCTGGCCTGGATGTTCAGCGAGTGGATCTCACACGGCAAGCCTAGCGTGCTGGGCATCGCCTCGGGCGCGGTCGCGGGGCTGGTGGCCATCACCCCGGCCTCCGGCACGGCTGGCCCCATGGGCGCGCTGGTGATCGGCCTCGCCTCCGGTGTGGGCTGCTTCATCGCCGCCACCAAGGTCAAGCGGGCGCTGGGCTACGACGACTCGCTCGACGTCTTCGGCGTGCACGCCATCGGCGGCATCATCGGCGCGGTGCTGACGGGCGTCTTCTGCGCCCCGAGCCTGGGCGGCGCCGGCTTCGGCGAGGGTATCGAAAGCATCGGCCAGCAGGTGGGCGTGCAGCTCGTCGGCGTCGGCGCCACGGTGGTCTACACCGCGGTCGTGAGCTTCATCCTGCTCAAGATCGTGGATGTGATCATCGGCCTGCGCGTGACCGAGGAGCAGGAGACCGAGGGCCTCGACCTCGCCCTGCACGACGAGCGCGGCTACATCCTCTGAGACGGAGCCTGCGTCAGGGAAGCGCGGACGGGCGCCCTCGGGCGCCCGTTCTTTTTGCGCCCGCGGTGACGAGGGCGGTGCCAGGACCGGGCGCTGAAGGGCGGCGCCGGGGCGACGGCACCGTCCTTGTCTGGTCCGACCCGTTTCGCCGCCCGGCTGGTGCCGTGCTCGCCCCGCTTTGACGCGGGGCCGCGGCCTGGGCTATAAGCGCACGTGCGCTGGGTGACCCTGGAGGGAGGATCGAGCGATGGATATCAGAAGCAAGCGCATGCTGGCGGCGGCACTGCTGGCCGCGGTGGTGGTGCCGGCGACGGCGGCGGATCGGTCTGCGGGCGGCCTCTACGGGGGCATCGCAGGCGGCCGGTCGGAGGCGCGCGACGCCTGCGAGCAGTTCAGCGCCGCCTTTCCGGGTGCAGCCTGCGACCGTTCGGGGACGGGCTGGCGCGTGACGGCGGGCTACCAGCCGTTGCGCTTCCTCGCGGTCGAGTTCGAATACGCCCGCCTCGGCGAGGCGGATGCGGCAGCCACCATCGGAGGTGCGACCGTCCAGGCCAGGGCCCGCGCCGAAGGCGTGGGCGTCCTGGTCTCGGGCGGCTTCCCGGCCGGTGACCGGCTCGAGCTCTTCGTCAAGGCGGGGCTGTTCCGTTGGGAGGCCGAGGCGGAGGCGGGCGCGAGCCGGGTGAGCGACGACGGCCAGGATCCCACCTTCGGCCTCGGGGCCCGATGGCGGCTGCAGGCCCCCTTCTGGTTGACGGCCGAGTGGCGCCGCTACCGGGACGTGGGCGAGCGCGATGTCACGGGTCGCTCCGACGTGGACCTGGTCACCCTCGGTCTCGAGCTGCGTCCCTGACGCGGATGGCACGGCGCGAGACCCTGCGGGGGAGGAGGGCGCATATGAACGCCATGTGCAAGGCATGCCTGTCCGCCGATTCAGTCGCTTGCCGTCCCCTGCGCATGGCGGCGGTTTTTTGACAGTGTGCTTGGAGTGCGCTATAAGCGAACGTGGCCCAGCGCCGGGGCGTTGCGGGCCGTCACCTGAGGATTCGACGGGAGGGTAGAGAATGGTCTGGTCAGGATTCGATGACACCAACAAGAAAGGCCGGAGCAGGCTGCTGGTCGCCGGCGCCGCCGCCTTGGTCGTCCTCCACGGCGAGGCCGACGCCGAGGGCTGGTCGGTGCGTGCCGCCGCTTCAGCCGGCAAGCAGATCGATCTCATCAACGCCGAAGGGGGCGATCGGCAGGACCCTTTCTACAATGTATCCGGCGCCGTGATGTACTCGACCCGCGAGGGCTTCTACGTGCAGGGCAGCCTCGAGTACGAGCGGCTCTTCAATATGAGGGATGACGGGCCTCAAGACCTGACCATGACCGGGATCCACGTCGGCTTCCGGCGCGCGGGCTCGTGGTCCGTGGGCGGGCTGGTGGCGGCGGTCCGCGGCAATATCGTCGACCGCACCGATACCTTCATCGACACGGGCACACTTGTCGCCGGTGAGGTCACCTGGCAGAGGCCCGGCTTCTCCATCCACGGCCAGCTCGGCGGGGGCGAGATCGATGTCGATCCCAGCTCGGGCGAAGGCTTCATCGACGGCACGTTCTGGCGGCTGATGGCGCGGCTGTATCCGAGCGAGAGGCTTCTCGTCGAGTTCGACTACACCAGCGCCTACTCCAGGGATTACACCGACGGTCACGACGGAACGTGGAACACCTTCGAGGCACGCCTCTTCCGGCAGCTCAGCGGACCCTGGTCCGCCTATCTGGGCTGGCGCACGGCCAACTACTTCGTCGACGATGACGATGAGGCCCATCTGGCGGAGGATTCCTTCTTCGTTGGGGTGAGCTACCAGGCCGGCGGCTCGCCACGCGCCTTCGACCGGGAAGGCGCCTCGTTCACGCTGCCCTTCGCCGTTGCCCGCGGCGCTGGCTACACCGAGGCGGTTGACCGATGGTGATGCGCCGGGCGCTACCGGCGGGCTGATCCTCGGCCGGGGGGGCGGGGGGGGGCCGGGCCCACCCCGCCTCTCCTGCTCCGATGCAGGCGTGGTCGCCACGCACGTCTTCCCGGCAACGATTTCCGGCTCCCCGCCGCCGGAATCACGCACCGCCGCCAGCCCGGGATTCCGAGGGCGTCGCAGGGTGCGACGGGCGGGTCCTTCCCTCAGGGCTGGCGCGGTCCGGGAGCTGGAAGGCTTGTGCCCGCAGCCGGGACGGTCCAAGCACAAAGCGCACAACAGCAAGATGGAAACTCTGATCGATCCCCACAGCGGATCGATCAGAGTTTCCTCATCATTCAGCCTTTCCGATCCTTCAAAAGGGGTCTCCAGGGCGTGCAAGGCACGCAAAGGATCGCGCGGCTCGCGGCCGCGCCCTGCGGTGCGGTGGACGGCCCCTTGCCTCCCGCCCGGCGCCCTTTTGCGGGGCCCCCTCAGCGGCGCCAGGCGGCGGCGAGCGCGGCGAGCGCCGCCGCCCCCAGCGCCCAGCTCGCCCAGGGCAGGCCCGCCCAGGCGGGCCCGCCGAGCGGGGCGGCGAGCAGCGCCGCCACCAGGAGCCCCGCGCCGGTGACGGCGCGCACGGTGCGCCGGTTGGCGGCGCGGATCTCGCGCCGGATGCCTTCGAGGGCATGGTCGCCGAGGCGCACCTCGAGCTCGCCCGCGGCGGCCCGCTCGAGCGTGCGGTGCGCGAGCCGCGGCAGCTCGGGCAGCTGCTCGCTCCAGCGCGGCAGCTCCTTGCGCGCCCGCGCGGCGAGCGCCCGCACGCCGGTGCGGCTGCGCATCCAGCGCTCCAGGAAGGGCCTGGCCGTCTGCCACAGGTCGAGGTCGGGATAGAGCTGGCGCCCCAGGCCCTCGATGTTGAGGAGCGTCTTCTGCAGCAGCACGAGCTGCGGCTGGATCTCCATGTGGAAGCGGCGCGCGGTCTGGAAGAGCCGAAGCAGCAGCCGCCCGAAGGAGATCTCCTTGAGCGGGCGCTCGAAGATGGGCTCGCACACGGCGCGGATGGCCATCTCGAACTGCTCCACGCGCGTGCCGGCCGGCACCCAGCCCGACTCCACGTGGAGCTCGGCCACGCGGCGATAGTCGCGGTGGAAGAAGGCGAGGAAGTTCTCGGCGAGATACCGCTGGTCGTCGGGCCCGAGCACGCCCATGATGCCGAAGTCCACCGCCATGTAGCGCGCGCGCGCGGGCTCCGACACGTCCACGAAGATGTTGCCGGGGTGCATGTCGGCGTGGAAGAAGTTGTGGCTGAAGACCTGGGTGAAGAAGATCTCCACCCCCGTCTCGGCCAGCCGTCTGAGGTCCACGCCGGCCGCCCGCAGGGCGGCCACGTCGCTGACGGGCACGCCGTGGATGCGCTCGAGCACCATCACCTCGCGTCGGCAGTACGGCCAGTGCACCTCGGGCACGTAGAGCAGGGGCGAGCCCTCGAAGTTGCGCCTGAGCTGCGAGCAGTTGGCCGCCTCGCGCATGAGGTCGAGCTCGTCCATGAGGGTGCGCTCGAACTCGGCCACCACCTCCACCGGGCGGAGCCGCCGGGCTTCGCGCACGTAGCGCGCAAGGAGCCGGGCCAGCAGGTACATGAGGCGCAGGTCGCGCCGGATGATGCGCTCGATCCCTGGCCGCAGGACCTTGACCACCACCTCGCGCCCGTCGGCGAGCCGCGCCGCATGCACCTGCGCGATGGAGGCCGAGGCGAGCGGCGTGTCCTCGAAGGCGGCGAAGGCCTCCGTGACCGGCCTGGCGAGCGCGCGCTCGACGATGCGGCGCGCCTCGACGGCGGGGAAGGGCGGCACCCGGTCCTGCAGGCGCGCGAGCTCGTCGGCGATGTCGTCCGGGAGCAGGTCGCGGCGCGTGGAGAGGATCTGGCCGAACTTGACGAAGATGGGGCCCAGGTCCTCGAGGGCGCGGCGGATGCGCACGCCCCGCGGCACCCCGCGCGCGAGCCACCAGCCCGGGGTGAGGAAGGCGAGGAAGCGCAGCGGGCGCAGCCAGGGGGTGGCGAGCAGCAGCTCGTCGAGCCCGTGGCGGGCGAGCACCCACTGGATGCGCCCGAGGCGCAGCAGGTCGCCCGGCCGCAGCACTAGGCGCCGCCTCCCCGGCGCGCCGCCGCCTCCAGGCGGGCGATGCGCGCCTCAAGGCGCTCGACGTCGTCGCGCAGGCGGTCCACCGCGTCCAGGAAGCCTTCCAGCTCGGCGCGCGGCGGCAGGTCGCGTGCCTCCTCGGTGAGGTGCTCGACGGCGTCGCGGGCGAGGCGGCCGGCGGCGTCGCGGGCCCAGGCCAGCCCCGCACGGGCGGCCCGGCCGAGCTGGCGCGCGGGGATGTCGCCCAGCCAGCGGGCGGCGAGCCCCTCCCAGTCCACGGGTGATCCTTTGAGGGCCGCCTCCAGCGTGCGGGCCAGCGCCACGTCGCCCGTGATCCGCACCTGGCCTGCCGGTGCGTGGCCAGCGGCCGCCATGCGTGCGAGCGCGAGCGGTGCACCCGCCACCGTCACCTCGGCCTCGTCCGCATCCGCTGCCAGCACGCGCACGCGCCCGCCCTCCGGGCGCAGGGCGAAGCGCAGCCCGAGCCCCAGCACCTCGATCGCCACCACGTGCCCTTCGAGCCCGCGCCAGCGTGCCGCCGCGGCCGTGTCGGCGGCGAGCCAGGCGTCGAAGGCCCCCTGGAGGGCGGCCTCGGCCAGCGGCTGCAGCGGGTGGCGGGCCATGGCGCCCCCCTCAGGCACGCCAGCCCCGATGGACGGCGACGATGCCGCCGCAGAGGTTGTAGTGCTCGCAGCCCTCGAAGCCCGCCTCGCGCATCATGGCCTCGAGCGCGTGCTGGTCCGGGTGCACGCGGATGGACTCGGCGAGATACCGGTAGCTCGCCTCGTCGCCGGCCACCAGCCGGCCCAGGCGCGGCAGCACCGCGAAGGAGTAGAGGTCGTAGAGCGGGCGCAGGGGCGCGAGCCGCAGGCGGGAGAACTCGAGCACCAGCGCCCGGCCGCCCGGGCGCAGCACCCGGTGCATCTCCGCGAGCGCCCGTTCCTTGCGCGTGACGTTGCGCAGGCCGAAGCCGATGGTGACGCAGTCGAAGCTCTCGTCGGCGAAGGGCAGGCGCTCGGCGTCGGCCTGCACCCAGGCGAGCCCCCGGCCCAGGCCCTCGTCCAGCAGGCGGTCACGCCCGCGCGCGAGCATCGGGCCGCTGAAGTCGGCGAGCACCACCTGGCCGGAGGGCCCCGCGTCGCGCGCCAGCAGCCGTGCGAGGTCGCCGGTGCCCGCGGCGAGGTCGAGCACGCGCTCGCCCGGGCGCACCTGGGCGAGCGCCACCGCGAAGCGCTTCCACAGCCGGTGCAGCCCCAGCGACATGAGGTCGTTCATGAGGTCGTAGCGGTCGGCCACCGATGCGAAGACCGCCGCCACGCGCCGGGGCTTCTCCTCCTCCGGCACGCGCTGGAAGCCGAAATGGGTGGTGCCGCCCATGTGCGGGGAGCCGCTCAGCGCTCCTCCCCGTCGCCCGTGCGGCGCCGGTAGCCCTCGGCCTCGCAGCGCTCGAGGTATTCCTTCCAGTAGCGCTCCTGGTTGACGGCGAGGTCGTAGAGCGTGTCCCAGGAGTAGATGCCGGTGTTGTGGCCGTCGTCGAAGTGCAGGCACACGGCATAGTTGCCCACGGGCTCGATCTTCTCGATGTTGACGTCCTCCTTGCCCTTGACGAGCACCATCTCGTCGGGGCCGTGGCCGCGCACCTCGGCCGAGGGCGAGTGGACGCGCAGGTACTCGGCGGGAAGCCTCGCGCGGGTGCCGTCGTCGAAGGCGATCTCCAGCACGCGCGACTTCTGGTGCAGCACGATCTCGGTCGGTCTGGGCATGGTTTCCGCTCTCCCCTTGCAGGAAACGCCGATCGATCCGCTGCGCGGATTGATCAGCGCGATGGCGCTTCGCGGTCCATTTCGACTTTTCGCTTGTCGTCATGCGCTTCCGTGTGCATGAACCGTCCCGCGCCCGTCCCTGGCCGCGGGGATGGTCTGAAAAATCGAGATTTTTTCAGACCATCCTACAGAATGTAGCGGCTGAGATCCTCGTCGGCGGCCAGCCCCGCGAGCTGGCGGTCCACGAAGGCGGCGTCCACCACCACCTTCTCGCCGGCCCGGTCGGGGGCCTCGTAGGAGACCGTCTCGAGCAGCCGCTCCATGACGGTGTGCAGGCGCCGGGCGCCGATGTTCTCCGTGCGCTCGTTCACCTCCCAGGCCACCTCGGCGATGCGGCGGATGCCGTCCGGGGTGAACGAGAGCTCCAGCCCCTCGGTGGCGAGCAGGGCCTGGTACTGCTCGGTGAGCGAGGCATCGGGCTCGGTGAGGATGCGCACGAAGTCCTCCACGCCGAGCGCGTCGAGCTCGACGCGGATGGGGAGCCGCCCCTGCAGCTCCGGGATGAGATCCGAGGGCCTGGCCAGGTGGAAGGCGCCGGAAGCGATGAAGAGGATGTGGTCGGTGCGCACCATGCCGTAGCGGGTGCTCACCGTGCAGCCCTCGATCAGGGGCAGGAGGTCACGCTGCACCCCCTCGCGCGAGACGTCGGGGCCACCGTGGCCGCTGCGCTGGGCCACCTTGTCGATCTCGTCGATGAAGACGATCCCGCTCTGCTCCACCGCCTCCACGGCGCGGTGCTTGATCTCCTCGTCGTCGACGAGCCTGGCCGCCTCCTCCTCCGTGAGGAGCTTGCGCGCCTCGCGCACGCGCAGCCGGCGCGTGCGCGTGCGCCCGCCGGCGAGGTTCTGGAACAGCTGCTGGAGCTGGCTCGTCATCTCCTCCATGCCGGGCGGTGCCATGATCTCGACGCCGGCGGGGATGGCGGCGATCTCGATCTCGATCTCGCGCTCGTCGAGCTCGCCCGCGCGCAGCTTCTCGCGCAGCCGCTCGCGCGTGGCAGGGCTCTCGGCCGCGGGCTCGGCGCCGAAGCCGGGCCCGCGCCGGCGCGGCAGGAGCGCGTCCAGGATGCGCTCCTCGGCGGCGGCCTCGGCGCGGTGGCGCACCCGCGCCATCTCGCGCTCGCGCATCATCTTGACCGCCGCGTCCACCAGGTCGCGCACGATGGACTCGACGTCGCGCCCCACGTAGCCCACCTCGGTGAACTTGGTCGCCTCGACCTTGATGAAGGGCGCGCCCGCGAGCCGCGCCAGCCGCCGCGCGATCTCGGTCTTGCCCACACCGGTGGGACCGATCATCAGGATGTTCTTGGGCGTGATCTCGGCGCGCAGGCGCTCGTCGAGCTGCATGCGGCGCCAGCGGTTGCGCAGCGCGATGGCCACGGCGCGCTTGGCCGCGGACTGCCCCACGATGTGCTTGTCCAGCTCCTGGACGATCTCGCGGGGCGTCATGGTGGCGGGCGCGGCGGCGCCCGCGCAGCGGGCGGGCAGGGGATCAGCCATCGGCGGCGAGCTCCTCGATGCTGAGCTGGTGGTTGGTGTAGACGCAGATGTCGGCGGCGATGGCGAGCGCGCGTTCCACCACCGCGCGCGCGTCGAGCCCGGTGTGCTCGAGGAGCGCCCGGGCGGCGGCCTGGGCGTAGGCGCCCCCCGAGCCGATGGCCATCACCGGGCGCTCGGGCTCGAGCACGTCGCCGGTGCCGGAGACGAGGAGCATGTCGCGGGCGTCGGCCACCAGCAGCAGGGCCTCGAGCCGGCGGAGCGTGCGGTCGGTGCGCCAGTCCTTGGCGAGCTCCACGGCGGCGCGCAGCAGGTGGCCGCGGTGGCGCTCGAGCTTGGCCTCGAAGCGCTCGAAGAGCGTGAAGGCGTCGGCGGTGGCGCCGGCGAAGCCGGCCAGCACGCGGTCGTGGTACAGGCGGCGCACCTTGCGCGCGTTGCCCTTCACGATCGTGGCGCCGAGCGAGACCTGCCCGTCGCCGCCCATCACCAGGCGGCCGTCGCGCCGCACCGCCAGCACGGTGGTGCCCGAAAACTGCTCCATCTGCGTGGATTCCCGGCCCGTGGAAACGCTGATTGTACCCGCTACGGGCCGCCGCGGCGCTGCGGGCCCGATCGCCACAGGCTGGACAGCGGCATGGCGACCAGCCGCTCGCCGAAGGCCGCGTGCGCCTCGCCCAGGTGGAGCACCACGCCGCGCACGAAGGCGTCGCCGGCGATCCCGGCGAGCGCCTTCAGTCCCCGCAGGTCGCGCGCGCGCACGGTGGCGGCGGCCTTGACCTCGATGCCGGCGACGCGTCCGTCGGGCAGCTCGACCACGACGTCCACCTCGGCGCCGCCCGCGGTGCGGAAGTGGTGCAGCCGCGCCCCCGGCAGCGCCCAGCCGCGCTGGCGCCGCAGCTCGCAGACGACGAAGCCTTCCAGCAGGGGGCCCAGCCGGTCCGGGCGGGCGAGCCCGTCGGCGTCGAGCCCCAGGAGGTGGGCAGCCAGGCCGGTGTCGATCAGGTGCACCTTCGGCGCGCGGATCAGGCGCTTGCCGCGGGTCGTGGCCCGGGCCGGGAGGGGGCGCAGGAGGAAGAGTGTCTGGAGGAGGGCGAGATAGCGCGCGAGCGTCGTCTGCGCCAGGCCGGCGCTGCGGGCGAGCTCGGCCCGGTTCAGGAGCCCCCCGAGGCGCGCGGCGAGGAGGCGGAGCAGGTGCGGGAGCTCCGTGACGCCCTCGATCCGCGCGAGCTCCCGCACCTCCCGCTGGGTGACCAGCGCCACGTAGGCGTCGAACCAGGCGGCGCGGCGCTCGGGGCCGGATCGGGCGCAGGCCTCCGGGAAGCCCCCCTCGACGATGCGCCGGCAGACCGCCTCGCGCTCGAGCGGCGGGCCCGGTACCGGCCCTTCGGGCGTGAAGAGGTCACGGAGGAAGCGCTCGCGTCGCCCCTCCCGCTCGCCTTGGGAGAAGGGCTCCAGCGTGAGGATCTCCATGCGGCCCGTGAGGACCTGTGCGAGCCCGGGCAGCAGCAGCACGTCGGCCGAGCCCGTGAGCAGGAAGCGTCCGGGACGGCGGTCGCGGTCGATCGCCGCCCGCAGCGCCGGGAAGAGGTCGGGGGCCCGCTGCACCTCGTCGAGCACCGTCCGGTGCGGCAGGCCCGCGAGGAAGCCCTCGGGATCGTGGGCGGCGGCGGCGAGCTGGGTGGGGTCGTCGAGGGTGACGTAGGCGTCCAGGACGCCCTCCTCCACGAGGGCGCGGGCCAGCGTCGTCTTGCCCGTCTGGCGGGCGCCGGCCAGGAACACCACGGGCGTGTCCTCGAGCGCGGCACGCACGCGCGAGGCCAGGTGGCGGGGGCAATGACAATCCTGACAATCCGCCATGTTATGGCGGATTGTCAGCCACAGAGTGGTGGATTTGCAAGGAAGCGCTGATCGATCCGCTGCGCGGATCGATCAGCGCGATAGTGCTTCGCGGTCCATTCGATTTTTCACCATGCTGTCATGCACTTCCCTGTGCATGGGCCGTCCCTGGCCGCGGAGAAGGCCTGAAAAATCGCGATTTTTCAGGCCTTCCGCAAGGTTATCGGCGGCGGGCGCGGGGATGGGCGCGGTCGTAGACCTGGGCCAGGTGCTGGAAGTCCAGGTGGGTGTAGACCTGGGTGGTGGCGATGTCGGCATGGCCGAGCAGCTCCTGCACCGCGCGCAGGTCGCCGCTCGACTCGAGCAGATGCGTGGCGAAGGCATGACGCAGCATGTGGGGATGGAGCGGCACCCCCAGCCCCCTGCGCCGTGCCCACAGGGCGACGCGCCGTTCGATGCCGCGGGGACCGAGACGGCGTCCCCTGCGCGAGACGAAGACCGCGGCCTCGTCCGGCGCCGCGAGCGCCCCCCGCACGGAGAGCCACTCCGCCAGCGCCGCGCGGGCCTTGCTGCCCAGGGGCAGCCGCCGGTCCCTGTTCCCCTTGCCCCGGACCACGGCGAGCTCCCCTGCGGCCAGGTCCACGTCCTGGAGGTCGAGGCCGGCGAGCTCGGCCAGCCGCAGCCCGCAGCCGTAGAGCAGCTCCAGCATGGCCCGGTCGCGCCGTGCCAGGGGATCGTCGCCCCAGGGCCCGTCCAGCAGGGCCATGGCCTGGTCCACGTCCAGCGTCTCCGGGAGCCGCCGGGGAGCCCTGGGCCCGCGCACGCTGCGGGCGGGGTTCTGCGCCGCCAGCCCCCGCTCGACCAGATCGTCGAGGAAGGTGCGCACCGCCGACAGCGCCCGCTGGATGCTGCGCGCGGTCCGCCCCGCGCGGTGCTCGGCGGCGGCGAAGCGGCGCACGTGGTGGGCACGCACCTCGCGCCAGTCCTGCACGCCCTCGGCCGCGCACGCGGCCAGGAAGCGCCCGAGATCGCGCCGGTAGGCGCGCACGGTGTGCGCCGAGCAGCGCCGCTCGCCGGCCAGCCGCGAGAGGAAGTCGTCGAGGGCGGGACGGAGCGCCGCTTCCGCGCCTTCGCTCACGGGCCGAGGTGGGGGCGGAGCGCCCGGCTGACGAGCGCCCCGAGCTGGGTGAGGAAGACCGTGCCCATACCCGGGTGGAAGCGGTGGCGGTCGCGGCTGCCGATGGCGAGCACGCCGTAGTGGCTGTGCTCGCCGAGGTAGATCATCGCGCCCGAGGCCACGGCCTCGGCGCGCTCGCCGAAGAGCAGCGCCACCTGCTCGGCCTTGAGGCGGCCGCACACGGGTCGCCGTCCCCTGAGGAAGGCCTCGAAGGCCTTGGCGGTCTCGGGCTCGTCCATGTCCAGCAGGCCCACGAAGCCGTCCTCCACCGCGCTGCCCCCCGGCAGCCGCACCAGCCGCATGACGGCCTGCTCGGCCCCGAAGCTCTCGGCGAGCGCCTCGCGCACCCGTGCCGTCACGGCGCCGAAGCCCTCGGCCTCCATGAGGGCGAGCGCCAGGCGGTGCATCTCCGCGCTGAGGCGCTCGTTGTCGCGGGCGGTGCTGACGAGCTCGGTGAGCTTGCGGCTGAGGTGGCGGTTCTGCTCGCGCAGCACCGAGACCTGCCGCTCGATGAGCGAGACGGCCCCGCCGCAGGGATGAGGTACCTTGAGCAGCGCCAGGAGGCCGATGTGGCGCTCGAAGAAGTCCGGGTGGCGTCTCAGGTAGTCGGCGACGGTGCGCTCGTCCAGGCCTGCTTCCGTCCGGGCCGCCTCGCCGCCTCGCTCGTGCATGCTCATAGCGCGATCCGCCCCTCGTAGACCTCCTCCGCCGGCCCGCGCATGCGGACCGGCTCCCCCTCGCCGTCCCAGCTTAGCACAAGCGCACCGCCGGGCAGGGAGACCGTGACCTCGGCGTCCAGCAGCCCCCACAGGCGGCCCGCGACCACGGCCGCGCAGGCGCCGCTGCCGCAGGCGGGCGTCTCGGCGCCGACGCCGCGCTCGTGCACGCGCAGCCGCGCGTGGCGCCGGTCCACGACCTGGAGGAAGCCCACGTTGGCACCCTCGGGCAGCAGCGGATGACGCTCGAGGGCGGGACCCAGCGTGGCGACGGGGGCCGTCTCCACGTCCGGGACCGCCACCACCAGGTGGGGGTTGCCCATGGAGACCGCGGCTGCCTCCGCGGTGCCGTAGGGGGTCTCCAGGCGGTAGCGCGGCGCGCGCGCCGCGGCCACGATGGGCACCGCGTCCGGCTCCAGCCGCGGCACGCCCATGTCCACGGTCACGCTGCCGTCGGGCTCGAGGACGGCGGTGAGAAGCCCGTCGGCGGTCTCGAGACGCACCGTGTCGCGGGCGATGCGCCCGCGCGCGCGCAGGAAGCGGGCGAGGCAGCGGGCGCCGTTGCCGCACTGGCCCACCTCGCCGCCGTCGGCGTTGAAGATGCGGTAGCGGAAGTCGGCATCGGGGCGCGTGGGCGGCTCGGCGAGGAGCACCTGGTCGCAGCCCACGCCGCGGCGCCGGTCGGCCAGCCGGCGTATCTGCCCGGGCGCCAGCGCGACGGGCGCGCGCGTGGCGTCGATGACGACGAAGTCGTTGCCCAGGGCCTGCATCTTCGTGAACCCGACGATCATGGGGGGAAGGGTAGCGGGGCGGCGGGCGGGAGGCGAGGGGCGGGGCGGGGTGGGGCGCCCGGCCGGGGCCTCACCCCCCGCGGCCACGGCGCCAAGAACCGCATGCGCGAGATCACACCTGGAGCCTCCCCCACACGGCGAGGTGGCGGTCGCTCAGCACCTCCACCCGCAGCGTCCTCCCGATTCCTGCGGCGGCGAGCTGGGCCTCGACCTCCCGCGGACGGTAGGCTGCGGCGAGCGAGGCGCGGAAGTCGCGCCGCAGCAGGGGCGGGGCGCCGGCGGCGTAGGTGTCCACGAGCCGCGCCCACTCGGCCTCGTCGCGCGGGCGCATGAGGTCCATCACGAACACGGCGGCCCCGGGGGCGGCGATGCGCCGGATCGTGCGCCAGAGATCGAGCGGATCGCGCAGGTGGTGGAGGAGCGAGTTGGAGATCACCGTGCGGTAGGGCGCGCCCGGGAGCGCCGCCCCGGGGATGCGCCCGGCGAGCAGGCGGATGCGGCCCTGCAGGCCCGCCCGGGCCACGGCCGCCCGGGCGAGCTCCAGCATGGCCGCGGCGCCGTCCACGGCGTCGATGGCGACCGAGGGCCAGGCGCGCGCGAAGCGCAGGGTCACGTCGGCGGGCCCGCAGCCGAGATCGGCCACGGGGCCCGCGGGCGGTCCGAGCCGCTCGCCGAAGGCGCGCACGAACAGCTCATGGGGCTCGGAGAAGTCCGCCTCGGCGTAGGCGCGCGCCTGTGCCGGGTCGTCCATCAGCTCGGGCTCTGGCACACGCTCCATGGAGGTCGACCGCTGCGCTAAGCTGCACCCATGCGCCTGGAGACGCTCGCGCGTATCGTGGCCGCGCTGAACGGGGCCGGCGTCCGCTATCTCGTGGTGGGCGGTGTCGCCGTCACCGTGCACGGGTTTCCGCGCCTGACCGTGGATCTCGATCTCGCGGTCGCCCTCGAGGAAGAGAACCTGCGGCGCGCCATCGACGCCCTGGCCTCGCTGGGTTATGGCCCGGTGCAGCCGGGGTCGCCGGCCGATTTCGTCGATCCGCGCATCCGTGATGCATGGGTCCGCGAAAAGGGGATGCAGGTGCTGACGCTCGTCAGCGACCGCACGCCTGAGATCCCGATCGGCATTTTCGCCGCCTTGCCGTTCGATTTCGAGCGGGCGTGGCCGGCCGCCTTGCGGGTGCCGCTGCCGGAGGGCATCCTCATGCCGGTGGTCGACAGGGAGACGCTCGTGGCCATGAAGGAATGGGCCGGGCGGGCCCGGGACCTCGAGGACGTGGCGGCGCTGCGCCGGCAGGAGGGGAGCGATGGCTGAGGGGCATGGAAACGGGCGTTCCGGGAACGGTCCGCCACGGCGGATCGTCGCCGGCCTCGGCTTCGAGGATGCACGGCGCGCGCAGCTCGCGCGCTGGGCGGCGCTCACGCCGCTGGAGCGCCTGCGTCTGCTCGAGGGCCTGTGGGAGACGGCGCGCTGGCTGCAGCGCGCCGGCCGCCGCGTCCGCGGGGGGCGGAAAGCGGCCGCTAGCCTGGCAGGGGGCGCTCGCCGCGCCAGAGGTCCTCGAGGGTCTCTCGCGCGCGCACCACGTGGAAGCGGTCGCCGTCCACCATGACCTCGGCGCAGCGCGGGCGGGCGTTGTAGTTGGAGCTCATGACGAAGCCGTAGGCGCCGGCCGAGCGCACGGCGAGCAGGTCGCCGGGCGCCAGCGCCAGCCGCCGCCCGCGGCCGAGGAAGTCGCCGGTCTCGCACACGGGCCCCACGATATCCCATGCGCGCGCGGGCGCATCCGTGCGCTCCCGCACGGGCTCGATGGCGTGCCAGGCCTGGTAGAGGGCCGGACGCAGCAGGTCGTTCATGCCGGCGTCCACGATGGCGAAACGGTGGCCGCCGGCCTCCTTCAGATACTCCACGCGCGTGAGCAGGATGCCCGCGTTGGCGGCGATGGCCCGCCCCGGCTCGAGCAGCAGCTCCAGGGGACGGTCGCCCACCGCCGCGCCCAGCGCCCGGGCGAGCTCGGCGGGCTCGGGCGGGGCCTCGTCGCGGTAGCGCACGCCCAGCCCCCCGCCCAGGTCCAGGTGGCGCAGCACGATGCCCTCGGCGGCGAGCCGGTCCACCAGGTCCAGCACCCGGCGGGCGGCGTCCACGAAGGGCTCCACCGCCGTGAGCTGGGAGCCGATGTGGCAGTCGATGCCCACGACCTCGAGGTGGGGGCTCGCCGCCGCGCGGCGGTAGGCCGCGAGCGCCGAATCGGGGTCGAGGCCGAACTTGCTCTCGCGCAGGCCGGTGGCGATGTAGGGGTGCGTGCCGGGGTCCACGTCCGGGTTGACCCGCACCGCCACGGGCGCGCGCCGGCCGAGCGCCGCCGCCACGCGCTCGAGCCGCTCGAGCTCCGGGAGCGACTCCACGTTGAAGCAGCGGATGCCGGCTGCGAGCGCCTGGCGCAGCTCGGCCTCGCTCTTGCCCACGCCCGAGAACACCACCCGCGCGGGGTCGCCGCCGGCGGCCAGCACCCGCGCGAGCTCGCCCCCGGAGACGATGTCGAAGCCCGCTCCCAGGCGCGCCAGCACGTCGAGCACGGCAAGGTTGCCGTTGGCCTTGACCGCGTAGCAGACGAGATGCGCCCGGCCGGCGAGCGCCTCGTCGAAGGCGCGGTAGTGGCGCTCGAGGGTGGCGCGGGAATAGACGTAGCAGGGCGTGCCGCAGGCCTCGGCGATCCGGCCCAGGGGGACGCCCTCGGCGTGCAGCTCGCCGTCGCGGCGGACGAAGTGGTCCACGGTCAGCGGCCGCCCTCGCGGGCGGGGCGGTCGTCCGGCAGGTAGAGGTCCCCCTTCTGGCCGCATCCGCCGAGAACGGCCAGGGCGAGGAGGAGGACGGCGGGCAGGGCGCGCAGGGGCATCGGTCTCTCTCCGGTCCGCGGACCGGCGCAAGTATAGCCGGGCGGCGCGCGTGCCATAATGGCGGCCGGACGCGCGCGCCTCCCATGCGCCTTCGCACCAACATCTTCCTGTGGGTCGCCCTCGCCTCGGTCGTGCCCCTCACGGCGCTGGCCCTGGGGGCGGTGGCCTACAGCGAGCTCCAGTACCGCCGTGGCATCGCGCGCGAGGTGGCGGTGGCCCTGAGCGCCATGGCGGCCGAGATCGACCGCAGGCTCCAGTTCGAGCGCGAGCTGTTCCGCGCGCTGGCGCGCTCGCCGGCGCTGCGCGAGTTCCACCCCGTGCTGGAGTGGGCGGCCCGCGGCGACATACACCCGGAGTTCTTCGAGCGCGAGGACCGGGTCAACGGCTTCCTCGAGGCCCTGCAGGCCGTCGTGCCGGGCATGCGCAGCCTGCGGGTGCTGGACCTCGAGGGCAACGCCCTCATCCGCGTGCGCTTCGGCCGGCGCACCGAGCCGATCTTCGACGGCTACGAGGGCTTCCCCTTCGCCGAGGAGGCCACCGATCCCGAGGCGCTGGCCGCGCGGCTGGCGCGGCTGCCACCGGGCGAGGTGAGCTTCCTGCGTCTGCCGACGAGCGTGGCCGCCGCCCGGGCCGGCGTGCGGGTGGCCATGCTGGATGCCGTGGTGCCGCTGGTCGCGGATGGGCGGGTGCTGGGGTATCTCGCGGTCTCCCCCACGGGCGAGGCGGTGGACCGCATCCTCGACCTGGTGCCCCGGCCCTACGGGGGCGAGCTGACGGTGGCGGAGCTCGATCCGGACGATCCGGGGACGGCGCGCATCCTCTACGCGGACGCCACCGGGGCGCGCTTCACCGCCGCCGCCGGCCCGGCGGCGCTCGGCGAGGCCTTCCCATGGGGGGCGGCGCTCGCGCGCGCGGCGCGCGAGTCGAGCTACGGCATCGTGCGCGGGCGCGACGGATCGAGCGTGCATTTCCTCGAGTATCTCCCGTACCCGGACCAGCTCGTCTCGTGGCTCATCGCCTACCGGGTGCCCGCGGGGGCGGTGGCGGCCCCCTTCGCCCCCATCCGGCTCGCGGTTCCCCTGTTCGCGGCGGTGGCGCTGCTGCTCGCGCTGCTCATCGGCCGCCTCGGCGCGCGTCAGGTGGCAGGGCCCGTGGCCGAGCTCGCGCGGGGGCTGGCGCGCTACGCCCGCGGCGAGCGCGGGCTGCGCCTGCGCGCGCCGCGCGGCGCCGACGAGATCCGCTCCCTCGTCGGGGCCTTCAACGAGATGGCCGAGACCCTGGAGCACGCCCAGGCCGAGCGTGACCGGGCGCGCGCGCGGGCCGAGGCCCAGGCGCGGCTCGCGAGCCTGGGCCGGCTCGCTGCCGGCATCGGCCACGAGATCAACAACCCGCTCAGCAACATACTCTCGCTCGTGCGGCTGGCCGAGCGTGGCCTCGAGCGTGGCCAGGACCCCCGTGCCGACCTCGCCGCCATCCGCGAGGAGGCGCTTCGGGCCTCGCGCATCGTGCAGGGCGTGCTCGACTTCGCGCGCCAGGCGCCGCCGCGGCGCGCGCCCTTCGCGGCGCGGCCGTGGATCGAGGAGACCGTGCGCCTGGTGGCGGCCCAGGCGCGCAAGCGCGGCGTGCGCATCGAGGCGGAGCCGCTCGCCGAGGCCACCGTGCACGGCGACCGCGGGCAGCTCCAGCAGGCGCTGCTCAACCTGCTGCTGAACGCGGTGCAGGCGAGCCCCGCGGGCGCAACGGTCACCGTGACCGCGGCGCGCGAGCGGGACCGTGACGGACGGACGTGGCTCGCGGTGCGCGTGCGTGACCGCGGGCCGGGCCTGCCGCCCGAGGCGGAAGGAAGGCTCTTCGAGCCCTTCTTCACCACCAAGCCCGTGGGCGAGGGCACGGGGCTGGGGCTTGCCATCGCGCACGGCATCGTGGCGCGTCACGCAGGAAGCCTGGCCGTGGAAAATCATCCCGGGGGCGGGGCCGAGGCGCGGCTCGTCCTGCCCCTGGAGCCCGCACCGGCCGAGGAGGAGGAAGCCCATGGCGGCTAGCGAAGGAGACAGGCTGCGCCTGCTGTTCGTGGACGACGACCCCAAGGCGGGCTCGCTCATGCGGCGCTTCTGCGAGGGGAGCCGCTTCGAATGCGTCGTCCACGACGACCCCCGCGCGGCGCTGGCCGACTTCGAGCGCGCCGGCGCCGATCTCGTCGTCACGGACCTGCGCATGCCCGGCATGGACGGCATCGAGCTCGTGCGCCGCATCCGCGCGCGCGACGAGGAGGTGCCGGTCATCATCATCACGGCCTACTCGACCCTGGACGACGCCATCGAGGCCCTGCGCCTGGGCGCGGCCGACTTCATCAAGAAGCCCTTCGACATGGAGGAGCTGCTGCTGGTGGCCGAGCGCACGCTGGAGCGTGCGCGCCTGCGGCGCGAGAACCGCCTCCTCAGGCGCCAGCTGCGCGACGAGCGTGCCCGCTACGGCATGATCGGCCGGTCCGAGGCCATGCGCCGCGTGCTGGCCGTCATCGACAAGGTGGCCGAGGTGCGGTGCCCCGTGCTCATCCAGGGCGAGTCCGGCACGGGCAAGGAGCTGGTGGCGCGCGCGCTGCACGAGCGCTCGCCCTGGGCCGAGCGGCCCTTCGTGGTGGTGGACTGCGGCGCGCTCACCGAGACGCTGCTCGAATCGGAGCTCTTCGGCCACGAGAAGGGCGCCTTCACCGGCGCCGACCGCGCCCGCCAGGGGCTGCTGGAGGCCGCTGCCGGCGGCACGGTCTTCCTGGACGAGATCGGCAACATCTCCCCGGCGCTGCAGGCCAAGCTCCTGCGCGTGGTGCAGGAGGGCGAGATCACGCGCGTCGGGGGCGTGCGCCCCATCCGCATCGACGTGCGCTTCGTCGCCGCCACCCACCGCGACCTCGAGGCCATGGTGCGTGCGGGCGAGTTCCGCCATGACCTCTACCATCGCCTCAACGTGGTGCGCATCGCGCTCCCGCCCCTGCGCGAGCGCCGCGAGGACATCCCGCTGCTGGTGCAGCACTTCGTGGACGAGTTCGCCCGCCGCTACGGGCGCAGGCTCCGCGGCTTCGACGCCGCCTCCCTACGCCGCCTGATGGACTACCACTGGCCCGGCAACGTGCGCGAGCTGCGCAACGTGGTCGAGCGCCACGTGGCGCTCGCCGAGGGCCCCGTGCTGAGGCTGGAGGGCCTCGAGCCCGCGCCGGAGCCGCCGGAGGCAGGCGCCGCGGCGGGCGAGGCCATCGACGCCGACCTGCCCACGCTCGAGGAGCTCGAGCGCCGCTACATCCTCAAGGTGCTTGAGCGCTTCGGCGGCAGCCGCGAGCGTACCGCCGCCGCGCTCGGCATCGACAAGTCCACCCTCTGGCGGCGGCTGCAGCGCTACGGGCAGCGCCGTGGGGGCGCCTAGCGCGGTTTGCAAGGTGCAACCGCACGGTTCGATCCCCGTTGCAACCTGCGCGGCACCGCCTCCGCCGTGCTCGGCAAGTCGCTGAGGCGCCATGGGCCGCCGGACCGGCATTCCGCTTGCACCCCTGCAGACATCCCGATGGTGGCAGGGAGGAGACGGCGATGCTGCATCCGAGCATGACGGGAGCCCGGGCCCTGGCGATGGCCGCGCTGATGGCGTGCGCCGCGGCGTGGGCCGCCCCGCCCGAGACGCCGCCGCAGCGGGCCCTGGGGGAGCGGAGCGCCGAGGAGGTGCTCACGGCGCTGGGCGGGGCGGAAGCGCAGCCGGCGGACTGGATGGAGGTGCGTGTGCCCGCGATTCCGGAGGGTGCCGGCGAGGTGCCCGTGCGGGTCAGCGCCCGGGGCAGGCGGGTGGAGTGGCTGGCGATCGTGGCGACGCCGAATCCGCGGCCGCTCGTCGCCTGGACGCGGTTTGGCCCGCAGGCGCTGCCGGAGCTCGTGACACGCATCCGGCTCGCCCGCTCGGGCGACGTCGTCGTGGTCGCGGGCACGCCCGGCGGTGTGTACGCCGTCCGCCGCTACGTCAAGGTCCTGAAGACCACGGGGTGTGGGGGTGGCCTCTGAGCGTGCCGCGGACATGCGCCGGCGTGCCGGTGTGCTCATGGCCGTGGGGATCGTGCTGGCGGGATGGGCCATGGCGGCGCCGGCGGGCCGGAACGGGCCGTCTGCCGAGGAGCGCGGCAGCGGTGTGCCGTGGCACGCCTTCACGAGATGGCTCCAGTGGGTGCGGTTTCAGGTGGACGGGGGGCTATCGGTCTGGTTCTCGCCGTCGCCGCCTCCGTCGATTACGATCTCGCACCGCTCAGGCGGCCTCGTATGGCTGGCCGTCGCCGAGCCCGCCATGGAGCGCCCGCTCGCCTTCCTGCTCCTGCCGCCGGTGCCGGAGCGCTTCCACGTCCGGTTGCGGTACTGGCCCTCGTGCGACCACGTCCGCTACGCCTTCCTGGCGGGCCTCGCGGACGGCACGGTGGCGAGCGTGCACTGGCGCAGCGACTTCCCGGGCTTCGCCTGCTGCATCGATGGCTGCCTCTTCTGTCCAGAGGTGCCGGGGTGGGGCCGGCGGTGGCGCGGGCGGCTGGCGGAGCTCCGGGCGCTGTGGAGGTCCTGGGCGCCGCGGTACGCGGCCGGCGGATGGGATCCGGCCTGGTCGCGGAGGCTGGTGGCGCTGCTCTCGGGTCAGCGCGGGCACGTCGGAGCGGCAGCCCCCCGGGGCGCCACCGTCGCACCGGCAGCCCCGGACGGCGGCTCCCGAGGCCGGGGATGGCGGTGGCCGGAGGGAAGGCCGGGTGTGCCGAATTGCAATCCCGCCGTTGCAACTTGCACGAGCGGCCGCGCGGGCATGTTCCTAACAGGCTGTTTTTCCGTCGAGAGCGGGTGGCACGGCAGTTGCCTGGATATGGCCGACACCTGCGGGGCGCGGGGCCCGGCCGGTCCCCGGCCCTCGCGGGGGTTTTCCCGGGCTGAAGGAGGAGAGCGAGACATGACGATCGCACGCAGGACCTTTCTGAAGGGCACGCTGGCGGTGGGAGCCGTTGGTGTGGCGGTGGGCAGTGGGCTGCTGGCGCCGCGGAGGGTGCTGGCGGCGTGGCCGCAGACGGCGTTCGAGGCGAAGTCGGTGCAGGATGCGCTGAAGGCGCTGGTGGGGAGCGATCTGACGGAGACCTCCGGGAAGGTGAGGGTGAAGGCGCCGGACATCGCCGAGAACGGTGCGGTGGTGCCGGTGACGGTGTCGGCCGGGCTTGGGGGCGTGGAGCGCATGGCGA
>JALSJE010000044.1 GCA_026989495.1 Gammaproteobacteria bacterium | reverse complement strand
CCGCCTGCCAGGCCTCGTGCTGGAGGTCGGCCACCTCGCGCGATGCCGAGACGGCGCGCAGCTGCTCCAGGTGCACGAGGCTGACCCACACGACCACGCCCACGAGCAGGGCCGCCACCCAGGCGGCGGTCCTGCGCACCGACGGGAGTCTCGGCCTGCGCCCCATCCCGGTCCCCTTCCCCTCGTCAAGAGCATAGCGCAGGCCCGGGGCGTCCCGCCGCCCGGGCCGGCGCCGCGGCGCCCCGGCCCGGTCAGCGGGCGGGATCGCACGGCTCCAGGCCGTGGCGGAGCAGGCACGGTCCGCGGGCGGGATCCAGACGGAAGCGTGTCAGGGCGGCGTAGCCGGCCATGATGCGGAACATGGCCGCGGGCGGCAGCTCCAGCACCAGCCCCACCACCGCCCGGATGACGCCCGCGTGGGTGACCACGAGCACGCGCCCGGCCGTCTGCGCCTCCTCCACCGCCGTCTCCCATGCGGCCCGCACGCGGGCGAGGAAGCCCTCCAGCGGCTCGGCGCCCGGGGGACGGTGACGCAGGGGGTCGCGCCGGAAGGCCGCGAGCTCGGCCGGGAAGCGCTCGGCCACCTCGGCGTGCGTGAGGCCCTCCCACGCGCCGTAGCCGAGCTCCTCCAGCCGCGGGTCGACCCGGCAGGGGACGCCCGCCTCGGCGGCGAGCGTCTCGGCGAAGGCGCGGCAGCGCCCGAGCGGCGAGGTGACGACCCGCGCCCAGGGGCCGTGGGCCGCGGCCGCGGCCCGCATCTGCGCCCACCCGCGCGCGCTCAGGGGATCGTCGGTGCGGCCGCGGTAGCGCCGCCCGCCCTCGGGCTCGCCGTGGCGCAGCAGGTCCACCTGCGGGGCGGCGGGCTCCATGGGCGCAGACGGTTCAGGCGGCCAGCCCCGCGAGCGTGAGCACGGCCACCAGCGTCACCCAGATCACCACGGTGCGCCAGACCAGCCCCAGGGCGGCGCGCACGGCCTCGGCGCCGTCGCCGGCCTCCAGATCCAGGGCCGCGGCACCGGCCTCGGCGAGCAGGGCCTCGTCGCCGCCGCCCTCCCGATGCAGCCGCCAGGCATGGATGGTCGACTCGAAGTGGCCGGCGAGGGCATAGCCCACGAGCGTGAGCCGCGCCGGGATCCAGTCGAGGATCTCCACCAGCGTGACGGCGGCCTCGTGCAGGCCGCCGCCCCACCCGCGCGCGGCCTCCGCCAGCAGGCGCGCGCAACGGTAGAGCACAGCGCCCACCGGCCCCAGCACCGCGAACCAGAACAGCACGCCGAAGACCCGCCCCAGGGCCGCCGCCGCCACGCCGCGGGCGGCCAGCACGGGCCAGCTCTCGTCCGGCCCGCCTTCCGGGGCCTGCCCCGCGAGCCGCGCCAGCGCACGCCGGGCGGCCTCCGCATCGCCTGCCTCCCAGGCCCCGGCGAAGCGCTCGGCCTCGGCGTCCAGGTCACGCGGCCCCAGGCAGTAGAGCAGCGCGAGCACCCCGAGGGCGAGCCCGCCCAGCCCCCACAGCAGGCCGCCGAGCAGGAGCTGGGCCAGCGCCACGGCCGCCACCGGCGGGGCGAGCACGGCCAGCACGCCCGCAGGCCCGTCCCACAGGGCGCCGGCGAGCCGCGCACGCCACCAGGCCGCGTAGCCCTCGAACCAGCGCGGCTCGCGCAGCTCCTCCAGGTGGCCGAGGAAACGCTCGAGGACGAGCGCGGCGATGACGGCCAGCAACGTCATGGCGCCACAGTTTCGGGGCACGGGCCGAGCCGCGCAAGCGCGGCCCCCAGGCGCGCCCAGTCGAAGGCGGGCCCCGGATCGGTCTTGCGGCCCGGGGCCACGTGGCAGTGGCCAACCACCCGCCGGGGCGTGATGGCGGGATAGGCTCGCATGAGGGCGGCGACCACGGCCGCCAGCGTCTCGTACTGGCGTGGCGCGTAGGGGATGTGGTCGGTCCCCTCGAGCTCGATACCGATGGCGTAGTCGTTGCAGCGCGGCCGCCCGGCGAGCGCGGACGCGCCCGCGTGCCAGGCACGCTCGGTGAAAGGCACGTACTGGGTGAGCGAGCCGTCGCGCCGGATGAGGAGATGCGCCGAGACCCGCAGCCCCGCGATGGCGCGGAAACAGGGATGGGCGTCGGGATCGAGGGTGCCGGTGAAGAGGGCGTCGATCCAGGGCCCGCCGAAGCAGCCCGGCGGAAGGCTGATGCCGTGGACGATCACGGCGTCGATGACGGTGCCGGGCGGGCGCGCGTCGCGGTGGGGCGAGGGCAGGCGCCACGCCCCCGCGAGCCAGCCTGCCGCATCCACCACCCAGCGTCGCGCTTCCATCGCGCTCCAGCCTATCATGCGCCCTCGCCGCATGCGCCCGCAGGCTCTACAATGCGGGTCGCCGACGCGCGCACGGAGACCTGCAGGGATGAGAAGCCTCCCGGCCATCACGCTTGCGCTGCTGCTCACCGCCGCCATCGCCCCGAGGCCGTCCGCGGCCCAGGAGGAAGGCGCGGTGCGCTACGTGACGGACCGCCTCTCCATCACCCTGCGCGCGGGCCCGGGCACGGCCTTCCGCATCCTGCGCACGCTCCCGAGCGGCACACGCCTGACCGTGCTGGAGACCGACCCCGGGAGCGGGTGGTCGCGCGTGCGGACCGGAGGCGGCCTCGAGGGCTGGGTGCTGACGCGCTATCTCATGGACCAGCCGGCCGCGCGCGAGCGGCTCGCGCGCGCCGAGGCCCGGGCCGAGGCGGCGCGCAGGCGCGCGTCCGAGCTCGAGGCGCGTGTGCGCTCGCTCGCCGCCGAGCGCGACACCGCCCGCCGCGAGGCAGCCGCGCAGAAGGCGCGCGCGGACAGGGCCGAGCGCGAGCTCGCGCGCATCCGCCGGGTCTCGGCCGAGGCCCTGCGGCTCGCCGACGAGCACCAGCGCCTCAAGCGCGAGCTGCTGGACCTGGAGCGCGAGCTCAGGCTCGCGCGCGAGGAGAACGACGCCCTGCGCGACCGCACCGCGCGCGACTGGTTCATGGTGGGCGCCGGCGTGCTGCTCGCCGGCATCGTGGTCGGGCTCGTCCTGCCCCGCATCCGCTGGCGCCGCCGCTCCTCCTGGGACAGCTTCTGACCGCCTGCCGCCCCGACGGCCCCCTGCGCCCGGCGGGACAAGGCGGCCGGGCTCGGATCAGGCAGGAAGGACGGCGGCGACGCCGCAAGCCCGCGCGCGGCTGGAAGCCGCGCCTACGGAGCGCGCCCCGCGCGCGGCACGGAATCCAGGCAAGCCCTCCCCTGCCGCCTGCCGCTCATCTCACCACGCGGACGGCGCCCCTGGCGGCGGAGGTGGTGAAGGCCGCATAGGCGCGCAGCGCCTCCGAGACCGGCCGTTGGCGCGTGGCCGGCCTCCAGGCCTTCTCGCCCCGGGCCTCCATGGCCGCGCGCCGCCGCGCCAGCTCCTCCTCGGGCACGAGCAGCTCGATCGCGCGGTGGGGGATGTCGATGCGGATGCGGTCGCCCTCGGCCACCAGCGCGATGTTCCCGCCCTCGGCCGCCTCCGGCGAGACGTGGCCGATGGACAGCCCCGAGGTCCCGCCGGAGAAGCGCCCGTCCGTGACGAGGGCGCACACCTTCCCGAGCCCCTTGGACTTGAGGTAGCTCGTGGGGTAGAGCATCTCCTGCATGCCGGGGCCGCCGCGCGGGCCTTCGTAGCGGATGACCACCACGTCGCCCGGGCGGATGCGGTCGCCGAGGATGGCCTCCACCGCCTCCTCCTGGCTCTCGAAGATGCGCGCCGGACCCTCGAAGACCAGGATGGAAGGGTGCACGCCCGCGGTCTTGACGATGCAGCCCTCCGGGGCGAGGTTGCCGTAGAGCACCGCGAGCCCCCCGTCGCGGCTGTAGGCGTGCTCGATGTCGCGGATGCAGCCCGTGGCCCGGTCCAGGTCGAGCTCCGGCCAGCGCCGGTCCTGGCTGAAGGCGACCTGCGTGGGCACGCCCCCCGGCGCGGCGAGATACCGCAGACGCGCCTCCTCGGCCCGGCTGCGCACCACGTCCCAGCGGTCGAGCGCCTCGCCCAGGGTGCGGCTGTGCACCGTGGGCACCTCGCGGTGGATGAGCCCGGCGCGGTCGAGCTCGCCCAGGATGCCGATGACGCCGCCGGCCCGATGCACGTCCTCGATGTGGTAGCGCTGGGTGGCGGGGGCCACCTTGCACAGGTGCGGCACCTTGCGCGAGAGGCGGTCGATGTCGGCCATGGTGAAGTCCACGCCCGCCTCGTGGGCGGCGGCGAGCAGGTGCAGCACGGTGTTGGTGGAGCCGCCCATGGCGATGTCGAGGCTCATGGCGTTCTCGAAGGCCTCGAAGGTGGCGATGCCGCGCGGCAGCGCGGTGGGGTCCTCGGCCTCGTACCAGCGGCGCGTGAGCTCGACGATGCGCCGCCCGGCCTCCTCGAACAGGACGCGGCGGTCGGCGTGGGTGGCGAGCAGCGTCCCGTTGCCGGGAAGCGCCAGCCCCAGCGCCTCCAGCAGGCAGTTCATGGAGTTGGCCGTGAACATGCCGGAGCAGGAGCCGCAGGTGGGGCAGGCCGAGCGCTCGTAGGCCGCGACCTCGGCATCGCTCGCGTTGGGATCGGCGGCGATCACCATGGCGTCCACCAGGTCGAGGCTGAGCTCGCCGTCCTCGCCGAGGCGCACCTTGCCCGCCTCCATGGGCCCGCCCGAGACGAAGATGGTGGGGATGTTGAGCCGCAGCGCCGCCATCAGCATCCCCGGAGTGATCTTGTCGCAGTTGGAGATGCACACCAGGGCGTCGGCGCAGTGGGCGTTGACCATGTACTCGACGCTGTCGGCGATGAGGTCGCGCGAGGGGAGCGAATAGAGCATCCCGCCGTGGCCCATGGCGATGCCGTCGTCGATGGCGATGGTGTGGAACTCGCGCGGCACCCCGCCGGCCTTGCGGATCTCCTCGGCGACGATCCGGCCGACGTCGCGCAGGTGCACGTGGCCCGGCACGAACTCCGTGAAGGAGTTGGCGATGGCGATGATGGGCTTGTCGAAGTCGGCCTCGCTCAGGCCCGTGGCGCGCCACAGGGCGCGCGCGCCGGCCATGTTGCGGCCGCGGGTGGTGGTCCAGGAGCGGTACGCGGGCATCGCGGTCTCACCAGGCGGTCGCGCGCCGACACCGGCGCCGGTGGCGCCATTGTAGCGTGGCACGCCCCCGCCCCATCCACGGTGTCGGTAGGGTTGCCGCGCCCGTCGCGCCGGCGGGGCGCGCGCAGGCGGCCTACAATCCCGCCATGTCCGCGCGTCTGCCGCCGCTGATCGAGCGCCTCGCCGAGCTGGTCGCCATCCCCTCGGTGAGCAGCCCCGACCCCGCCCACGACCAGCCCAACGAGGCGGTGATCCACCGGCTGGCCGAATGGCTCGAGGAGCTGGGCTTCCGGGTGGAAGTGCTGCCCGTGCCCGGCCGGCCGGGCAAGGCCAACCTGGTGGCCACACTGGGCACAGGCCCCGGGGGGCTGGTGCTCGCCGGCCACACGGACACCGTCCCCTTCGACCCGGGCCGCTGGTCCACCGATCCCTTCCGGCTCACCGAGCGCGACGGGCGCCTCCACGGCCTGGGCACCGCCGACATGAAGGGCTTCTTCCCGCTGGTGCTGGAGGTGGCGGCGGGGCTGGACCCCAGGGCGCTGCGCGCGCCGCTGGTGGTGGTGGCCACCGCCGACGAGGAGAGCAGCATGTCGGGGGCGCGCGCGCTCGCCGCCGCCGGACGCCCCCTCGGAAGGCATGCCGTCATCGGCGAGCCCACCGGCCTGCGTCCCGTCCACCGCCACAAGGGGATCCTGATGGAGCGTGTGCGGCTGACAGGCCAGCCGGGCCACTCCAGCGACCCCGCCCTCGGCAACAGCGCGCTGGAGGGCATGCACGAGGCCATCGGGGCGCTGCTCGCCTGGCGCGCCGGGCTCCAGGCCGCGCACCGTGACGAGGCCTTCGCCGTGCCCGTGCCCACCCTCAACCTGGGCGCCATCCACGGCGGCGACAGCCCCAACCGCATCTGCGGCGAGTGCGTGCTGGACCTGGACCTGCGCACGCTGCCCGGCATGGATCCGGCGGCGCTGCGCGAGGCCCTGCGCGCGCGGGTGCGCGCGGTGGCCGCCCGCCGCGGCCTCGAGGCCGCCTTCGAGGCCCTGTTCGAGGGCGTGCCGGCCCTGGAGACGCCGCAGAACGCCGCCATCGTGCAGGCCGCCGAGGCGCTGGCGGGCCACCCCGCCGAGGCCGTGGCCTTCGGCACCGAGGGCCCCTTCCTCGCCCGGCTCGGCTGCGAGACGGTGATCCTGGGCCCGGGCGACATCGCCCAGGCCCACCAGCCGGACGAGTTCCTCGCCCTGGACCGGATCGAGCCCATGCTGCGCATCCTGCGCGGGCTGGTGCGACGCTTCTGTGCGCGCCCGGAGGGCGCGTGAGGCGGAGAGCGGCAGAGACGGCGGCACCGCCGTGGGACGGCTTCCACCCCGCTCCGGCCCCTTCCCTGGGGTGCCGGCTTCCAGCCGGCCCCGGCGCGGCTGGAAGCTGCGCCTACGTGGGAAGGGTGTGCGGCTGGAAGCCCCCCCTACGTGGCAAGGGTCGCGCGGCCGGAAGCCGCGCCCACGAAAATGGCGCGCACTGACAGCCCGTCCCCGTCTCTCGTCTCTCGCCTCTCGCCTCGCGCGCCCCGACCCGCTAAGGTTTCGTGACCATGCGCGAATCCCAGATCCGGCAAGAAGGAGGGCGCCCGTGAGCGGGCGGCTCGGCGCCGCCGACGCCCAGCGCTTCGTGGCCTGGTTCCGGGCCGCCTCGCCCTACGTGCACGCGCACCGGGGCCGCACCTTCGTGGTCCACCTGGACGGCGCGGCGGCGGAGGACCCGGCCTTCCCCGCGCTGGTGCACGACCTGGCCCTGCTGCACGCCCTGGGCGTGCGGCTCGTGCTCGTGCACGGGGCGCGCCCCCAGATCGACCGCTGCCTCGCCGAGCGCGGCATCGCCCCGCGCTACGTGCAGGGGCTGCGCGTGACCGACGCCGTGGCCCTGCCCTGCGTGGAGGCGGCCGCAGGCGCCGTGCGGGTGCGCATCGAGGCCCTGCTCTCCATGGGCCTGCCCAACACCCCCATGGCGGGGGCGCGCCTGCGCGTGGTCTCGGGCAACTTCGTCACCGCCCGCCCCGTGGGCGTGCGCGAGGGCGTGGACTTCGGCCACACGGGCGAGGTGCGCCGCATCGACGTGGCCGGCATCCGGCGCCAGCTCGACGACGGCGCCGTGGTGCTGCTCGGCCCCATCGGCCACTCGCCCACGGGCGAGGTCTTCAACCTGAGCGCCGAGTCGGTGGCCACCGAGGCGGCGCTGCGCCTGCGCGCCGACAAGCTGATCTTTCTGGTGGAGGGCGCGGGGCTCGCGCGCGGGCGCCGCGGCCCGCGCGAGCTCACCACGGCCGAGGCCGAGCGGCGGCTCGCGCGTGGGCGCCTGCCCGAGGGGCTCGCGCGCGTGCTCGCCGACGCCGTGGCCGCCTGCCGCGGGGGGGTGCCGCGGGTCCACATCGTGGGCCGGGCCCGCGACGGGGCGCTGCTCGCCGAGCTCTACACCCGCGACGGGGCCGGCACGCTGCTGACCGCCGAGGGCTTCGAGGAGCTGCGCGAGGCGCGCATCGAGGACGTGCCGGGCATCCGCGCGCTCATCGAGCCGCTGGAGCGCCAGGGGGTGCTGGTGCCGCGTCCGCCCGAGCGCCTGGAGGCCGAGGTGGAACGCTTCGCGGTGCTGGAGCGCGACGGCATGATCGTGGGCTGCGCGGCCGTGCACCCCTTCCCGGAAGCGGGCGTGGCCGAGCTCGCCTGCCTCGCCGTGCATCCGGACTACCGCGGCGAGGGCCGCGGCGACGCCCTGCTGCGGCATGCCGAGCGCCGCGCCCGCGCCGAGGGCGCCGGCCGCCTCTTCGTGCTCACCACCCGGGCGGTGCACTGGTTCCGCGAGCGCGGCTTCGAGCCCGCCGACCTGCGCGCGCTGCCCGTGCGCCGCCGTGCCCTCTACAACTGGCAGCGCCGCTCGAAAGTGCTGATCAAGGGGCTCGGCCCATGACGCGCCCCTTCGCCGCGCTGCTCGCCTGCGCGCTGGCCGTGGCCCCCGCCGGTGCGTCCCCGGCCGGTGCGTCCCCGGCCGGCGGCCCCGACACGGCGGCCGCGCGCATCGCCCGCGCCCTGCTGTCCGCCCGCCCGCTCGCCGATCCCCCCGCCCTCCGTGCGGGAGAGGGACCGGCCGTCGGCGCGCGCGTGCGGCGGCTGCTCGCCGGACGGCTGGGGCCGGTCGTGGGCTACAAGGCCGCACTCACCAGCCACGCCGCGCGGGCGCGGCTCGGCGCGCGCCAACCCCTGCTCGGGTTCCTGCTGCGGGGCATGCTGCTGGCGGGCCCGCGCGCCGCGATCCGCCTCGGCGCACAACCGCCCCTGCTGGTGGAGGCGGACCTCCTCGTGCGGGTGGGCGACGCCGCCATCGACACCGCGCGCGCCGACACCGAGCTCGCCGCCGCGCTGGATGCGGTGATCGCCTTCGTGGAGGTGCCGGCCCTGCCCTACGCGCCGGCCGTGCGCCTGGACGCCGAGCTGCTCGCCGCAGCCAACGCCGGCGCCTGGCTGGGGGTCACGGGCCCGGCCGTGCCCCTGCGCGGGACACCCGGGGAGCGCCTGCGGCGCCTCGGGGCGGTGCGCGTGCATGCGCGCGATGCGGCCACCGGCCGGGCGCTCGGCGCCGCCGGTGCCGCGGCGCTGATGGGACACCCCATCCATGTGGTGCGCTGGCTGCGCGACAGGCTGCGCGCCGAGGGCGTGCGCCTGCGCGCCGGCGACCTGCTCTCGCTCGGGTCCCTGACGCCCCCGGTCCGCGCCCGGGCGGGCCTGGTCTACGAAGCCCGCTACGAAGGGCTGGGTCCCGGCGGGCCGGTCACCGTGCGCGTGCGGTTCCTCCCCTGAAGGGCGGTCGGCGCCGCCGGCCCGGGGCCGTCCCCCGCCGGACCGCGCGGTCCCTTGCCGCACCCGGCCGGTGGCGCGAGAATCGGGTGCGACCGGTGCCACAGGGAGGATCCCCAGCCATGGACGAGGCCCACCGCGATCCACGGCAGCCACCTCCGCGCGCCGCGGACACGCTCCGGGTGCTGCAGATCACCGATACCCACCTCTACGCGGAGTCCGAGGCAAGGCTCCAGGGCGTGGTCACGGAGACCGCGCTGGCCGATGTGCTCGCGCTGGCGCGCGCGCGCTGCGGCCCGGTGGACCTGGTGGCCGCCACGGGCGACCTCGTGCACGACGGGAGCGAGGCCGGCTACGCGCGGCTGCGCGCGCACCTTGCCACCCTGGGCGCGCCGGTGCACGCGGTGCCCGGCAACCACGACGACCACGGGCGGCTGGAGGCGCTCGCCGGCGACGGGCCGCCATCCTTCGCCTGCTGCGGCGAGGCCCGGATCGGCCCCTGGCTGCTGGTCTTCCTCGACAGCGCGGTGAACGGCGAAGACTGGGGCCACCTGCGGGCGGAGGAACTCGCACGGCTGGACGCCGCCCTGGCCGGCCACACGGGACCCGCCGGCGTGTTCCTCCACCATCCCGCGCTCGCCGTGGGCAGCGCCTGGATCGACGCCATCCGCCTGCGCGAGCCCGGTCCCTTCCTGGAGCTGCTGCGCGCCCACCGCCGGCGGGTGCGCTTCGTGGCCTGCGGCCACGTCCACCAGCGCTTCGAGGCGGTGCGCGACGGGATCCTGCACCTGACGACGCCGGCCACCTGCATCCAGTTCCTGCCGCGCAGCGAACGCTTCGCGGTGGACCGGAGCGCGGCGTCCGGGCTGCGGTGGCTGGACCTGCTGCCGGACGGCCGCCTGCGCACGGGCGTGCTCCGCCTGCCCCGCGCCGCACCCGCCGCCGTGGCGCCCGCGGCCGGCTAGGCGCGCGCGGTCCGGCGCGAGAGCAGCGGCGCGGCCGCCGCCACGAGGGCGAAGAGCCGGAGCGTGGGGGCCACGCCGAGGGCGTCCCCCGCCACGCCCGCCGCGAGCTGCCCCACCGCCAGCGCGCCCATGAAGGTGGTCGCCGCGAGCGCCATCACCCGCCCGCGCAGGTGGTCGGGCAGCCGCACCTGCAGACAGGCGTTGGTGGAGGCGATGAGGGAGGTCGTGCAGAAGCCGAGGAAGGCCGTCGCGGCACCGGCTCCGGCGGGATGCCGTGCCACGGTCAGCAGCACCAGCCCCACGGCCACGCCGCCCGCCGCCAGGCGGGCCCGCCTCGCGAGACCCTCCGGTCCCTGCCGGGCGGCGAGCACGAGCGCGCCCGCCAGCGCCCCTGCCCCTGCGGCCGCCATCAGGGCGCCCAGGGTGCCCGCTCCGCCGCCGAGCACGCGGTCGGCGATCACGGGCAGCAGCACCGTGTAGGCCCCGCCGCCCAGGCTGCCCGCGGCCAGCACCAGGAGCGCGGTCCGCACCGGAGGCGTGCGGGCCACGTAGGCGAGCGCGCCTTCGCGCGCGCGGGCACGGCCACGGGCGGGACCGTCGGCGGCGGGGCTCATGGCCGCCACCGCGGCCAGCACCACCAGGTAGCTCGCGGCGTTGAGGGCGAAGACCGGCCCCTCGCCCCAGCGGGCCACCAGCACCCCCGCCAGCGCCGGGCCCATGAAGCGGGCCAGATTGAACAGCGCCGAGCTGAGCCCGACGGCGTTGGGCAGCAGGGGGCGGGGCACCAGCGAGCCGATGAGGGCGTGGCGGGTGGGGATCTCGACCGCGTGCACCACGCCCAGGGCCAGGGCCGCGGCCAGCACGTGCCACGCCCGCACCAGGCCGGCCAGCGTCAGTGCGGCAAGCCCGGCGGCGAGCAGGCCGGCGGCGAGCTGGGTGGCCGCGAAAAGGCGGCGTCGGGGCCAGCGATCGGCGAGCGCCCCGCCCGCGAGCCCCAGCAGGAGCACCGGCAGCAGCCCCGCCGCCCCCACCAGGCCCAGCATCGTGCCCGAGCCCGTGAGCCGGTAGACCAGCCAGGCCTGCGCCACCGACTGCATCCAGGTCCCGGTGAGGGAGAAGAGCTGCCCGAGCGCGTAGAGGCGGAAGTCGCGGTGGCCGAGCGC
Organism: Gammaproteobacteria bacterium; assembly: GCA_026989495.1. GTDB lineage: Bacteria > Pseudomonadota > Gammaproteobacteria > S144-34 > S144-34 > S144-34. The sequence goes on along the minus strand of JALSJE010000044.1, from coordinate 11,528 downwards.
CCGGGCGAGCCGCGCCGCCGGGCTCATCGGGCGCCTCCCTTCCCGGCCGGGCGGGCGGCGCGGACACAGGGGCGCGGGGCGCCCAGCCACGGGAAGCGCCGCAGCGCCCGCAGGCAGGAAGGCCCAACCCCGGCACCGGCGCCGGCCCTGGCGACGCCATTTCCCGCCGTGGGGCCGGCTTCCAGCCGGCCCCGGCGCGGCTGGAAGCCGCGCCCACGGGGGAAGGTTCGGGTGTAGGGAGGCAGCGAGCCGTGCCGCAGCGCCCGCAGGCAGGAAGGCCCATCCCCGGCACCGGCGCCGGTCCTCGTCCTCCTGCGCCCGGCCCCGGCAGGGCGGGTGCGAAACGGCGCGGAGGGGATCCCACGCGGGGCGGGCGGCGCCGCTCCTGGCCCGGAGACCGCAGGGCATCTACGCGGCGACGCCCTTTCCCGCCGTGGGGCCGGTTTCCAGCCGGCCCCGGCGCGGCTGGAAGCCGCGCCCACGGGGGAAGGATCAGCCGATGCGAAGCTGCGAGCCGCACCGCGAGGCATACGGGCAGGGAAAGCTCGCCCCGGCACCGGCGCCGGCCCTCGTCCTCCCGCGCACCGCGCCGGCAGGGCGGGCGGCGCCGGAAGCCCGACGAGAGGTGTCTTGAAAAATTTACACATTTCCGGACTGGACGATAATTGATCAAGGGGCGGCGTGGGGACGCCGCGGGGGAAGCAGAGCGTGCACCGGTTCGAGCCGCGCCTACTGATCCTGGCGCTGGCGCTGGCCCTGCCCCTGTGGCCGGCGCCGGCATCGGCCGTGGACTACATCTGGGAGCGGGTCTTCGCCGAGCGGCTCAAGAAGGCCGAGGCGGGAGACGCCGACGCCCAGTATGCCGTCGGCGAGGCCTACCTCAAAGGGCGCGGGCCCACCGTGGACACCGCCAGGGCCGCCGAGTGGTTCCGCAAGGCGGCACGCCAGGGGCATCCCAAGGCGCTCCACCGGCTCGGATACATGCACCTGCGCGGCATCGGCGTCCGGCGTGACGCCCGGCGCGCCTTCGAGCTCATCCGCCGGTCCGCCGAGGCCGGCTACTCCCCGGCCCAGTTCCAGCTCGGGCGCATGTACGCGGCCGGCCTCGGCACCGAGCGCGACTACGAGGCGGCGCTGGCCTGGCTGCGCAAGGCGGCGGCGCAGGAGTACCTGCCCGCGCGCGAGGAGATCCCCCGGGTGGAGAAGGCCCGGGAGGCGGCCAGGGCCGCCCGGGAGGCCCGCAGGCCCGCGCCCGTCCGGCGGCAGGCGGCGGCCCCTGCGCCCAGGCCCAAGCCCAAGGCGCCGGCCCGAAGGAAGCCGGCCCCCGCCCCGGAGACCGTGCCCGTGAAGGCCCTGCTCCTGCGCCACGCCTGGCTCGAGAACCGCTGGCCGGCCGAGCACCTGCCCTCTCCCATCACGACCTGCCGCGACGAGGGGGAGCGCCTGGTGTGCCGCACGCGCGAGCGCGAGCGCGTGGCCGACGGCGTGGAGATGACCTACTTCGTCGAGACCGTGGTCTCGGGCTTCTCGCCCGACGGGCGCTTCCGCGCCCGCTACCGGGCCAACGTCACCTACGCCATGCCCGAGGATCCGGACGACCCCGAGGCCAACGTGGTGCTCCCGCCCACCGGCTGGCAGAAGACCACCCACGAGCTCGACTGCCGCATGGAGCGGGAGGGCAGGCGCATCGAGTGCGTCAAGGACGGGCGCACCCGCGTGGAGTTCCTGCGCGCGGGCGCCTCGTGAGCGCCCCTCAACGCCCCGCCCCGCCGAGCGCGCGCGCGAGCCAGGTGACGGTGGCGGCCGACTCCACCGTGCACACCCACTTGTAGGCCCGCTCCAGGCTCGCACCCCGGGCGTAGATGCCGTGTCCGCGCATGAGGCAGGCCTCGGCCATGCGCAGGGCCGCGGCGATGCGCGCCGGCGCCTCCTCGCGGTAGCGGGCGGCGTTCACGTCCGCCACCGGCACCCCCTCCGGGAAGTACCAGGCGCCCTCGAAGTCGTCGAAGGCGAGCCGGGGGCCGCAGCCGAGGCTGAGGGCGATGGCGTGCGGCCCGTGGGCATGCAGCACCGCACCGGCCTCCGGCACGGCGGCGTAGACGGCGAGGTGGATGGCCGCATCGAGCGAGGCCCCTTCCGGCGGCGGCCGGCCCAGCCGGCAGGGCACGAGGTCGGCGGGCCGCAGCAGGTCGGCGCAGGCGCCGGTGGGCGTGACCCACACGGTCTCGCCGTCGCGCACGGAGGCGTTGCCGCTGTGCGAGTCGTTGAGCCCGTAGCGCCGCAGCCAGCGGTAGTAGCGCACGAGCTCACGGCGCAGGTCCGCCATCGCCGGGGCCCCGCGCTCAGATCTCGACCATCTCGAAGTCCTCCTTGGCGGCACCGCAGTCGGGGCAGCGCCAGTTCTCGGGCACGTCCTCCCAGCGCGTGCCCGGCGGGATGCCCTCCTCGGGCAGGCCCTTCTCCTCGTCGTAGATGAAGCCGCAGATCACGCACATGAGCTTGCGGTAGGGCTGGTCCATGGTCCGCTCCGCTCTCCTCCCCTCGCAGGGCGCGTCATTCTGGCACGCCCCCGCGCCGCGGGCCACGGGCGCATGCGGCCCTATAATCGGGCCATGGCCCGCCAGGAAGCCACCGTGCCCGTGGTGCTGGTCTTCTCCGGCCTGGACCCCACGGGGGGCGCCGGGCTCGCCGCCGACCTCGAGGCCATCGCCAGCCAGGGCTGCCACCCCGCGCCCGTGGCCACCGCGCTCACGGTGCAGGACACGCGCGATGCGCTGCGCTTCGAGCCCGTGGCGCCGGGGCTGCTGGTGGAGCAGGCGCGCGCGGTGCTCGAGGACATGCCCGTGGCGGCGGTCAAGATCGGCATGGTGGGCACCGCCACCGTGGCCGAGTGCATCCACACCCTGCTCGCCGAGCGCCCGGAGCTGCCCGTGGTGCTCGACCCGGTTCTGGGCTCCGGCGCGGGCACCCCGCTCGCCGAGCCGGGGCTGGAGCAGGCCCTCATGAGCCTGCTGGTCCCGCTCGCCACCGTGGCCACGCCCAACGGGCCCGAGGCCCTGCGGCTGGTGCCCGAGGCCGACACCCCCGAGGCGGCGGCGCTCGCCCTGCTGGAGGCAGGCTGCGAGCACGTGCTGCTCACGGGCGGGCACGCGGCGGGCGATGCGGTCGTCAACCGCCTCTACGGCGGCCGGCGCCTGCTGGAGACCTTCCGCTGGGAGCGCCTGCCCGGCGCCTTCCACGGCTCCGGCTGCACACTGGCCGGGGCACTGGCCGGCCTCCTCGCCCAGGGGCGCGAGATCTTCGGCGCCGTGCACCAGGCCCAGCAGTACACCCACGAGGCCCTGCGGGCGGCCTATCGGGCCGGCCGCGGCCAGCGCCTGCCCAACCGCCTGTTCTGGGCCCGCGACGAGGCCCGCGCATGAGCGCGCGCCCATGCCTGCCGCGCGGCCTCTACCTGCTGGCCGACGCCGCGGTGGTGCCGCGGGCGCGGCTGGAGGCGGCCGTGGCCGCGGCGCTGGCGGGCGGGGCCTGCATGGTCCAGTACCGCGACAAGGCGGCCGACGACGCCACGCGCCGTGCGCTCGCGGCGCGCCTGCGGGCGCTGTGCGCCCGCCACGGCGTGCCCTTCATCGTCAACGACGACCCGGCGCTCGCCCGCGCGGTCGGCGCCGACGGCGTGCACCTCGGGCGCGACGACCCGGCCCCCGCCGCCGCCCGCGCCCTGCTCGGCCCCGGGGCCGTGATCGGGGCCTCCTGCTACAATGCGCCGGCCCTGGCGGAGGCGGCGGTGGCCGCCGGCGCCGACTACGTGGCCTTCGGGAGCGTCTTCCCTTCGCCCACCAAGCCGGAGGCGGTGCGCGCGCCGCTCACGCTCATCGGCGAGGCCAGGGCGCGCCTGGGGGTGCCCGTGTGCGCCATCGGCGGCATCACGCCGGACAACGCCGCCGCGGTGGCCGCGGCCGGCGCCGACCTGCTCGCGGCGGCGAGCGGCGTGCTGGCCGCGCCCGACCCCGAGGCCGCCGCCCGGCGCATCGCCGCCCTCTACGCGACCGGGCCCGAAGCGAACGAAGGGAGGAGCCCATGAGCCGATCCAGCGAGCTGTACGCGCGCGCCTGCCAAGTCATCCCGGGCGGCGTCAACTCCCCCGTGCGCGCCTTCCGCGGCGTGGGGGGCGAACCCGTCTTCTTCGCCCGCGGCGAGGGGGCCTACCTCTACGACGTGGACGGGCGCCGCTACATCGACTACGTGGGCTCCTGGGGCCCGATGATCCTCGGCCACGCCCACCCGGAGGTGGTGCGCGCGGTGCAGGAGACCGCCGCCCGCGGGCTCGGCTTCGGCGCCCCCACCGAGCTCGAGGTGGAGATGGCCGAGCTCCTGTGCGAGCTCGTGCCCTCGCTGGAGAAGGTGCGCATGGTGAGCTCCGGAACGGAGGCCACCATGAGCGCCATCCGGCTGGCGCGCGGCTGGACGGGGCGCGACCTCGTCGTGAAGTTCGAGGGCTGCTACCACGGCCACTCGGACTCGCTCCTGGTGAAGGCGGGCTCCGGGGCGCTGACGCTCGGCGTGCCCACCTCGCCCGGCGTGCCGGCCGACCTCGCCCGCCACACCGTGACCCTGCCCTACAACGACCCTGCGGCCTGCGAGCGCGCCTTCGCCGAGCTCGGCGACCGGGTCGCGTGCGTGATCGTCGAGCCGGTGGCAGGCAACATGAACTGCGTGCCGCCCGTGCCGGGCTTCCTCGAGACCCTGCGCGCGCTCTGCGACCGCCACGGTGCGCTGCTCATCTTCGACGAGGTGATGACGGGCTTCCGCGTGGGGCCGGCCGGCGCCCAGGGCCGCTACGGCGTGCGCCCGGATCTCACCACCCTGGGCAAGGTGGTGGGGGGCGGCATGCCCGTGGGCGCCTTCGGCGGGCGCGCGGACGTGATGGCCCACATCGCCCCGGAGGGGCCCGTCTACCAGGCGGGGACGCTCTCGGGCAACCCGGTGGCCATGGCGGCGGGTCTCGCCACCCTGCGCCTGCTGCGCGCCGAAGGCTTCTTCGAGCGCCTGGAGGCGCTCGGGCGGCGGCTGACCGAAGGGCTGCGTGCCCGCGCCGCGCAGGCGGGCATCCCGCTCAGCACCCATTGCGTGGGCGGCATGTTCGGCTTCTTCTTCACCGAGACCGACCCCGTGACCCGCTACGAGGAGGTGACCGCCTGCGACGTGCCGCGCTTCCAGCGCTTCTTCCACGCGATGCTCGAGGCGGGCGTCTACCTCGCCCCCTCGGCCTTCGAGGCGGGCTTCGTCTCCGCGGCCCACACCGAGGCCGACATCGACGCCACGCTGGAGGCGGCCGGGCGCGCCTTCGCGAGCCTCTGAGCCCGGAACGCAGGCGGGGCCGCCGTGCCCGCCCGGCCGGGGCCCCTATAATCGCGCCCCATGGACGGGCTGCTGGAGCAGGCGGTGGCCTGGGTGCAGGCGCACGCCGCCTGGACCGGTCCCGTCGTCTTTCTCGCCTCCTTCGTCGAGTCCCTGGCCCTGGTGGGCATCGTCTTCCCGGGCGCGGCGCTCATGTTCGCCGCCGGCGCGCTGGCGGGGCTGGGGGCCATCCCCCTCGGCCCGACGCTCGCCTGGGCCGCCCTCGGGGCGGTGACGGGTGATGCCGCGAGCTACTGGCTGGGGCGCCGCTACGGCGAGGCGCTCACGCGGCGCTGGCCGCTCAGCCGCCATCCGGAGCTCGTCGCGCGCGGGCGCAGCTTCTTCGCCCGCCACGGCGGCAAGAGCGTGCTGCTCGGACGCTTCGTGGGCCCGCTGCGGCCCGTGATCCCCGCCGTGGCCGGCATGCTCGGCATGGGTGCGGGGCGCTTCCTCGCCATGGACGCGCTGGCCGCCCTCGGCTGGGCGCCGGCCTACGTGCTGCCGGGCACGGTCTTCGCCGCCTCGCTCACGGTGGCGGCCGAGGTGGCAGCGCGCCTGGCCGTGCTCGTGGTGGTCCTGATGGTGCTCCTATGGCTGGGCGTGTGGGCCGTGCGGCGACTGACGCTCGCGCTCCAGCCCCACGCCGAGGCCCTGCTCGCGCGGCTGGCGCGCTGGAGCCGCGCCCACCGCTGGCTGGGCGAGCCGGGCGCGGCGCTGGCCGACCCCACCCATCCCGAGTTCAGGGGGCTCGCGCTGCTCGCGCTGGCGCTCGCCGTCGGCGCCTGGGGCTTCGCGGCGGCGCTCGCCGCGGCCACCCCAGCGGGGGAGCCGGTGACGGGCCTGGACCGTGCGGTCCACGACCTGCTGCAGGGGCTGCGCACGCCCTGGGCCGACCGGCTCATGGCCGCGCTCACCCTGCCGGGCGACGTGCGCGTGTGGGGCGCGGTGGCGCTCGCCGTCGGGGCGCTGCTCGCGCTGCGCCGCGCGGGCAAGGCGCTGGCCCACTGGGCCGGCGCCGTGGCCGGCGCCTGGGCCCTCACCCATGCGCTCAAGGCGCTCACGGCCGTGCCGCGCCCCCTCGGGGAGCCGACAGGGCCCTTCGGCCACGCCTTCCCCAGCGGACACGTGACCCTGAGCGCCACGGTCTACGGCCTCACGGCAGTGCTGCTCGCGCGCGAGCTGGCGCCGCCGCGGCGCTGGCTCGCCTACGCGGCCGCGGCCGCGCTGGTCCTGCCCGTGGCCCTGTCGCGCCTCTACCTGGGCGCGCACTGGCTGACGGACGTGCTCGGCGGGCTCGCCCTGGGGGTGGCGTGGGTCGCGGCCGTCGGCATCGCCTACCGGCGCCACCGCCCCGCACGCCTGCCCGCGGGGGCGCTGGCGGCCGTGGCGGGCGGGACGCTGGCGCTCGCCTGGGCCTGGAACCTGCCCGCACGCGTGGAGGCCGAGCTCGCCCGCTGGCACCCGCCCCCGCCGCCCGTGCGCGCCCTGACCGCGCCGGCCTGGCGCGCCGGCGCGTGGCGGACGCTGCCCGCCGCGCGGGTGGACCTCGCCGGCCGCCCCGCCCAGCCCCTCAACCTCCAGTGGGCCGCGGCGCTCGCGGAGGTGGACGCGGCGCTCGCGGCCGGCGGCTGGCGCGCCCCGCGGCGGCTCACGCCCGGCGAGGCCCTGCGCTACCTCCAGCCGGAGGCCCCGCTGGCGGACCTTCCCCTGCCCCCCCAGGCCCACGCGGGGCGGCACGAGGCGCTGGTGCGCATCCTCGCCGAAGCGGACTCGGGCACGGTGTGGGTCCTGCGGCTATGGCCGGCTCCGGTGCGCGTGGACGGCCTGCCGCTGTGGACGGGTTACGTGGCGCGGCTCGCGCGGCGCAGCCCGCTCGGCTTCTTCGCCTACCCGACGGTGGACGGGGCCTGGGACGCGGCGCTCGCGCGCCTGCAGGCCTCGCTGCCGCCGCCCCTGGCGGCCGGGGCCATGGCCGTGGCGCGGCCGCCGCCGCGCCCTGCGGGCTGGAGCGGCCGCACGCTGCTCGTCGGCGGCGGAAGCTAGCCCCAGCGGGGGACGAGGTCGTTGGGGATGCCCAGGCGGTCGAGCACGCGGGCGACCACGAAGTCCACCAGGTCTCCCACCCGCTGCGGGCGATGGTAGAAGCCGGGGCTGGCCGGCAGGATGACGGCGCCGGCCCGGGCGAGCCTGAGCATGTTCTCCAGGTGGATGACGGAGAAGGGCGTCTCGCGCACCACCAGCACCAGCGTGCGGCCCTCCTTGAGCGTCACGTCGGCGGCCCGCTCGATGAGGCTCGTGCAGTGGCCGGCCGCCACCGCGGCCAGCGTCCCGGTGGTGCAGGGGCAGATCACCATGGCCTCGGGCGCGCCCGACCCGCTCGCCGGCGGCGCCGTCCACTCCTTGCGCCCGAAGACGCGGAGCTGCCCCTTCGCCGCGCCGTAGCGCCCGGCGAGCACGCGCTCCATCTCGGCCGGCCGTCCAGGCAGGGCCAGGTCCGTCTCCATGCCCACCACCACCTGCCCCGGCTCGGAGATCATGAACCACACCTGCCGCCCCGCCCGCAGCAGGCACTCGAGCAGCCGCAGCCCGTAGGCCGCGCCGGAGGCGCCGGTCATGGCCAGCGCGATGGGACGATCCTGGACGCCGCTATCCACCGGTGCCCTCCGGGCGACCTTTCACGCCGACCGCCGGCCGTCGGCCGCACGCCGCGAGCGCGCCTCGCGCTCGCGCAGGGCCTCGAGGATGCGCCCGTGCACGCCCCCGAAGCTGCCGTTGGACATGACCACCACCCGGTCGCCGGGCCCGGCCGCCGCCACGGCCGCCGCCGCCACGTCCTCGGGGCTGCCGGCCACCTGCGCGCGCGCGCCCAGCGGCGCGAGCGCCGCGGCCAGGTCCCAGCCCAGGTCCGGCGGGGCGTAGGCCACCACGGCGTCCGCCGCCGCGAGCGCCGGCGCCAGCGCCTCGCGGTGCAGCCCCAGGCGCATGGTGTTGGAGCGCGGCTCCAGCACGGCCACGATGCGGCCCGCGCCCGCCTCCCGCAGGGCCGCCAGGGTGGCGGCGATGGCGGTGGGGTGATGGGCGAAGTCGTCGTAGACGGCCACGCCGCCCGCCTCGCCGCGCAGCTCCAGCCGCCGGCGCACGCCCCGGAAGGCGGCGAGCGCCTCCGCGGCGCGCGCCGGGGCCACCCCCACGGCCGCGGCCGCGGCGAGGGCGGCCAGCGCATTGTGCACGTTGTGCCGCCCGCGCAGGCCCCAGCGCACGGAGGCCACGGGCCTTCCCGCGCGCAGCACGGTGAAGCGCGCCCCGTCCGCCGTCTCCAGCCGTGCCGACCAGTCCGCCTCCGGCGGCGCGTCCACCCCGTAGCGCTCGACCGGCGTCCAGCAGCCCATGGCGAGCGCCTCGTCCAGGGCACGCTCGCCCGCGGACGCCAGGATGCACCCGCTCCCGGGGACCGTGCGCACCAGGTGGTGGAACTGGCGCTGGATGGCGGCGAGGTCGGGGTAGATGTCGCCGTGGTCGAACTCCAGGTTGTTCAGCACCAGCGTGCGCGGACGGTAGTGGACGAACTTGGCGCGCTTGTCGAAGAAGGCCGTGTCGTACTCGTCGGCCTCGACCACGAAGTGCGCGCCCCTGCCCAGGCGCGCGGAGACGCCGAAGTCCATGGGCACCCCGCCGATGAGGAAGCCGGGCTCGAGACCGGCCCGGTCGAGGATCCAGGCGAGCAGGCTCGCCGTGGTGGTCTTGCCGTGGGTGCCCGCCACGGCCAGCACGTGGCGCCCCCGCAGCACCCGCTCGGCGAGCCACTGCGGCCCCGAGACGTAGGGCAGGCCCTGGTCCAGCACGTGCTCCACCGCCGGGTTGCCGCGGGAGAGGGCATTGCCGATCACCACCAGGTCGGGGGGCGGGTCCAGGTGGGCGGGGTCGTAGCCCTCGCGCACGGCGATCCCGGCCGCGGCGAGCTGCTCGCCCATGGGCGGCCAGGCGGCCGTGTCGCTGCCCGTGACCTCGTCGCCCAGGGCGCGGGCGAGCAGGGCCACCCCGCCCATGAAGGTCCCGCAGATGCCGAGCACGTGGACCCTCACGACCCCGCCCCCGCCGCCTCAGGGAGGACGAGCGCCGTCACCCACCAGGAGAAGAGCACGTAGAGCAGGGCGAGCCCGACGGCCACGGGCATCGGGGCCTCAAGGGCGTGACGCAGGATATGGCCGAGGACGAGCAGCGTCCACGCCACCATGCCCAGCAGCGCCAGCCCCAGCGGCAGGGGCACGCCCCCGAGCTGCTCGGCCCGCCAGGCAAGCGCCATCAGCGGCCAGGCCAGCAGCGCGAAGAGCGTCCCCGTGCCCGTGAGCGCCGCGTAGGTCTGGCGGAAGCGGTTGGGCCAGCCCCGCAGGCGCAGCAGCCCCCAGGCGAACGCCGCCAGCATGGCCGCGTCCAGCACCCCCTCGGCGGCCGCGCGCGCCGGGCCCAGCCGCGCGCCCAGCGCCGCCGTGCCCGCCGCCACGTAGGCGAGCGCGCAGCCCACCGTCAGGGTGGTGGAGGCGGGCAGCGCCTGCGGGCCCGACCGCAGCAGGGCGATGTCCACCAGCCGACGCACGATCCAGCCCAGGGTTCCGCTCATGCCCGCGCATGATAACCCGCCCGCGCCGGCCTCGCTTGACGCCTTCCACACCCCCGCCTATGTTGGGGATCCCACCGGAGGAGCTTCCGACAACGACAAAGGAGGAGCGCCATGTATCTGCAGCTCCTCGAGCGCCGCATCCGTGAGGGCACCCTGCGGCTGCGCCTGCCCGACGGCTCGACCCGCACCTTCGGCCACGGCGGGCCCGTGGCCGAGTGGATCATCCATGCCCCCCGCACCCTGGGCCGCATCGCCCGCGACCCGGAATACGCCCTGGGCGAGACCTACATGGCGGGCGAATGGGATGCGGGCGAGGGCGGGCTCACGGGCCTGCTCCTGCTGCTCATGCGCAACTTCCCGGAGACCCCGCCCCGGGGCTGGCGCCGGCTGGCCGGGCCGCTCGCGCGCTGGATCCAGCAGTGGAACCGCATCGGGCGCAGCTACCGCAACGCCGCCCACCACTACGACCTGGACGAGTGGCTCTTCCGGCGCATGCTGGACCGGGAGATGCACTACTCCTGCGCCTACTTCACCCGGGCGGACATGGACCTGGAGGCGGCCCAGCGGGCCAAGTGCGCGCATCTTGCCGCCAAGCTCTGCCTGCGTCCGGGCCTGCGGGTGCTCGACATCGGCTGCGGCTGGGGCGGGCTCGCCCTGCATCTCGCCCGCGAGCACGGGGTCGAGGTCACGGGGCTGACGCTCTCGCGCGAGCAGCTCCGCGTGGCCCGCGCCCGCGCCGAGGCCGCAGGGCTCGCGGACCGGGTGCGCTTCGAGCTGCAGGACTACCGCGAGCACCGCGGCACCTACGACCGCATCGTCTCGGTGGGCATGTTCGAGCACGTGGGCCGGCCCCAGTACCTCGCCTTCTTCGACCAGGTGCGCGCGATGCTGGCCCCGGACGGCGTGGCGGTGCTCCATACCATCGGCCGGCTCGGGCCGCCCGGGACCACCAACCCCTGGATCCGCCGCCACATCTTCCCCGGCGGCTACAACCCTGCGCTCTCGGAGGTGGCGGCGGCCATCGAGCGCAGCGGGCTGTTCAACTGCGACGTGGAGGTGCTGCGCCTGCACTACGCGCGCACGCTGGCCGCCTGGCAGGCGCGCTTCCAGGCCCACCGTGCCGAGGCGGCCGCCCGCTACGGCGAGCGCTTCTGCCGCATGTGGGAGTTCTATCTGGCCGTGTGCGAAGCGGCCTTCCGGGAGCGGGACCTGGCCGTGTTCCAGATCCAGCTCGCCCGGCGGCGCGACGCCGTGCCCCTCACCCGCGACTACCTCTACCGTGAGGCGCAATCCGCCGGCGCGGAGGAAGACGCCCTCCTCGTGGAGCCGCCCGCCGGTGAATCCGTCCGGGAACGGGCCGCCGGCTGAGCCCGCCCGGGCCGCCCCCAGCGTTTCCGCTGTCCCCGCAGGCGCGCGTGGGGGCGGCGGATGCCGCGCCCACGGGCCGGAGCAGCCTCAGCGCCGGCGCGTCTTGCGCTTCGCGGCCGTCTTCCTCGCCGCGGCCTTCTTC
>JALSJE010000043.1 GCA_026989495.1 Gammaproteobacteria bacterium | reverse complement strand
CGGCGCGCGCTCTCAGGCAGGGTTGGCCGAGACCACCTGCGCCCCCCTCCCTCACCCTCCCCCCGCAAGCGGGGGGAGGGCCGGGGAGGGGGGGACGGCCCCGGCAGGGAGGGCGGCGCGGACACGGGCGCGCGGAGCGCGCAGGTGCGGGGAGCGCCGCAGCGCCCTCAGGTGGGGAGGCTCGATCTTGCTGCCGCGTTCGAGCCCGGACCACCGGCGGTGGACCCCGGCAGGGAGGGCGGCGCCGTGAACGGGCCCGCAGCCTATGCCGCGGTGCAGCAGCTCGACCAGGAGACGCTGGTCACGCGCTACGCGCCCCTGGTCAAGCGCATCGCCTACCACCTGGTCAGCCGGCTGCCGCCGAGCGTGCAGGTGGAGGACCTGATCCAGGCCGGCATGATCGGCCTGCTGGAGGCGGCGACCCATTACGACCCGTCGCAGGGGGCGAGCTTCGAGACCTATGCCGGGATACGGGTTCGTGGGGCCATGCTGGACGAGATCCGGCGCAGCGACTGGACGCCGCGCTCCGTTCATCGCAAGGCTCGCCAGGTGGCCGAGGCCATGCGTGCCATCGAGCACGAGAAGGGGCGCGACGCGCGGGACGTGGAGGTGGCCCAGGCCATGGGCATCAGCCTGGAGGAGTACTACCGCATCCTCCAGGACGCGGCCGGCTGCCGGATCTTCAGCCTCGACGACGGCGACGGCCGCGACGATCCGTCCGAGCCCGGCAGCGAGGGCGACGACCCCTTCGCCGCGGTCGAGGAGGCGGCCTTCCGCGAGGCCCTGGCACAGGCCATCGCCTCGCTGCCCGAGCGCGAGCGGCTGGTCATGTCCCTCTACTACGACGAGGAGCTCAACCTGCGCGAGATCGGCGAGGTGCTGGGCGTGAGCGAGTCGCGCGTGTGCCAGATCCACGGCCAGGCCCTGGTGCGCCTGCGCGCGCGCATGGCCGAGTGGACCCGCAGCGAAGACTGAAACCGAAGCCGGTCGAGGAGGCGAGCCTTGGACAAGAGCATGAAGATCCTGATCGTGGACGATTTCTCCACGATGCGCCGCATCATCAAGAACCTGCTGCGCGATCTGGGGTTCAACAACACCCAGGAGGCCGACGACGGCACCACCGCCCTGCCCATGCTCCAGAACGGTGACTTCGATTTCCTCATCACCGACTGGAACATGCCGGGCATGACGGGGCTCGACCTGCTCAAGGCGGTGCGCGCCGATCCCAAGCTGAAGGACCTGCCGGTCCTCATGGTCACGGCCGAGGCCAAGCGCGACCAGATCATCGAGGCGGCCCAGGCGGGCGTGAACGGCTACATCGTCAAGCCCTTCACCGCACAGACCCTCAAGGAGAAGATCGAGAAGATCTTCGAGCGTCTCGGGGCCACCGCCCAGGGCTGAGCCTGACGGCAGGGGAGGATACAAGTGAGCGAGCAGGAGCGGATGGACGCCCAAGACCGGCTCGAGCGGGCTCGGGCCCTGGTAGCCCATCTCGAGGCAGGCGAGGAGCGCGAGGCGGAGGCGGTGCTCGACGAGCTGACCCGCATGCGCGAGTCGGACCTGTTCCGCGAGCTCGGGCGCCTGACGCGGGAGCTGCACGAGGCGCTCAAGAGCTTCCAGCTCGATGCCCGCATCGCCGAGTTCGCCGAGAAGGAGATCCCGGACGCCAAGGAGCGGCTCGGCTACGTGATCAGCATGACCGAGCAGGCCGCGCACAGGACCATGGATCTGGTCGAGCGCAGCCTGCCCCTGACCGAGGGCCTCGCCCGCGACGGCAGGCGGCTGGCGGAGGAGTGGGGCCGCTTCCGCGCGCGCCGGATGGACGCCGAAGCCTTCCGGGCGCTCGCGCGCGAGCTCGACACCTTCCTGCCCCGTGTGGCCGAGGACGCCGAGACCGTGCGCGGCCAGCTCACCGAGGTGCTCATGGCGCAGGACTTCCAGGACCTCACGGGCCAGATCATCCGCAAGGTGATCACGCTGGTGCAGGAGGTCGAGGGCAATCTGGTCGAGCTCGTGCGCATCTCCGGCCAGCGCCTGGCGCGCCGCGGCGACGGCGCCGGCGGCAAGGACGCTGCGGAAGGTAAGACTTCGGAAGGGAAAACTTCGCCCAGCGGACCGCACGTGCCGGGCTGCGACGGCGGCGACGTGGTCAAGGGGCAGGACGAGGTGGACGACCTCCTCGCCAGCCTGGGCTTCTGAGCGCGGAGGGCAGGACATGACGATCGCGGCCGACGACGACATCCTGCAGGACTTCCTGGTGGAGGCGGGCGAGCTGCTCGAGCAGCTCGATGAGCAGCTCGTGGAGCTGGAGACGCGCCCGGACGACCCGGACCTGCTGAACGCGATCTTCCGCGCCTTCCATACGGTCAAGGGGGGGGCCGGCTTCCTCGGGCTGGAGCCCATGGTGGAGCTCTGCCACCGCACCGAGGACGTCTTCAACGTGCTGCGCCAGGGCGAGCGGCGGGTCGATCCGGAGCTGATGGACGCCGTGCTCCAGGCCCTGGACGCGGTCAAGGTCATGTTCGAGCGGGTCAAGGCGGGGGAGATGCCGGAGCCCGCCGACACCGGCCTGCTCGAGCGTCTCGTCGGGTTCGCCGCACCCGAGGGGGGCGGGGCGGAGGCGGAGCCCGCGACGGCGCAGCAGCCTGCGGACGGGCCGCAGCCGCCGTCGGACGCGCAGGCCTCCTCCGGCGACGGGGACGAGATCACGGAGGAGGAGTTCGAGCGCCTGCTCGACGAGCTCCAGGGACGCGCGGGCGCGCAGCAGGCGATGGAGCAGCCGGCGCGGCCCGGGGCGGCGGCCCGGGGCGAGGCACCTGTGCTGGAGGCGGGCCCGGGCGGCGACGAGATCACGGACGAGGAGTTCGAGCGCCTGCTCGATGCCCTGCACGGGCCGGGCCGCCACGGCGGGGTGCCGGCCGGGCAGGTGGCGGGCGCGGAGGCTTCCGCCCCCGCGGCACCGGCCGAGGCCCCGGCGCCGGCGCCCGAGGCCCGTCCCGCGGAGGCGTCCGCCCGGGCCGGGGGCCGGCCGGAGGGCGCCGGGCGCGGCGGCGACGGCGGGTCGCGGCCGCCCGGAGGCGAGGGCGGCGGCGAGGAGGGCCGCGCGCGGCCGGCGGGCCAGCCCGCGGGCGAGGCCACGGTGCGCGTGGACACGCGCCGCCTCGACGAGATCATGAACCTGGTGGGCGAGCTCGTGCTGGTGCGCAACCGCCTCGCCACCCTGCGTTCCAGCATCGGCGACGAGGCCGTCTCCCAGGCGGTGGCCAACCTGGATCTCGTCACCTCCGACCTGCAGGCGGCGGTCATGAAGACCCGCATGCAGCCCATCCGCAAGGTCTTCGGGCGCTTCCCGCGGGTGGTGCGCGACCTCGCCCGCAGCCTCGACAAGGAGGTCAGGCTGGAGCTGCGCGGCGAGGAGACCGACCTCGACAAGAACCTGGTCGAGGCGCTGGCCGACCCGCTCGTGCACCTGGTGCGCAACGCAGTCGACCACGGCATCGAGCCGCCCGCCGAGCGCGAGGCCAAGGGCAAGCCGCGCGCCGGCACGGTGGTGCTCTCGGCCGAGCAGGAGGGCGACCACATCCTCATCACCATCTCCGACGACGGGCGCGGCATGGATCCGGCGGCGCTCAGGCGCAAGGCGGTGGAGAAGGGGATCATCGACGAGGCCGCGGCCGCGCGCATGGACGACCACGAGGCCTTCAACCTCATCTTCGCGCCGGGCTTCTCGACCAAGGAAGAGATCTCGGACATCTCGGGCCGTGGCGTGGGCATGGACGTGGTCAAGAACCGCATCGCCCAGCTCAACGGCGCGATCGAGATCCACTCCGTTCCGGGCGAGGGGACGGAGCTGCGCATCAAGCTGCCGCTGACGCTGGCCATCCTGCCCACGCTCATGGTGATCGTGGGCGAGCGCCGCTTCGCCATGCCGCTGTCCAACGTGGCCGAGATCTTCCAGATGGAGAACGCGAGCACCAACGTGGTGGACGGCCAGCTCGTGGTGCGGGTGCGCGGCAAGGCCGTGCCGCTCTTCTACCTGCACCACTGGCTGGCGCCGGACGCCGACACCGCCGAGGCTGAGCGGCAGGGCCAGGTGGTCATGGTGCACGTGGGCAACCAGCGCGTGGGCTTCGTGGTGGATCAGGTCCTCGGCCAGGAGGAGGTGGTGATCAAGCCCCTGGGGACGCTGCTGCACGGGCTGGCTGGCTTCGCCGGGGCCACCATCACGGGCGACGGCCGCATCGCGCTCATCCTGGACGTGCCGAGCCTGCTCCGCGCCTACGCGCACCGACGCTGAGGCCGCACGCCCGGGAGGGAGCCGGAAGCCGCATGGCCGCGCGCGTCCTCATCGTCGACGACTCGGGCTTCTTCCGGCGCCGCATCGCCGAGATCCTGCGCGCCGATCCCAGGCTGGAGGTGGCGGGCTTCGCCGCCGACGGCGCCGAAGCGGTGGAGGCTGCCCGCCGGCTGCGGCCCGACGTCATCACCATGGACGTGGAGATGCCGGTCATGGACGGCATCGAGGCCGTGCGCCGCATCATGGCCGAGGCCCCCACGGCCATACTCATGTTCTCCTCGCTCACCCACGAGGGCGCGCGCGCCACGCTGGATGCGCTGGAGGCGGGCGCGGCCGACTTCCTGCCCAAGAGGCTGCAGGACCTGGCCCCCGACCAGGCCGAGGCGGGCCGGATCCTGCGCGAGCGGGTGCTGGCGCTCGCGGCCCGGCGGCCGGCCGGGACGCACGCCCCCACCGTCCCGGGCCGTGCCGGCACGGCCCCCGCGCCGGCGCGTCCTGCCGCCCCACGCCCGGTCATTCCCCCGGCTGCACCCCGCCGCGGCCGCTGGCGCCTGGTGGTGCTGGGCAGCTCCACGGGCGGCCCAATGGCGCTTCAGCGCGTGCTGCGCGCCCTGCCGGCGGGCTACCCCGCCCCCGTGGTGGTGATCCAGCACATGCCGGCGAGCTTCACCGGCCCCTTCGCCGAGCGCCTCGACGGGCTGTGCGCCCTGAGCGTTCGCGAGGCGCGCGATGGCGACCCCATCCTTCCCGGCGAGGTCCTGCTCGCACCGGGAGGGCGGCAGCTCTGGTTCGAGCGCCACGGTGGCGCCGCACGGGTGCGGCTGCGGTCGCCCCGACCCGATGAGCACTACAAGCCGAGCGTGGACGTGGCGCTCGCCTCGGCCGCCGAGGCCTGCGGCGCGGAGACGCTGGGTGTGGTGCTGACCGGCATGGGCGCCGACGGGCGCGAGGGGGCGCGCCGGCTCAAGGCGCGCGGCGGCACCGTGTGGGCGCAGGACGAGGCGAGCTGCGTCATCTACGGGATGCCGCGGGCCGTGGTGGAGGCGGGGCTGGCCGACCGTGTCCTGCCGCTGGAGGAGATCGGCCCTGCGCTGGCCAACGGCATCCACTGAGGCGGTGGCATGGCCCGTGCATCCCGTTCGAGGGAGAGACTGAGAGCCCATGGACCTGCTGAGCATCGTCGGCCTGCTCGTCGGGTTCGCCGCCATCGTCGGCGGCAACCTGCTCGAGGGCGGGCATGCCGCCTCGCTGGTGCAGCTGACGGCCTTCGTGATCGTGGGCGGAGGCACGCTCGGGGCGGTGATGCTGCAGACGCCGGTGCCCGTGTTCCTGCATGCGCTCAAGATCTTCCCGTGGGTGTTCCGTCCGCCTTCGCTGGATGCCGAGGCCCTCATCGCCAAGGTGGTGGGCTGGAGCAACGTCGCCCGCAAGGAAGGGCTGCTGGGGCTGGAGGGCGCGGCCGAGTCGGAGCCGGACCTCTTCGCGCGCAAGGGGCTGCAGCTGCTCGTGGACGGCAACGAGCCGGAGGCCATCCGGAGCGTGATGGAGGTGGAGCTCGAGACGCTGGAGACGCGCGAGCTCGCCGCCGCGCGCGTGTTCGAGAGCATGGGCGGCTACAGCCCCACCATCGGCATCATCGGGGCGGTCATGGGCCTGATCCACGTGATGCAGAACCTGGCCGACCCCAGCCGGCTCGGGCCCGGCATCGCCACCGCCTTCGTGGCCACCATTTACGGCGTGGGTTTCGCCAACCTGCTGTTCCTGCCCGTGGCGAACAAGCTCAAGGCCATCGCGCGCCGGCGCGGGCGCGGGCGCGAGATGGTGCTCGACGGCATCGTGGCCATCGCCGAGGGCGAGAATCCGCGCAACATCGAGGCACGGCTGCAGGGCTTTCTCGAGTGAGGTGGTGAAGGGCCATGACGCGCCGGCGCGCTGAGGAGGAGCACGAGAACCATGAGCGCTGGCTCGTGTCCTATGCGGACTTCATCACGCTGCTGTTCGCCTTCTTCGTGGTGATGTACGCGATCTCCTCGGTCAACGAGGGCAAGTACCGCGTGCTCTCGGACGCGCTCGAGGCCGCCTTCCGGGCGCCCGCGCGCAGCATGGAGCCGATCCAGGTCGGGCGGCTGGCGCGCATCGCCCTCGAGCCCGACGCCCTCCTGGCGCTGCCGCCCCTGCCCGCGGCAGGCCTCGACGGCGAGCCCGGCGGCGGCGAGCTCGCCGGCGACGCGCGCCAGCGCCTCGCGCGCCGGGTGTCGCGGGCCCTGCGCCCGCTGCTGGACAGGGGGCTCGTGCGGGTGGCCAACCGCCCCGACGGCGTGCACATCGAGATCGACGCGGCCGTGCTCTTCCCGAGCGGGAGCGCCCGGCTCTCGCCGGAGGCGATGCCGGTGCTGGAGCGCCTGGGGGCCCTTCTCAAGGATCTTCCCAACCCGGTGCGGGTCGAGGGCCACACGGACAACGTCCCCATCCGCAACGCGGTCTATCCCTCGAACTGGGAACTGTCGGCCGCGCGCGCGGCGAGCGTGGTGCGGCTGTTCGAGCGGCTGGGGCTGGACCCCCGGCGGCTCATGGCGGTGGGCTACGGCGAGCACCATCCGGTGGCGGACAACGCCACGCCCGCCGGCAGGCGGCGCAACCGCCGTGTGGTGGTCGTGGTGCTCGACGGGCCGGAGCGCCGGGAGCTGCCTGCCGACGCGCCGCTGCGCGCCCGGCTCGAGGCGGGTGCGACGCAGGAAGGTCGCCCATGAGGGTGTGGGCGGTCGCGAACCAGAAGGGCGGCGTGGGCAAGACCACCACGGCGGTCAGCCTCGGGGCCCTCCTTGCGCGCGCCGGCTGCCGGACCCTGCTCGTGGACCTCGATCCGCACGGGTCGCTCACGGCCTATTTCGGCCGCGACCCGGAGGCGGCCGGCGCCAGCGTGTACGGCCTGTTCGTACCGCCCGGCGAGCAAGGTGCTGCCGATCCGCGCGGCCTGGCGGTGCCGGTGGCCCCGGAGGGGCTGGCCCTGTGGCGTGCGAGCACGGCCATGGCCACCCTCGACCGCCAGCTCGGGGCACGGGAGGGGATGGGGCTCGTGCTGCGACGGGCGCTCGCCGCCGTGGCCGATCGCTACGACTACGCGCTTCTCGACTGTCCGCCCATGCTGGGCATCCTGATGGTCAACGCGCTCGCCGCCTGCGAGCGTCTCATCGTGCCCGTGCAGACCGAGCATCTGGCGCTCAAGGGGCTGGAACGCATGGAGCGCACGCTCGCCATGGTCGGGCGCTCGCGGCGCGCGCCGCTCCCCTGGGTGATCGTGCCCACCCTGCACGACCGGCGCACGCGGGCAGGGGCCCAGGCCCTGGAGGCCCTGCGCGCACGCTACGGGCCGCGGGTGTGGCGGGGCGTGATCCCGGTGGACACCCGCTTCCGCGAGGCGAGCCGCGCCGGGCGCGCGCTGCCGGAGATCGCGCCCATGGCGCGCGGAAGCCAGGCCTATGCGGCATTGCTGGAGGACCTGCTGGCCGGCCGCGGGCAGGCGCCCGGTGCGCCGGCGCAGATGAAGGAGGCGAGGGCATGAGCGGCACATCGGCGGATGTCCGGGCGCTGCTGCCCGAGGCGGAGGCCCTGGGGAGCTACCTGGAGACCCTGCTCGGGCCGGAGGCCCCCCCGACGGCAGACGGGGGGGCAGGCCCGTCCGGGCGCGCCGTGCCGGCGCTGCTGATGGAGGCGGGCGGGGTGCAGGTGGCGCTGCCCCAGGCGGCCATCGAGGCCGTGCTGCCGTGGAGCGGCCGGGCGCGCCGCCCGCGCCGGGGCGAGCCCCCGTGGCTGCTGGGCCGCATGCGGCGCGCGGGCGGGACGCTGGCGGTGGTGGACCTCGCCCGCGTGGTGCTGCCGCGGGCCCGCTGGCCGGTGGCGGGTGCCGGCGGGCGGGCGGGCTTCCTGGTGCGCCTGGACGGGGACTGGGCGCTGGCCTGCGCGCGCGTGGGCGATCCGGTCCTCCTCACGGACGCCGCGGTGCGCTGGCGGCGTCCCGACCCCGTGCGCCCCTGGCTCGCGGGCGTGGGCCGCACGCCACCCTGCCTGGTGCTCAACCCGGTGCGGCTGCGGGCCTGGCTGGCCCGGGGGCTCAAGGAATCTGCTGGCATGGACGATGCATAGAGATGTGGCAAAGGGCGTGCGCGTCCGGTTTCCGGCGCACGCCCCGATCGGAAGGGGGAGGTGAGTCGCCGATGAGCGAGCCAGCCCGTGAGCTTGAGATCCAGGCCCAGGAGGCCGCGCCCGCCGAAGCACCGAGCCGGTGGGTGACGGTCCACCTGGCAGGCGAGACCTACGGCATCGAGGTCATGAACGTGCAGGAGGTGCTGCGGGTGCCGGAGATCGCGCCGGTGCCCGGCGCCCCCGACTTCGTGCTCGGCATCATCAACCTGCGCGGGCACGTGGTCACCGTCATCGACACCCGCCGGCGTTTCGGCCTGCCGCCGGCCGAGCACGACGAGCAGACGCGCATCGTGATCGTGGAGGTGGACGGGCAGGTGTTCGGCATGGTGGTCGACAGCGTGGCCGAGGTGGTCGACATCCGCCGTTCCGACATCGACACCGCCCCCATGGTGCAGGGCGAGGAGGCCGCGCCCTATCTGCAGGGGGTCGCCCACCTGGACGGGCGCCTGCTGATCCTGATCGACCTGCGGCGCATCATCGAGGACGACGCCGCCGGCGGTGGCCTCGGCTTCTGAAGCCAGGCGGGAATGGTGCGGTGAGGATCGGGGCATGGCCGAGACGGACGGCATCGGACCGGTGCTGCCGCCCTGGCCGCTGCGGGACCAGCCGCCCCGGGTCGAGCGCAGGGAGCGCGGGGGACAGCGCCGGCCCCGGAAGTCTCCCCCGCCACCGCGCCGCCGCGAGGAAGACGACGACGGCAGGCCCCACGTGGACGAGTACGCATGAGCCCCGCCGAGCTCTTCACCGCGCCTGAGCCGCTGCATCTCGCCCTGGCCGCGGCCGCCCTGCTCGTGTTGGTGGGCGGTGCGGGCCTGGTCTGGGCCTGGCGGCGCCTCGGCCGGCGGCTGGCCACGCTGGAGACCGCCGCGGCCGAGCTGCGCGAGGCCGTGGGCGCGCTGTGCGCCGGCGCGGCCGGCACGGACCGGCGCATGCTCGGCCTGGAGCAGGGCCTGCGCCGGCTCGCCGAGCGCCAGGACCGCATGGAGCTCGTCCACGCCGGCGAGCGCGCCTACGACCATGCCATCCGCCTCGTGCGCAACGGGGCGGGGCTGGAGCGGCTCGTCGCCGAGTGCGGGCTCACGGCGGGCGAGGCCCGGCTGATCCTGATGCTGCACGGGCGCGGCGGCGGGAAGGCCGCGACCGCGTCCCCCACCCGCGCCGCCCGCGCCTCCTGATCCTGGGGCCGCGGGCGCAGCCCGGTCTCCGGCTAGGTGCCGTCGGGCTCGGCCCCGGGCAGCGTGAGCTCGGGATGGCCCAGGTGGAAGCCCTGGGCGTAGTCCACCCCATAGCCGCGCACGAGCTCCAGCGTGCGCTCGTCGCCCACGAACTCGGCGACGGTCTCCTTGCCCAGCGCGCGCGCGATCTCCACGATGGAGCGCACCAGCGCCTGGTCCACCGTGTCCCATGCGAGCTGCCGTATGAATCCGCCGTCGATCTTGAGATAGTCCACGGGGAAGCGCTTGAGGTAGCTGTAGGTGCTGAAGCCGCTGCCGAAATCGTCCAGGGCGATGCGGCAGCCGAGGCTGCGGAGCTGTGCGATCACCTCTTCGGCATGGTCCGGGTCGGCGATGGCGGCCGTCTCGGTGAGCTCCAGCGTCAGGCGCTGGCCGGGCACGCCGCTGCGCGCGAGCGCCTCGCGCACGAAAGGAACGAATTCCGGGTCGCGGAGGGTATGGCCGGAGAGGTTGACGTTGAAGACCGTCTCCCCGTGGCGCGGGGGCAGGGTCCGGATCAGCGCCAGCGTGCGCTCCAGCACCCAGCGGTCGAGCCGGGCCACCAGGCCCGCACGTTCCGCCGCCGCCAGGAACACCCCGGGCGGAACCAGCCCGCCGTCGGGCTCGCGCAGGCGGATCAGGACCTCGTAGTGGGTCACCGCATCGTCGCGCAGCCGTATCACCGGCTGGAAGGCCAGCGCGAAGGCGTCGGCCTCGAACGCCTCCCGCAGGCGGCGCGCCCAGTGGCTGTCCACTGCCATGTCGGCGAGCACGCCGTCGGATTCGGCATAGACGTGCACGCGGTTGCGCCCCTCGCGCTTGGCGGCGTAGCAGGCCTGGTCGGCCTGGGCGAGGAGCTCGCCCGCGCGCAGGAGCACGCCGGGCTCCAGGGTCGCCACCCCGATGCTGGCGCTGAGCGGATAGCTGCGCCCGCGGCTCTCGTAGCGCAGGGTCTCGAGTACGCGGCGCAGGCGCTCGGCCAGCGCCTGCGCCGCTTCGCGGTCCAGCCCCTCGGCCAGCAGCGCGAACTCGTCCGCGCTGATGCGCGCCAGGAGCTGGCCCGGCTCCATGTGCTGGCGCAGGCAGTTGGCGACCAGGATGAGGCTGCGGTCGCCGGCCCCGTGGCCCTCAATATCGTTGACGAGCTTGAATCGGTCCAGGTCCAGATAGAGGAGCGAGACCGGCCTGCCGCTCGCCTGGGCGTTGAGCACGGCCACCTCCAGCGCCTGCTCCAGACGCCTGCGGTTGGCCAGCCCCGTGAGGTCGTCGTGGGCCACGAGGTACTGCAGGCGCGCCTCCATCACCCGCCGCTCGGCCAGCTCGGCCTCGAGCTCGCGCTCGCGCTGGCGCCTGAGGTCGCGCTCGCGCTTGAGCTTGAGGGCGGTGATGACGCGGTTGATGAGCTCGGCGGTGCGGAAGGGCTTGAAGAGGATGTCGGTGGCGCCGGCCTCGTAGGCGGCGCGGATGGTGTCGTCCTGCCAGCGGTCGTAGCCCGTCACCATCACCACCGGGATGTCGGCCAGCGCCTCCTCCTCGCGCATGTGGCGGGCGACGGCGTAGCCGTCCACGTCCGGCATCTTGATGTCGAGCACCACCGCGTCGATGCTGCTGCGGCGCTCAGGGCCGATGCTGCGCCGAAGCAGCTCGAGCGCCTCCTCGCCGCCCGAGGCCGTCACCACGTTGCTGAAGCCCCCTGCGGCGAGCTGGGCGCGCAGGAGGGCGAGGTTGGTGGGCACGTCGTCGACCACCAGCAGGCGCATGCGGTGGAGCTGCGCCATCTCGTCGCTGTGGCTGCCGGACGCCCCCTGGGTGCCCCGCCCGGTGTGGGTGTCGATCGCCATCGCTGAGAGCCCGCTCTCCCGGTGCCCGCGCGCTTGCGGTCTCAATAAGCTGATACCTTAGACCGCCGCGTGCCGTGCATCAAACCGAGGATGGCCATCGGCACGCTTGTCGGCGGATCGGCGCCGGCCTTTAGCCCGGATATCGAACCGGGGTCCCGGTGCGATATCCGGGCCGGCTAGCGCGGGTGCCGGTCCCCGGGCTCGGCGACCGCCGGATCGGTGCCGCGGCCGTGGACGAGGAGCACGAAGGCCAGCACCTCCGCCACGGCCACGTACAGCTCCCGGGGGATCTCCTCGCCCAGGGGTATGGCCGCCAGCGCCTCGGCCAGGGCCGGGTCCTCGTGCAGCGGCACCCCGTGGGCGCGGGCGACGGCGAGGATGCGCTCGGCGGTGGCTCCGCTGCCGGTGGCGGTGACCCGGGGCGCGCCCCGGCCGTCGTAGCGCAGGGCCACCGCGCGACGTCGTGTGGGGGTGCCGGGTCCGTTCCTGCGTCGCCCCATCGCGGCTCAGGCCTCCAGGTCCAGCAGGGCGGGCGGATGCAGGCGCGCGGGATCGGTCTCCGGACGGCCGGCGCGGCATGTGATGCGGGCGGGCTCGAGCCCCTGCGCGCGCAGGGCCGCCTCCAGCCGGGGTGTGGCCCGGGCCATGGCCGCGGCGGTGTCCTGGCGCTCGGCCTGCAGCCGGACCTGCACCTGCGTGCCGTGCAGCAGCACCGTGCCGTGCACGGTGCCCCGGTCGGGCAGTGCCAGGCTGAAGCGCACCCGCCAGGGGCGGATGCCGGACCCGCCTTTTCCTCGTCCCTCCCCGTCCGCGTCGATGCGCAGGCAGAAGGCGGCGAGGCGGCCGTCGTCCAGCCGCACGGGCAGCTCCACGCTCCAGCGCGGGCCTTCGTCCGGCGTGCGCGGCAGGCTCTCGAGCTGGCGCGTGACGAGGCGCGCCAGGGCGGCCTCCACCGCCTTGCCCTGGTCCGGGGCAGGATCCGAGGTGACGGGGGGCGCCGGCGCGCGCGGCACAGCCGCCTCCCGCGGGGGAGCCTCTGTCCCCCCCGGCCGGTCCGACGGCGGGGCCTGGCCGGCGGCGGGCGGCGGGGGCGCATCGCCTCCGGGCGCTGCCGGCCGCGACGGGCCGCGGGCGGACGGTTCCGGCGGAGCGGAGTAGGCGTTGGCGGCCCGCAGGCCGGCCGCCGCCCGCAGCAGGGCGGCCTTGAGGTCGCCGGGGGCCGGGGGCTGGCCGCGGGCGAGGCGGGCCTCCAGCAGCAGGCCGGAGGCCGCCAGCGCCGCGGCCAGCGCCTCCGGACGGGTGAGCGAGGCCAGGGAAGGGAGCCGCACCTCGGGCACGGCCGCCGCGGGGGGCGGCACCGTCGCGCGGCCGCCCGCCGCGACGGGACCGGCCGTGGCGGCCCGGGGCCCCGTGCCCGGCGCGCGGCCGAGGGCCTCGGCGAGCGGCCGCTGGCGGGGCAGCAGGCTGCGCCAGGCGGCGGCGACCGGGGGCGGGAGCCTGCCCGCGTCCCCGGGCCCTGCTGCGCCGCGGCCCTCCGGGGCCACGGGCTCCAGCACCACGCTCGGGCGCAGGCTCGCCACGCGCAGCGTGAGGGACTGGCCGGGTGCGAGCGGCGCGTGCGTGCGCACGGCCACCTCGGCGCCGCCGATCCGCAGCCAGGCCCGGGCCGGCCCGTCGGTGCGGCTCACCAGGGCCGCGAGCACCTGGCCCACACGCCAGGTGCGCAGCACGGCGGGACGGGCGGCCTCCAGCTCCAGCCCCGCCGTGCGCAGGGGTCCTGCGACGATGCCCGGTGGCTCCGTCATCTCTCCGTGCCAGAATTCACCATGCCGGGTGATCGGCACGCAAGCTGCATGCCTGAAGGGGGCGTATGGCGAGCGGCAGGAATCTCTGGTACCTGCGCCGGGCTGGGCGAGTGCAGGGCCCCTACGTCACGGGCCTGGTGCGGCGCTACGTGCTGCTCGGCCGCATCCGGCTCGACGACGAGGTGAGCCAGGATCGCGAGACCTGGCGACGCGTCGGCGAGGTGGCGGCGCTCGTCCCGGAGGAGGTGCGCGACCCCGGGCCCGACGGCGAGCGGCTGCTGCAGGCGCGCCTGCGCGCCGACGAGCGGGGGCCGGAGGACCGGCGCCGCCGGCGCGCGCCGGTGCCGGGGGACCGTCGCCGCGGCCCCGACCGCCGCGCGCCGGAGCCCGAGCCGCTGGTGCAGGGCCGGCGCCTGTGGGCCCGTACGCTGCGGGAGCGCTACCGCAGCCGTCCCCGCTACCGGGCGCAGGCCGCGCTCACCGTCGGGCTGGTGGCGCTGCTGGCGGTGGGGGTCTTCACCCTGAACCCGCCGCCACCCCCCTCCGCGCCGGCGTGCGCCGCCCCCCCGGGCCCCGGTGTGGACTGGGCGGGATGCCGGCTCACGGGGGCGCGCCTCGCCGGGGCGGAGCTCGCCGGGGCGCGGCTGCGGGAGGCCGTGCTGCGCGGCGCCAAGCTGGCGGGCGCCGACCTCGGCGGGGCCGATCTCGCCTACGCCGACCTGAGCGCAGCGGATCTCTCCGGGGCCCGTCTGCAGGGTGCACGTCTCACGGGCGCCGGGCTCCAGAACGCGCTGCTGGAGGGGGCCGATCTGCGCGGCGCCCGCCTCGACTACGCCGACCTCACCGGGGCCTCGCTCGCGGGCGCACGGCTCGAGGGTGCGGTGCTCGAGCGGGCCATCTGGACCGATGGAATCACCTGCGGACCGGGCTCGGTGGGCACCTGCATCCCGGCCACGCCGTGAGCCTTCTGCCTCAGCCGTCCTCGTCCTCTCCAAAGGACTCCGTGGTGTAGCGCCACAGGCGATAGGAGGGCGACCATCCTTCCTGCGGGAGCCCCGCCTTGAGCTTGAGGTGGCGCAGGAACCGGGCCGGGTCCGGGAGCTGCTCCCACACGGCCGGCAGGAAGGTGCCGCGCCGGCCGTCGGCCTCCAGGATGACGCCGTCGATGCCGGGGCGCAGCAGGGCCGCCGCCTCGGCCTCGGAGGCGGCCGGGGGAAGGGGCTCGGGCGGGCCGAGCACCGAGACGTGCACCGCAAGCCCCGCGAGCTCCGCCGGCGTCAGGGGCGGAAAGCGGGGATCGCGGAAGGCGGCGGCCCAGGCGTTCTCGGCCACGTCCGTCACCAGCGGGCGCCGGGCCTCGAGGCTCCCGATGCAGCCGCGCAGGCGCCCGCCGTGGTGAAGCGTCACGAAGGCGGCGCCCGGCTCGGACAGGGGCGGCGGGAAGGCCCCCGCCTCAACCGGCAGCGGGCGGCCGTGCGCCAGCCCGTGGACGATGGAGCGGCGGGCGATGTCCAGCAGCGTGCGGCGCGCCTGCGGGCCGAGACGAGGGGCGGGGACGTGCCGCGCCTCAGTGGAAGAGCCAGGCCCCATAGCCGACCACCTGGTCCCGCGGGCCCGCGGTGTCGCCCGAGTTGCGCAGGTCCACGGTGTGGGCCTGCAGCCCCTTGCGCCGCGCCACCCACAGCAGCCCGTTGATGGGGGTGCGCCCGCAGGCCTGCTCGTAGCCGATGGCCTCCGGCTCCAGCGCCTCGATGGCGCGGGCCGTCACCGCGTCGATGCGGCGCGCGGTCTCGTAGTCGAGATAGTGGCTGAGGTCGGAGCTGACGACGATGAGCGTCTCGGGCCCGTCCCACAGCCGTTCCAGCACCTCGCCCACCTCCTGCGGGGTGGCGTCGCCGGCCACCAGGGGCACGAGCCGGAACCCGCCCAGCGCCGTCTGCAGGAAGGGCAGGTGCACCTCCAGGCTGTGCTCCTGGGCGTGGGCGGCATCCAGCACCTGCACCTGCGGCAGGTCGAGGAGGTCCGCGATGGCCTCCCGGTCCACGGGGATGCGGCCGAGGGGGGTTTCGAACCAGGCGGCGCTGGGGGCGGCCAGCCCGCGGAAGGGGACCCGGTGCGAGGGGCCCAGCAGCACCACCCGCCGGATGAGGCCGCGCCCCTGGGCGAGCGGCGCGTAGGCCGAGGCCGCCACGGGGCCGGAGTACACATAGCCCGCGTGGGGGGCGATCACCGCCTTGGGCAGCGGCGCCTCCCGATTCGGGGCCGTGGCCAGCAAGGTCTGCACCGCGGCGGCGAGCTCCGCGGGATCGTCCGGGTAGAACAGCCCCGCCACCGCGGGGCGGCGCACTCCTGCGGTCGTGGTGCCCATGGCCGAACCTCCGCGCTGGCGCCCGTGCCGCATTTGTGGCGCCACGAACGCCCGATTTCAAGCCCGGCGCTTGCATGGAGCGGGCGGCGTACCCACATTGCAGAAGGAAGCTCTGAAAAATCCGCGATTTTTCAGGCCTTCCAGAAACGTACCGCGAAGCACCTCAGCGCTGATCGATCCGCTGCGCGGATTGATCAGAGTTTCCAGGAGAGGACGCGAGCGTGCCCGCGCCGGCGCGGGTGGGAGACGAGGGCCATGAGCGAGCAGGCCGAGCGGTTCGATCCCCGCTACACCGTGCCGACCCGATACTGGCGCCGCCTCGAGGATGGGCGCGTGCAGTGCGACGTCTGCCCACGCTTCTGCAAGCTGCGCGAGGGCCGGCGCGGGCTGTGCTTCGTGCGCGCCAACCAGGGCGGGCAGGTGGTGCTCACCACCTACGGCCGCTCCAGCGGCTACTGCGTGGACCCCATCGAGAAGAAGCCCCTCAACCACTTCCTGCCGGGCACGCCCGTGCTCTCTTTCGGCACCGCCGGCTGCAACCTCGCCTGCAAGTTCTGCCAGAACTGGGACATCTCCAAGTCGCGCGAGACCGACACGCTCGCCGACGAGGCCCCGCCGGAGAAGATCGCGCGCGTGGCCCAGGCGCTCGGCTGCCGTAGCGTGGCCTACACCTACAACGACCCGGTCATCTTCCTGGAGTATGCGGTGGACACCGCCAGGGCCTGTCGCGAGCGGGGCATCCGCTCGGTGGCGGTGACGGCGGGCTACATCACCGAGGAGCCGCGCAGGGATCTCTTCGCCTGGATGGACGCGGCCAACGTGGAC
Organism: Gammaproteobacteria bacterium; assembly: GCA_026989495.1. Taxonomy (GTDB): domain Bacteria; phylum Pseudomonadota; class Gammaproteobacteria; order S144-34; family S144-34; genus S144-34. Next base: position 6,243 of record JALSJE010000043.1, on the reverse strand, counting down.
CTCAAGGGCTTCACGGAGGACTTCTACTGGAAGGTGACGGGCGGGCACCTGCAGCCGGTGCTCGACACCCTCAGGTACATCCGTCACGAGACCGACGTGTGGCTGGAGATCACCACCCTGCTCATTCCCGGCCTCAACGACTCCGACGAGGAGCTGCACGCCATGGCCGAGTGGGTGGTGAAGGAGCTCGGCCCCGACGTGCCCTGGCACTTCACGGCCTTCCACCCGGACTGGAAGATGCGTGACCGTCCGCCCACGCCCCCCCAGACCCTGCGCCGGGCGCGGCGCATCGCCATGGAGCACGGCGTGCGCTATGCCTACACCGGCAACGTGCACGACGAGGAGGGTCAGAGCACCTTCTGCCATCAGTGCGGGCGCAGGCTCATCGGGCGCGACTGGTATGTCATCACCGAGTGGAGCCTGACCGGGGACGGGCGCTGCCCCGATTGCGGCACCCCCTGCGCCGGGGTCTTCGAGGCCCGTCCCGGCGACTGGGGGCCCAGGCGGCTGCCGGTGCGCCTGGCCGAGTTCGCCTAGGGCTGCTCGGGCACGAGGATCAGCCCCGCCAGCGGCGGGAGCGTGAGCCGCAGCGACCAGGGACGTCCCATCCAGGGCACGGGCTCGGCCTCCACCCCGCCGCCGTTGCCCACGTTGCTGCCGCCGTACCACTCGGAGTCGGAGTTCAGGACCTCGCGCCAGCGCCCCCCGCGCGGCACCCCGACCCGGTAGCCCTCGCGCACCACCGGGGTGAAGTTCAGCACCACCACGGCGAGCCGTTCGCCCGCCCTGCGCACATAGGAGATGACGGACTGGGCGGCGTCGTGGCAGTCGATCCACTCGAAGCCCTGCTGCTCGAAGTCGTGGCGGTGCAGGGCGGGGAGCTCGCGGTAGAGCCGGTTGAGGTCGCCCACCAGCTTCTGCACGCCCTGGTGCGGGGCGTGCTCGAGCAGGTGCCACTCGAGCTCGGCGTCGTGGTTCCATTCGCCGCGCTGCGCGAACTCGTTGCCCATGAAGAGCAGCTTCTTGCCCGGATAGGTCCACTGGTAGGTGTAGAGCAGGCGCAGGTTGGCGAAGCGCTGCCAGTCGTCGCCCGGCATCTTGTGCAGGAGCGAGGCCTTGCCGTGCACCACCTCGTCGTGGGAGAAGGGGAGCACGAAATTCTCGGCGAAGGCGTACATGAGGCCGAAGGTGAGGCGGTCGTGGTGGTAGTGGCGGTGGATGGGGTCGTGGCGCAGGTAGTGGAGGGTGTCGTGCATCCATCCCATGTTCCACTTCATGGAGAAGCCCAGCCCCCCCACCCAGGCCGGGCGCGTCACCTGCGGCCAGGCGGTGGACTCCTCCGCCACCATGATGATTCCCGGATGGTCGCCGTGGGTGACGCCGTTGAGCTCGCGCAGGAAGTCGATGGCCTCCAGGTTCTCACGCCCGCCGTAGATGTTGGGCACCCACTCGCCGGGCCCGCGCGAGTAGTCCAGGTAGAGCATGGAGGCCACGGCGTCCACGCGCAGCCCGTCCAGGTGGTACTCCTCCAGCCAATGGACGGCGCTCGAGATGAGGAAGGCGCGCACCTCGTTGCGGCCGTAGTTGAAGATCAGCGTGCCCCAGTCCTTGTGCTCGCCGCGGCGCGGATCCTCGTGCTCGTAGAGGGCGGTGCCGTCGAAGCGGGCCAGCGCATGGCCGTCGCGGGGGAAGTGGCCCGGCACCCAGTCGAGCAGCACGCCGATGCCGTGGCGGTGGCAGTGGTCCACGAAGGCGCGGAAGCCGTCGGGGTCTCCGTAGCGCGCGGTGGGGGCGAAGAAGCCCGTGGTCTGGTAGCCCCAGGATGCGTCCAGCGGGTGCTCGGTGACGGGCAGCAGCTCGATGTGCGTGAAGCCGAGCGCCTTCACGTGCTCGACGAGCCGCTCGGCCAGCTCGCGGTAGCCGAGGAAGCCGCCGTCGGGCCGCCGGCGCCAGGAGCCGAGGTGCACCTCGTAGATGGAGACCGGCGCGTGCTGCCAGTCCCAGCCGCGGCGGGCGGCCATCCATTCCTCGTCGCCCCAGCGATGGGCGCTGCGCGTGCTCACGACGGCGGCGTTCGCCGGCCGCAGCTCGAAGCGCCGGCCGTAGGGGTCGGCCTTGAGCAGCACCGTCCCCGTGGCACGGCTGCGGATCTCGAACTTGTAGAGCGCGCCCTCCGGCAGCTCGGGCACGAACAGCTCCCACACGCCCGTGCCGCCGCGCACGCGCATGGGATGCCGCCGCCCGTCCCAGGCGTTGAAGTCGCCCACCACGCTCACCCGCTCGGCGTTGGGGGCCCACACGCCGAAGAGCACGCCCTCGATGCCGTCCACCTCGCGCCGGTTGGCCCCGAGGAAGCGCCAGGCGTGGCGGTGGCGGCCCTCGGCGTGCAGGTGCAGGTCGAAGTCCGGGATGAGGGGCGGGAAGCAGTAGGGGTCCCAGGCCTCGCGCTCGGTCCCGTCCGCCTCGCGCCAGCGCAGCCGGTAGCGCTCCGGCACCGTTCCCGGGGGACCGCGCCACTCGAACAGGGCCGTGCCCGCCACGCGCGCCATCGGCAGCGGCTCGCCGCCGGCGTCCAGCACCCAGGCCGCCTCGGCCTGGGGCAGGAAGGCGCGCACGGCCTTGCGGCCGTTCTCCAGGTGCGGCCCCAGGACCGCGAAGGGGTCGTGGTGGCGCGCCTCCGTGAGGCGGCGGATGTCCGCCGCCAGGGGTGCCTGCAGGGGCGGCTCGGCGGAAGGCATGGGCGGCTCCGGACGGCGCCGGCAGCCCGGCCGGCGCGGAGCCGGGATGGTAACATAGGCCCGGCCCCGGGCCGCCGGCGCGGGGCACGCCTTGGTGGATGAGGGAGGAGACGGCCCGGCATGGCCGCCTATCAGGACGACCCGCGTTTCGTCAGCCGGCTCACGCGCGAGACCCTGGCGCTGATCCTCGCCGGCGGGCGCGGGTCGCGTCTCAAGCACCTGACCCTCTGGCGGGCCAAGCCCGCGGTGCCCTTCGGCGGCAAGTTCCGCATCATCGACTTCCCGCTCTCCAACTGCGTCAACTCGGGCATCCGCCGCATCGGCGTGCTGACGCAGTACAAGGCGCACTCCCTCATCGTGCACATCCAGCGCGGCTGGAGCTTCCTGCGCGGCGAGTTCGGCGAGTTCGTGGAGATCCTGCCTGCGCAGCAGCGCATCGAGACCTCCTGGTACGCCGGCACGGCGGACGCGGTCTACCAGAACCTGGACATCATCCGCACCCACGACCCGAGCTATATCCTCATCCTCGCCGGCGACCACATCTACAAGATGGACTACGGCGCCATGATCGCCCACCACGTCGAGCGCCAGGCGGACCTGACGGTGGGCTGCATCGAGGTGCCGCTCGATAAGGCGCGCGCCTTCGGCGTCATGTCCGTGGACGAGGAGGGGCGCATCGTGCGCTTCACGGAGAAGCCCGCCGAGCCGGAGCCCGTCCCGGGAAGGCCGGAGCTCGCGCTCGCCTCCATGGGGATCTACGTCTTCAACACGCCCTTCCTCTTCGAGCAGCTCATCAAGGACGCCGACATGCCCGGCTCCACCCACGACTTCGGGCGCGACATCATCCCGTCCGTGATCGAGCGCTACCGCGTCATGGCCTATCCCTTCCGCGACGTGCAGAAGGGCGCCCAGGCCTACTGGCGCGACGTGGGCACGGTGGACGCCTTCTGGGAGGCGAACCTGGAGCTGATCGGCGTCACCCCCGAGCTCAACCTCTACGACGAGGACTGGCCCATCTGGACCTACCAGCAGCAGCTCCCCCCGGCCAAGTTCGTCTTCGACGAGCCCGGGCGCCGGGGGGTGGCCATCGACTCCATGGTTTCGGGCGGCTGCGTGATCTCGGGTGCCACCGTGCGCCACTCGCTCCTGTTCTCCAACGTGCGCGTGCACTCCTACGCCGAGGTGGTGGACTCGGTGGTGCTCCCGGACGTGGACATCGGCCGCAACGCGCGCATCCGCCGCGCCGTGATCGACAAGGGCTGCCGCATCCCGCCAGGGACCGTCATCGGCGAGGATCCCGAGGAGGACGCGCGCCGCTTCCACGTGACCGAAGGCGGCGTCGTGCTCGTCACGCCCGACATGCTCGGCCAGCGCCTGCACTATGCCCGCTGAGCCCGCCCTGCGGGTGGTGCTGTGCTGGCACATGCACCAGCCCGACTACCGCGACCACGCCACGGGCGAGCATCAGCTCCCCTGGACCTATCTCCACGCCGTCAAGGACTACGTGGACATGGCCGCGCACCTGGAGGCCGAGCCGCGTGCGCGCGCCGTGGTCAACTTCGCCCCGGTGCTGCTCGAGCGGCTCGAGGACTATGCGGTCCAGATCCAGGGCTTCCTGCGCGGCGAGCGCGCGCTGCGCGACCCCCTGCTGGCGGCGCTCGCGCAGCCGGCCCTGCCCACGGCCATCGCCCCGCGCGCCGACCTGGTGCGCGCCTGCCTGCGCGCCAACGAGGCGCGTCTCATCCGCCGCTTTCCGCCCTATGCGCGGCTGGCCGAGATGGGCCGCTGGCTGCTGGAGCACCCGGACGGGCTCGGCTACGTGGACGACCAGTACCTCGCCGACCTGCTGGTGTGGTACCACCTCGCCTGGCTCGGCGAGACCGTCCGCCGCAGCGACCCGCGTGCGCGGCGCCTGCTGGAGAAGGAGGCGAGCTTCAGCCTGCACGACCGCCGCGAGCTCCTCACCCTGCTGGGGGAGCTGATCGCAGGCATCATCCCGCGCTACCGTGCGCTGGCCGGGCAGGGGCGGGTGGAGCTCGCCATGAGCCCCTACGCGCACCCCATCCTCCCGCTGCTGCTCGATCTTGCCAGCGCGCGGGAGGCCTTGCCCGAGGCGCCGCTGCCGCACGCCGAGGGCTACCCGGGCGGGCTCGAGCGCGCGCGCTGGCACCTGGCGGCGGGGCGCGCCGTCTTCACGCGCTGCTTCGGGCGCGAGCCCGTGGGATGCTGGCCCTCGGAGGGGGCGGTGAGCGACGAGGCCCTGCGCCTGCTCGAGGCCTTCGGCTTCCGGTGGGCGGCCTCGGGGCAGGGGGTGCTGCGCCACAGCCTCGCGCGCGCGGGCCTGGAGGCCTCGCCCGGGCACCTCTACCGCCCCTGGCGGCTGCGCGACGGGACGCTCGCCTGCTATTTCCGCGACGACGGCCTCTCGGACCTCATCGGCTTCACCTACTCGGGCTGGCATGCCGACGACGCGGTGGGCGACCTCGTCCATCACCTGGAGCGCATCGCCGCGGAGCGCCCGGGCGGCGTGGTTCCCATCATCCTCGACGGCGAGAACGCCTGGGAGCACTATCCGGAGAACGGCTACTGGTTCCTGCAGGGCCTCTACCGCCGGCTGGCCGAGCACCCCCGGATCGCGCTCGCCACCTTCACCGAGTGCCTGGAGGCGGGGCCGGCGGCCGAGCCGCTGGACGGCTTCGTCGCGGGGAGCTGGGTCTACGGCACGCTCTCGACCTGGATCGGCGATCCCGACAAGAACCGCGGCTGGGAGATGCTGATCGAGGCCAAGCGCGCCTGGGACGCCCATGCCGGGGCGGTGCAGGACCCCGCGCGGCGTGAGCGCCTGCTGCGCCAGCTCGGCGTGTGCGAGGGCTCGGACTGGTTCTGGTGGTTCGGCGACTACAACCCGGCCGAGACCGTGAGCGACTTCGAGCGGCTGTTCCGCATGCACCTGGCCAACCTCTACCAGCTCATGGGGCTGGAGCCGCCCGAGCACCTGGGCCATGTCTTCACCCACGGCCGCGGCCGTCCCCAGCTCGGCGGCGTCATGCGGCGCGCGGGCGAGGCGGCGCCGGACTGAGGTGGACGAGGCCGCGGCCAGGGCCGTGCTCGACCGTCGGCGCGCGGGTGTGCTGCTGCACCCGACCTCGCTGCCGGGTCCGGGTGAGCAGGGCCGCATCGGCGCGGCCGCGCACCACTTTCTTGACTGGCTGCACGCCGGGGGCCTCACCGTGTGGCAGGTGCTGCCGCTCGCGCCCGTGCACGCCGACCGCTCCCCGTACCATGCGCTCTCCACCCACGCCGGCGAGCCGGCGCTGGTGAGCCGCGCCGCGGCCGCTGCCGAGGGCCTCGGCCCCGAGGCGGACGACGGGGCGCCGCCGGACGCGGACTGGCTGGACGAGGCCTGGGCGCGCTTCGAGGGCGGGGCGCCCGCGCCGCTGCGCGCGGCGTGGGAGGACTTCCTCCGCGCGGCCCGTCCCTGGCTGGAGGACTGGGCCCTGTTCCA
>JALSJE010000042.1 GCA_026989495.1 Gammaproteobacteria bacterium | reverse complement strand
AGCTCCCCCCCCCGGCCGATAGGGGGCCCAGAGGCGACCGAAATCCCACAGGAGCGACAGGGGAGGGAACGGCGATGGCCAAGATCAGGCGCTTCCGGGACTGGCCGGTCGGCATGAAGCTCGGCTCGGTGCTTGGCGTGCTGATCGCCATGCTGCTTGCCTCGGGCCTCTACGGCCTGCATCAGGCGAGCGCGATCAACGAGCGGGTCCGGAACCTCTACACCCAGGAGCTCGTGCCCCTGGAGACCGTCGACGACATGAAGGCCTCCTTCTACCGCGTCCGGGACCGCGTCGGACGCCATCTGATGGAGCCGGAGCGCCAGGCGGTGCACGAGGCCAGGATCCGCGAGCAGCTCGAGCGCCTCAAGCGCAACGAGGCCAAGTACCGCCAGTCGCGCCTGAGCGACGAGGAGCGGCGTCTGATGGACGCCTACGCGGCGGCCTGGAAACGCTACCTGGCGCTCATCGAGGGCAAGGTCTTGCCGCTGAGCCGCGCGGGCAAGGTCGAGGAGGCGGAGCGGGTGCTCTATGGCCCTGCGCTGCAGGCCTTCCGCGAGGCCCGGGAGGCCATCAACGAGCTGGCCGACTACCAGGTCCGGCGCGCGAAACGCCGCTTCGACAACGCGCAGGCGGCCTACGCGGAGATGCGCAGCCTGACGGTGACGCTCATCGTGGCGGGCCTCCTCGTCGCAGCGGCGCTGGGCTGGCAGCTCGTCCGGAGCATCCGCCGGCCGCTGCTCGAGGTGCGGCAGGTGCTCGGCAGGCTCGACCAGGGCGATCTCACGGGGATGGTCTCCTACCGCTCCGAGGACGAGCTCGGCCAGATGGCCAACGACCTCAACAACGCCATCGCCGCGCAGCGCCAGCTCGTCTCGAGCATCCTCCAGACCGTCGAGCAGGTCGCCGCCGCCGGCGAGGAGATGTCGGCCGTGACGGGCCAGACCCGGAAGACGGTCCAGGACCAGCAGAAGGAGACCGAGCAGCTCGCCACCGCCATGAACGAGATGACCTCCACGGTCCAGGAGGTGGCGCGCAACATCGCCCAGACGGCCGAAAGCGCCACGGAGGCGAACCGCCAGACCGCCGAGGGCTCGGCGGTGGTGCGGGAGGCCGTGGCCCGCATCGACGCGCTCGCCGACCAGCTCGGCGAGACGGCCCACAAGGTCGAGGCCCTCGAGAAGCACAGCGAGACCATCGGCTCGGTGGTGGAGGTGATCCGGGGGGTGGCCGAGCAGACCAACCTCCTCGCGCTGAACGCCGCCATCGAGGCCGCCCGCGCCGGCGACCAGGGCCGGGGCTTCGCCGTGGTGGCCGACGAGGTGCGCACCCTCGCCGGCCGCACGCAGGAATCGACCGAGGAGATCCGCAGCATGGTCGAGCGGCTCCAGGCGGGCGCGCGCGAGGCCGTGGAGGTCATGGTGCGCAGCCGGGAGCTGTCGGAGGCGGTCGTCGGCGACGCCGCCCGCTCGGGCAAGGCCCTGGAGGCCATCGCCGAGGCCGTCGGCCGCATCACCGACATGTCCAGCCAGATCGCCACGGCGGCCGAGGAGCAGTCCGCCGTGGCCGAGGAGATCAACCGCAACGTCGTGCACATCAACGACATGGCGCAGCAGACGGCACGGGGCGCCGAGGAGACGGCCCGTGCCAGCGAGGACCTGGCCCGCATGGCCGCGGACCTGAAGGGGCTGGTGAGCCGGTTCCGGGTCTGACGGTGGAGACGTACGGTGAGCTCGCCCCGCCAGCCGCCCGCAGCGCCCGCGGCGTGCGGCAAGCGCCGGACGAAGCCGCTCCCGGCCCTGATCCTCGCCTGCGCGGCTTCGGCACCGGTGTGGGCGGAACCGGTCGTCCCCGACCGGCCCGGCTTCAGCACGGGCACGGCCACCGTCGCGCCCGGCACGCTCCAGATCGAAGGCGGGATCCAGGTCGACCATGGTCCGCCCCGAACCTGGACGGCCCCGCAGCTCAACCTGCGCACGGGCCTCGACGCCCGCACCGAGCTCAACCTGCTCTGGGACGGCATCCAGGCGACCGAGGGCAAACGCCGGGAAACGGCGACACCCCTCATCGGCGTCAAGCGCCGGCTGCGCGACGGGCCGGGCCTACGCCTCTCTGCGCTCGGCTACCTCTCGGCCCCCCATGGGCGGCTCGCCCCGCTCGCCGCGCTTCTGTGGGAGCGCGACCTGTCCGGGAACACCGGCCTCTTCGGGGCCTTCCAGCTCGCCACCACGGTCGAGGCCGGCGAGCGCCAGACGCGCCTCCAACCGGCCATGGGCGCCGCCTTCGCCCACGGCCCCGCCTGGGGCGGCTTCGTCGAGCTCTACGCGGACATCCCCCTGGGCGGGGGCGGACGGCCCGCCACCACGGCCGACGCAGGGCTCGCCTGGCTGCCGCACCCCCACGTGCAGCTCGACCTCAGCGCCGGCCTGCCCGTCGGCGGCCCCGGCGATCGCTTCGTCTCGTTAGGGATCGCAGTGAAGCTGTAGCCGGCCGTCAGCACACATCCCTCGCCACTTCCGCCAGCCAGCCGAGGGCGTCGCCGGCCCGGCTCGTGCGGAGGAGCCGCCAGCCGGCCGGCAGCTCCGGCAGCGGGGCACGGGCCGGCTGCTCGCCGTAGACCCGCCCGCCCGGCGCGAGCCACCCGCCGGCCGCGAGCCGCACCAGCGCCGGCGCCATGAGGCGCGCCGCGAAGGGGGGATCGAGGAAGACGACGTCGAAGGGCCCGCCCGCCGCCTCCGCCGGCCGGCGCAGCCAGGCAAGCGCGTCCGCCGCCACCACCCGCACCGCGTAGCCCGCCCCCAGCGCCTCGACCTGGCGGCGCAGATGCGCCGCCACGCGCCGGTCGCGCTCGAGCATGAGCACGAAGGCCGCCCCGCGCGAGGCCGCCTCGAGCCCCAGCGCCCCGCTGCCCGCGAAGGCGTCCAGCACCCGGCTGCCCTCGATCCCGGGGCCGAGCCAGTTGAACAGGGTCTCGCGCAGACGTACGGGCGTGGGCCTCAGCCCAGGCGCCGGCGGCACCGGGATCGCCCTCCCGCGCCAGCGCCCGGCGACGATGCGCAAGGTGCCTCGGCGGGCCATCGGGAAAACGCGACGTGCGCCTCGCTCCGGGACGGGCCGGCGATGGTAGCATGGCGGACGGGGCGAGGCGGGAGGCATCCGGCGTGCCCGACCGGCGCGATCCGCTCACCGAGCTGCTCACCCACCCCGACTTCCGCGAGGGCGAGGTCTGGGAGCGGGTGCGCTGCGCCGAGGGCGAGACCGTCGTGCGCGAGGGCGAGCCCGGCGACAGCGTCTTCGTGGTGCTCACGGGCCAGGTGCGCGTGCTCACGCGCGTCAGCGTGGACGAGGGCCACGCCATCCGGCCCGGCGTGGCCGAGCTCGGCCCCGGCGAGGTCTTCGGCGAGATGGCGCTCTTCCATCCGGGGCCGCGCTCGGCGAGCGTCGTCGCCGTGACCGACGCCGAGCTCGCCCGCATCCCCGCCGGCGCCCTGGAGCGCTTCCTCGACGCCCGTCCCGAACTCGGCTACCGGCTGCTCAAGCACGTGCTTGCCACGCTGGTCGCGCGCCTGCGCCGTTCCAACACCCGCATCGCCGCGCTCTTCGCCTGGGGCCTCAAGGCCCACGGCCTCGACCGGCACCTGTGACGCCTTCCCCGGCCTGCACGACACCCGAGGGGTGGCGGCCCCGCCGGTTCCCGAACCACGTTGTAACCCTCTGCACCGGTGACAGTGCTTCGCGGGCCATTTCGGTTTTTCGTTTATCGTCATGCACTTCCCTGTGCATGGGCCGTCCCGCGGCCGTCCCTGGCCGCGGGAAAGGTCTGAAAAATCGGATTTTTCAGACCGTTCTCTAATTTTTCAGATGGTATGGACG
>JALSJE010000041.1 GCA_026989495.1 Gammaproteobacteria bacterium | reverse complement strand
GGGGAAGCGGCAGGTGGGGTGGGCGGGGCGCGTCAGGTGTCGAGGGGGCGCGCGCAGGCCGGGGCGGCGCGGCGCGCGGCCTCAATCAGGGCCTCGACGGCCTCGGGGCGGGGGAAGCTCTCGCGCCAGGCGAGCGCCACGCGCCGCGCGGGTGCCGGGCGCGCGAAGGGGCGCACCGCCACCAGCCGCCGCTCGCCCGCGGGGAACGCCGCCGCGCTGCACGGCAGCACCGTCACGCCCGCGCCCGAGGCCACCATGTGGCGTATGGTCTCGAGCGAGGCGCCCTCGAGGCTGCGCGCGAGCGAGCCCGGCTCGGCGGTGCGCCCGCACTCGGGGCACAGGGCGAGCACCTGGTCGCGGAAGCAGTGGCCGGGGCCGAGCAGGAGCAGCTCCTCCCCGGCGAGATCGGCGGCGCGCACGCTGCGCCGGCGCGCCCACCGGTGGCCGGCGGGCACCGCCACCACGAAGGGCTCCTCGTAGAGCGGCGCCGTGGCCACGCCGGGCAGCGCGAAGGGCTCGGAGATCACGATCGCATCCAGCGCACCCTCCCGCAGGCGCTCGGCCAGCTCCGCCGTGTAGCCCTCCTCGATGAGCAAGGGCATACGCGGGGCCGCCCGCCGCAGCGCCGGTATGAGGCGCGGCATGAGGCAGGGGCCGACGGTATAGATGGCGCCCACGCGCAGGGGGCCGGCGAGCGGGTCGCGGGCGGCCTCGGCCTCGGCCCGCAGGCGCTCGATCTCCTCGAGCACGCGCTGGGCGCGGGCGACCACGCGCTCGCCCGCGGGCGTGGGCACCACCTCGCCCCGGCGGCGCTCGAAGAGCGCCACGCCCAGCTCCTCCTCCAGCTTGCGCACGGCGACGCTCAGGGTGGGCTGGGTGACGAAGCAGGCTTCTGCGGCGCGGCCGAAATGCCGCTCGCGCGCGAGCGCCACCACGTAGCGCAGCTCGCTCAGGTTCACCGCTCCCCTCCGCGCGGCCGCGGGCGGCGGCCGCCCGGCAGGCATGATACGCTCGCGGCCGGAGAGGCGGCAGACGATGACCACGCGGCTTGCGCTCTGGCTGCTCCTCGCCACGCTGGCCTGGCCAGCGTCCGCCCTGGAGGTGGCGCTCGACGGCGAGGCCACGGTGGCGGTGACGCGCTTCGGGCCGGCACGCCCCGACGACGGGCGGCTCTACCTGTGGCTGCCGAGCGAGCGGGGGCTGCCCGCGGGACAGCTCGCCGCGGCGCGGGCGCTGGCCGCGCGGGGGCCGGAGGTGTGGGTGCCGGACCTGCTGGCCGCGCGCTTCCTGCCGGTCGGCCCCACGGGGCTGCGCCAGGTGCCCGCCGCCGACGTGGAGGCCCTGATCCAGGCCGCGGCGGGGCGGTCGCGGCACGTGCTGCTGGTGGCCTCGGCGCAGGGGGCGGCGCTCGCGCTCGCCGGCGCGCGGCTGTGGCAGGCGGCGCATCCGGGTGAGGCCCTTCTCGCCGGCGCGATCCTGCTGCACCCCAATCTCTACGTGGAGACGCCCGAGCCGGGGGCGGAGGCCGCCTACCTGCCCGTGGCGCGGGCCACGAACCTCGGCCTCGTGGTGATCCAGCCCACGCTCTCGCCCTGGTGGTGGCGGCTGGAGACCCTGCTCGGCCACCTCGAGGCGGGCGGCAGCACGGTCTGGCGCTGGGCCCTGCCCGGGGTGCGCGACCGCTTCCATTTCCGTCCGGACGCCACGCCGCTCGAGCGCCGGGCGGCGGGTCTGCTGCCGGCCATGCTGGATGCGGCCGGAAGGCTGCTGGCCGCCACGGCGCGAGCGCGCACGCCGCCGCCGCTGGCCGAGACCGCCGCCCCGGCACCCTCGCGCGCCGGACGCATGCTGCGCCCCTACCGGGGCGATCCGGCTCCGCCCCCGCTCGACCTGCCCGTGCTCGGCGGCGGGCGGCTCGCGCTCGCCGACGTGCGCGGAAAGGTGGTGCTGGTGAACTTCTGGGCCTCCTGGTGCCCCCCGTGCGTGCACGAGATGCCCTCCATGGAGCGGCTGCGCCGGCGCATGGCGGGCCGCCCCTTCGAGATCGTGGCCGTCAACATGGGCGAGGACGAGGCGACCATCCGGCGCTTCCTGAGCGAGAAGGTGCAGGTGGGCTTTCCCATCCTGCTCGACCGCGACGGGGCGGCGCTCAGGCGCTGGAAGGTCTTCGCCTTCCCGACGAGCTACCTCCTCGATGCGCACGGACGCATCCGCTACGCCGTCTACGGCGCCATCGACTGGGACGGTCCCGAGGCGCTCCGCGCCATCGGCGTGCTGCTGGACGAGGCCCGCGCCAGCGAGGCCGGGGGCTAGAATGGATGGCATGGGCAATGGAGGCCATGAGGGCGCAGGCGCCGGGGGCGATCGGCTCGCGCAGGCGCTCGCGGCGCGGCTGGATCGGGACGTGGATGTGGTGGATCTCGCCGGGTCGAGCCCCGTGCTCTGGATGCAGGTGCTGGCGGGCGGCCGCCGCCTGTATCCGCCGGCCGGATCGGACACCGCGCTGGAATTTCTGGAATTTCTGGAAGGCCGCATGTCCTCCGAATATGCCCGGCTGAGCGGGGCGCGTGCCGGCATCCTGGCCGATGTGCGCCGCCGGGGCCGCCTGCATGGCTGACGACGTCGTCCTGGGCAAGGCCGCCGTCATCGAGCGCTGCCTCGGGCGCGTGCGGGAGGAATACGCAGGCGGCCGGCACCGGGGCTGCGCTTTCCCCTTCCGGAGCCCTGCGCAGGGGTCTATCCGCGCCGCAGTGCCTGCGAGCGTCGCCTGTCGCCATCCCGTTCCGCCCTCGTGACGTAGGCGCGGCTTCCAGCCGCGCCGTGGGGCCGGCTGGAAGCCGGCCCCACAGGGAGGGGCCGCGCCCGGGCCGGCTGGAAGCCGGCCCTACGGATTGGGGAGGATGGGGCGCGGCTCAGGGCGCGGCGAGCAGGCGTACCGCGGTGGCGAACCAGAAGGGGTCTGAGCGGGCGGTGGCGCCTCCCTGGCCTCTGACCGCGCCGGGTCCCCAAGGTTGCGCCACGGGTCACCGCTGCGGCGTGCCGGAGCCGCCGCCGGCGTCCCCGTCGCGCGGCGGCTCGTCCTCGCCGGCCTCCTCGTCCTCGGATTCCTCCTCGGCCTCGATGCGGTCGAGCTCGGCCTCCAGCTCGGCCTCCGTGGGCGGGACGTAGTCCGGGGGCGGCGCAGGCGGCGTCGGCGGGCCCTCGGGGCCGGCGGGCGCGGGCGCGGCGGGGGGCGTCGCGGGGCCCCCGCGGGCCGCGGCCTCCTCCCCCGTGGTCTCCGCGTCCTCCGCCTCTGCCGCGCGGCGGCCCATGAGGCGCGAGAGCAGCACCCCCAGCTCGAACAGCAGCCACATGGGCACGGCCATCATGACCTGCGAGATGGGGTCGGGCGGGGTCAGGAGCATGCCGACGACGAAGGCCCCGACGATGACGTAGGGCCGCTTGGCCGCAAGGCGCTCGGGCGTGGTGGCGCCCGCCTTGACCAGCAGCACGGTGGCCACGGGTGTCTCGAAGGCGACCCCGAAGGCCACGAACAGCATCAGCATGAAGTCGAGGTAGGCGTTGATGTCGGGCATGTAGGCCACGCCTTCGGGGCCGGTGGCCGTGAGGAACGCGAACATGAGCGGGAAGACCACGAAGTAGGCGAAGGCCATCCCGGCGTAGAAGAGGGCGGTGCTCGAGACCAGGATGGGCAGCACGAGCCGCTTCTCGTGGCGGTAGAGGCCGGGGGCGACGAAGGCCCAGACCTGGTACAGCACGAAGGGGAGCGCCAGCACCAGCGCCACCACCGCCGTGAGCTTGAAGGGGGCGAGGAAGGGCGAGGCCACGCCGATGGCGATCATCTGGCTGCCCTCCGGGAGCTGGGCGAGCAGGGGCAGCGCGAAGAGCTCGTAGAGCTCGTCGGCGAAGGGGGCGAGCGCGAGGAAGGCGAGCAGGACCGCGAGCAGGCTGCGCAGGATGCGGTCGCGCAGCTCGAGCAGATGCGCGACGAAGGGCTGCTCGTGGTCTTCCTCCGGCACCTCGGGGCCGGGCGGGCTAGCGGCGGCCATCCTCCTCGCTTCCGTCGCCGGCGGCCGCCTGCGGCGCACCGGGCCCGCTCAGGGCGGGGGCCTGGGGTCCGGCGCCGGATGCGGTGGCGGGCGCTTCTGCCGGGGTCTCACCCCGGTCCGTGCGGGCGGGCATGGCGGTGGCCTGGCGCAGGTCCGCGTCGGTCTCCTCGATGATCTCGCGCACCGCGCGCACCTCCTCCCCGAGCTGGCCGGTGTCGCTCATGACGCGCTTGAGCTCCTCGGCGGCGAGCTCGCGCTCGATGTCCTCGCGCACCGACTGCACGAAGCTGCGCGCCTTGCCCAGCCACAGCCCGGCCGTGCGCGCGAGCCGCGGCAGGCGCTCGGGCCCGACCACGAGCAGCGCGATCACCATCACGAGGACGATCTCGGCGAAGCCGACGTCGAACATGGCCGTCGGGACCGGCGGGGCGCCGGCGCGGCCGCGCCCCGCTCAGGCGCGGTCCTTCTCCTTGTGGGTGACCTCGGCGTCGATGACGCGCTCGTCCTGCGCCTCCAGCCGTCCCGTCGCCTCCTTGGCCGCGGCCGCGCCCTCCTCCTCGCCCTCGCGCACCGCCTTGCGGAAGTTCTTGATGGCGCTGCCGAGGTCGGAGCCGAGGGTGCGCAGGCGCTTGGCGCCGAACAGCACCAGCACGATCAGCAGGATGATGAGCAGCTCTTTGAATCCGAACATGGCCTCACTCTCCGGCGGGCCGGCGGCCCGCTCGCCTGGGCGGGGCCGGGCTCAGCCGCCCCGCCGCGCCTTCTCCTCGTGGCCCGAGGTGCCGAAGCGCCGCTCGAGCTCGGCGAGCACCTGCCCGGGCCCGAGCCCGCGGGCGGCGAGCAGCACGAGGGTGTGGAACCACAGGTCCGCGGTCTCGTGCACCACGGCCGCGTCATCCCCGCCCTTGCCCGCCAGCACCAGCTCGACCGCCTCCTCGCCGATCTTGCGCAGGATGGCGTCCGTGCCTCCGGCGTAGAGGCTCGCCACGTAGGAGCGCTCGGGCGAGGCCGTCTTGCGCGCCTCCAGCACCTCGGCCAGCCGCGCCAGCACCTCGCTCACGAGGCCCCGCCCCCGTACATCTCGGCGGGATCGCGCAGGACCGGCTCCACCGTCTCCCAGTGCCCGTCACGCAGCACCCGGTAGAAGCAGCTCTCGCGGCCGGTGTGGCAGGCCACTCCGCCCGCCTGCTCCACCTGGAGCAGGATCACGTCGCCGTCGCAGTCGAGGCGCACCTCACGCACGCGCTGCACGTTGCCGGACTCCTCGCCCTTGCGCCACAGCCGTCCGCGCGAGCGCGACCAGTAGACGGCGCGCCCGGTGGCCACCGTCTCGGCGAGCGCATCGCGGTTCATCCAGGCCACCATCAGCACCCGTCCGCTGGCCGCGTCCTGGGCGATGGCCGGCACCAGGCCCGCCTCGTTCCAGCGGACCGCCTCGAGCCAGCCGTCCTGAACTGCCTGCCGCGTCGCCATGGGGCTGCCGTGGGGAGCCGGCCGTCGCCGCGCCGGCAACCCAGTATAGCGCGAACCCGGGGGTCGGGCCGTTTGACCCGGCTCAGGCGCCGGCAGGCGCGGGCCTCAGAGGCGGACCTCGATGCCGCGGCTGGCGAGATAACGCTTGGCCTCGCCCACCGTGTGCTCGCCGAAGTGGAAGATGCTGGCGGCGAGCACGGCGTCGGCCCCGCCCTCGAGGATGCCCTCGGCCAGGTGCTCGAGGGTGCCGACGCCGCCGGAGGCGATCACCGGCACCTCCACCGCCTCGGCCACGGCGCGGGTGAGCTCGAGGTCGAAGCCTTCCTTGGTGCCGTCGCGGTCCATGCTGGTGAGCAGGATCTCGCCCGCGCCGTAGGTGTTCATGCGGCGCGCCCACTCGACCGCGTCCAGCCCCGTGGGCCGGCGCCCGCCGTGGGTGTAGACCTCCCAGCGCGGGGGCTCGCCGGGGCCGGAGACGCGCTTGGCGTCGATGGCGACCACGATGCACTGCGAGCCCACCGCGCGCGCGGCCGCACGCACCAGCTCGGGCTCGCGCACGGCGGCGGTGTTGATGGCCACCTTGTCCGCGCCGGCCACCAGCATGCGGCGCACGTCGGCCACCGAGCGGATGCCCCCGCCCACCGTGAGCGGGATGAAGACCTCGCCCGCCACCTGCTCGACCACGTGCACCATGGTCTCGCGTCCCTCGTGGCTGGCGGTGATGTCGAGGAAGGTGATCTCGTCGGCGCCCTGCTCGTCGTAGCGGCGCGCGATCTCGACCGGATCGCCCGCGTCGCGGATGTCCACGAAGCGCACGCCCTTGACCACGCGGCCGGCGTCCACGTCGAGGCAGGGGATGATGCGCTTGGCCAGCCCCACGGGCGGCTCAGGCGGCGCTCTCGCCGCGGCCGCCGCAGAGCTCGTCGGCCAGGCGCTGGGCCTCGGCGAGGTCGAGGGTGCCCTCGTAGAGGGCGCGGCCGATGATGGCGCCCTCGATGCCCTCGTCGGCCACCGCGCACAAGGCGCGGATGTCGTCGAGGCCGGTGATGCCGCCGGAGGCGATCACCGGCACGTGGACCGCACGGGCGAGCGCGGCGGTCGCCTCGGCATTGACGCCCTGCATCATGCCGTCGCGGCTGATGTCGGTGTAGACGATGGCCTCAACGCCCTCGCGCTCGAAGCGCTGGGCGAGGTCCACCACGTCGTGGTGGGAGAGCTTGGACCAGCCGTCCACGGCCACCTTGCCGGCGCGCGCGTCGAGCCCGACGATGACATGGCCCGGGAACTCCAGGCACAGCTCGCTCACGAAGTGCGGCGTGCTCACGGCCTTGGTGCCGATGATCACCCAGCGCACGCCCGCGCGCAGGTAGGCCTCGGCGGTCTCGATGTCGCGGATGCCCCCCCCGACCTGGATCGGGAGCTCCGGGAAGGCGCTCGCCACCCGGCGGACCACCTCGGCGTTGACCGGACGCCCCGCGCGGGCGCCGTCCAGGTCCACCATGTGCAGGCGCCGGGCGCCGGCCTCCACCCAGCGGCCGGCCACCTCCACGGGGTCGTCGCCGAAGACGGTGACGTCGTCCATGCGCCCCTGGCGCAGGCGCACGCACTTGCCGTCCTTGAGGTCGATGGCGGGTATGAGCTCCATGGTCACGGCTCCGCGGGCACGGAACGGGGGACAGGGGATGCGCTCGAGGGGCGGGCTTCGTCGGTCGCCGTTGCCGTTGTCATTCTTTCCGGCGCGGACCCCCGCGGGTCCGCCTTCCTGTATATACCAGAAAAAGGCGCCGGCGCTCAGCCCTCCCCGTCCCAGGCGGCGAAGTTCTCGAGCAGCCTGAGGCCGGCCCGCTGGCTCTTCTCCGGGTGGAACTGCACCGCGAAGCAGGCATCGCCTGCCACCGCCGAGGCGAAGGTCGGGCCGTAGGCGGTGGTGCCCGCCACGCGGCCGGGCGGCGGGTCGAGCGCCACGTAGTAGCTGTGCACGAAGTAGAAGCGCTCGTCCTGGGCGATGCCGGCCCACAGGGGGTGCGCCAGGGTCTGGCGCACCTGGTTCCAGCCCATGTGCGGGACCTTGAGGCGCGCGCCGGTCCGCGGGTCGCGGGCCCCCTCCGGGAAGCGGCGCACCTTGCCCGGCAGCAGCCCCAGACCCGCGGTGCCGCCGTCCTCCTCGCTGCGGGCCATGAGGGCCTGCAGCCCCAGGCAGATGCCGAGGAAGGGCCGGCGGCCCGCGAGCTCCCGCACGGCCTCGCCCAGCCCGGTGCGTGCGAGCTCGGCCATGGCCTGGCCGATGGCGCCCTGGCCCGGGAAGACCAGCCGGTCGGCGCGGCGCACGGCCGCGGGGTCGCCCGTCACGGTCACCCGTGCCCGGGGCGCCACGTGCTCCAGGGCCTTGGCCACGGAATGGAGGTTGCCCATCCCGTAGTCGATGACGGCGATGGTGCCCACCGGCGGCTCAGAGCGTGCCCTTGGTGGAGGGAACCTCGCCCGCCGCGCGGGGGTCGCGCTCGACCGCCGCGCGCAGGGCGCGCCCGAAGGCCTTGAACACCGTCTCGGCCACGTGGTGCGCGTTGCGGCCGCGCAGGCAGTCCACGTGCAGGGTGGCCCGGGCGTGGTTGACGAAGCCCTGGAAGAACTCCTGGATCAGGTCGACGTCGAAATCCCCCACACGCGCGCGGGGAAAGCGCACCTCGTAGACCAGCCCCGGCCGCCCGGAGAAGTCCACCACCACCCTTGAGAGGGCTTCGTCCAGCGGCACGTAGGCGTGGCCGTAGCGGTGGATGCCCGCCTTGTCGCCCAGCGCCTCGGCGAAGGCCTGGCCGAGGGTGATCCCCACGTCCTCCACGGTGTGGTGGGCGTCGATGTGCAGGTCGCCCTCGGCGCGCAGCGCGAGATCCAGGCGGCCGTGGCGGGCGGTCTGGTCCAGCATGTGGTCGAGGAAGGGCACGCCGGTCGCGAGCTCGGCGCGCCCGGCCCCGTCGAGGCACAGCGTCACCTCGACCCGCGTCTCGCGGGTCTCGCGGCGCACGGTGGCGGTGCGCGGCTCCACCTGTCTCTTCCCCCGAGGAAGCAGCCGGCGCCATAGCATACGCGGCCCGGCACGCGCGGCAAAGGTCATGCCATACATCGGGCATGGTTTGGATCGCGGGCAATAATTGACCTCGATCGGAAAAATCCTGTCCAATGGGGGTGCGCGGCGCCGACCCACGCCTCCATGACAACAACCGAACGCAGGGAGAGCTCCCGTGCCGTCCCGCCCCAAGGTCATCGACATCCAGAGGATCAAGGTCGCCTGCCGCAGCTGCACCCTCCATGAGCTCTGCCTTCCCCTGGGCATCGACGGCGAGGAGCTCGAGCGGCTCGACCGCATCATCCGCCGCCGCCGGCCCCTGGAGCGCGGCGAGCACCTCTTCCGCCGGGGGACGCCCTTCCGCGCCCTGTACGCGGTGCGCTCGGGCGCCATCAAGACCTACGCGGTGGACGAGGCGGGCTGCGAGCAGGTCACGGGCTTCCACCTGCCCGGGGAGCTGGTGGGGCTCGACGCCATCGGCGAAGGGGTGCATCCCCTCTCGGCCCGGGCGCTCGAGCGCACGAGCGTGTGCGAGATCCCCTTCGACCAGCTCGAGCCCCTGACCGCGGAGATACCGGGGCTCAGGCGCCAGCTCCTCAGGCTCATGAGCCGCGAGATCGCCAGCGACGAGTCCCACTTCGGCGTGCTCGGCCAGAAGGGTGCCGAGGGGAGGCTGGCGGCCTTCCTGCTGAGCCTCTCGCGCCGCTACGCCGAACGGGGCTTCTCGGCGCTGGAGTTCCGCCTCGCCATGTCCCGCACCGACATCGCCAACTACCTGGGCCTGGCGGTGGAGACCGTCAGCCGCATCTTCACCCGCTTCCAGTCGGAGGGGCTGCTGCGCACCCAGCGCAAGCTCGTGCGCCTGCTCGATCCGGCGCGCCTGGAGGCGATCGCCGGCGAGCACGCGCCGGCCTCCCGCTGCGGACGCGGTGCGTGAGCGCATGCCGGGGCGCGGTGTCCAATCCTGAGCGCGTCCGCGTTTCGTTATTGACATATATCAATCACTGCCCCCGGCGGAACGGGCATCCTCTCGAACCGCCACGGGCGGGGCGCGGGCCGCCCGTGCCCCGATCCCACCCGCGCGCGGACGAGAACCAGTGCCGCACAGGCGCAAGGGGGAAGCGAGCATGCGGAATCGGCGAGGGCTTTCGGTGCTGAGCGCGTTGGGGCTTCTGGCGGCGGCGGCGACCGCGCAGGCGGCCGGGCCCTGGTTCTACCGGCTGGGCATCACCCACATCGCGCCCAACGACGACTCCGGGCAGCCACCCAAGCTGGCCGCCGGCAGCAAGGTGGCGGTGGAGGGCGACACGGGGCTGTCGATCGCGGTCGGCAGGTTCCTCACGGACAAGGTCGCCGTGGAGGTGCTGGGGGCGCTGCCCTTCGAGCACGACATCAAGGGTGCCGGCAGCATCGCCTCCCTGGGCACGGTGGCCACCGTCAAGCAGCTCCCGCCCACGGTGACGCTCCAGTACCACTTCGCGCCGGGGGCGGCCTTCAGCCCCTACGCCGGCATCGGGCTCAACTACACTTTCTTCTTCGACATCGAGGAGAAGGGCGCGCTCGCCGGCAACTCCCTGGACCTCGACAGCTCCTGGGGGGTGGCCCTGCAGCTCGGGGCCGACCTGCGTCTCGGTGGCGGCTGGCTCGCCAACGTGGACCTGCGCTGGATCGACATCGACACCACGGCGAGCCACCCGGTGACGGGCACCTTCGACGTGCAGATCGACCCCTGGGTCGTGACCGTGGGGGGTGAGGCGGCGCTTCTGAGCCGCCCCGCCCCGAACCCAGCCGCGCAGGAGGGTAGAGCATGAGCACCAGCGCGACGGCAGAGACCTACAACTACAAGGTCGTCCGCCAGTTCACGATCATGACCGTGGTGTGGGGGATCGTGGGCATGGCGGTCGGCGTCTTCATCGCCGCCCAGCTCGTCTGGCCGGAGCTCAATTTCGGCATCCCGTGGCTGACCTACAGCCGCCTGCGGCCGCTGCACACGAACGCGGTCATCTTCGCCTTCGGCGGCTCGGCGCTGTTCGCCACCAGCTACTACGTGGTGCAGCGCACCTGCCACGTGCGGCTGTTCTCGGACAAGCTGGCGGCCTTCACCTTCTGGGGCTGGCAGGCGGTGATCGTGCTGGCGGCCGTGACGCTGCCGCTCGGCTACACCACGAGCAAGGAGTACGCCGAGCTGGAGTGGCCCATCGACGTCCTGATCACGGTGGTGTGGGTCGCCTACGCGATCGTCTTCTTCGGGACGCTGGCCAGGCGCCGCACCCCGCACATCTACGTCGCCAACTGGTTCTACGGCGCCTTCATCCTCACCATCGCGCTGCTGCACGTGGTCAACAGCGCAGCGGTGCCGGTCTCCTGGTTCAAGTCCTACTCGGTCTATGCCGGCGCCATCGACGCCATGGTGCAGTGGTGGTACGGGCACAACGCGGTGGGCTTCTTCCTCACCGCCGGCTTCCTCGGGATGATGTACTACTTCGTCCCGAAGCAGGCGGGGCGCCCGGTCTACTCCTACCGCCTGAGCGTGGTGCACTTCTGGGCCCTGATCTCGCTCTACATGTGGGCGGGCCCGCACCACCTGCACTACACGGCCCTGCCCGACTGGGCCCAGTCGCTGGGCATGGTCTTCTCGCTGATGCTGCTCGCACCCTCCTGGGGCGGCATGATCAACGGCATCATGACGCTCTCGGGGGCGTGGCACAAGCTGCGCACCGACCCCATCATCCGCTTCCTCATCGTGTCGCTGTCCTTCTACGGGATGTCGACCTTCGAGGGGCCGATGATGTCCATCAAGACGGTGAACGCCCTCTCGCACTACACCGACTGGACCATCGGCCACGTGCACTCGGGCGCGCTGGGCTGGGTCGGTCTGGTGACGATCGGCTCGGTCTACGCGCTGCTGCCGCGGCTGTTCGGGCGTGAGCAGATGCACTCGATCAAGGCCATCGAGGCCCACTTCTGGCTCGCCACCATCGGCATCGTGCTCTACATCGCGGCCATGTGGATCGCGGGCGTGATGCAGGGCCTCATGTGGCGGGCCGTGAACGAGGACGGCACCCTCACCTACAGCTTCGTCGAGAGCCTCAAGGCCATGTACCCCTACTACACGGTGCGCTTCCTCGGCGGCGTGCTGTACCTCAGCGGCATGCTGCTCATGGCCTGGAACGTGTGGAAGACGGTCTCGGGGGCGCGGCCCGCGGAGGCGCCCGTGCCCCAGGCCGCCTGAGCGGAGGCAGCAACGATGGCCACGCACGAGGTAGTCGAGAAGAACACCGGCCTGCTGGCGGTCATCATCCTGCTGGTGGTGAGCGTCGCCGGCCTGGTGGAGATCGTGCCCCTGTTCTTCCTCAACCAGACCACCCAGCCGGTGGAGGGGCTGCGCCCCTACACCGCGCTGGAGCTCGAGGGGCGCGACATCTACATCCGCGAGGGCTGCAACGTCTGCCACTCGCAGATGATCCGGCCCTTCCGCGCCGAGACCGAGCGCTACGGGCACTACTCGGTCGCTGGCGAGTTCGTCTACGAGCACCCCTTCCTGTGGGGCTCCAAGCGCACGGGGCCGGATCTCGCGCGCGTGGGCGGACGCTACAGCGACGAGTGGCACCGCGTGCACCTGATCAATCCGCGCGACGTGGTGCCGGAATCGAACATGCCGCCCTTCCCCTGGCTCGCCGAGCGCAGGCTCGACGGCGAGCTCACCGCGCGCAAGATGCGCGCGCTGCGGGCGCTGGGCGTGCCCTACACCGACGAGCAGATCGCCAGGGCCAAGGAGGAGGTGGCCGGCAAGACCGAGCTCGACGCGCTGGTGGCCTACCTCCAGAGCCTCGGGCGTACGATCCAGTCGCGGAGGTGAGCGCCATGGAGCTCGATCTCGGCACGGTGCGGGGGCTCCTGACGGCGGTGCTCATCGCCGTCTACGCCGGCATCTTCCTGTGGGCCTGGAGCCCGAAGCGTAAGGCAGCGTTCGCGGCGGCCGCGCGGGCCCCTCTGGAGGAGGACGAGGCCCCGGCCGCGGGCAAGGGGGGGCAGCCATGAGTGACGCGCTGAGCTGGTACATCATCGTCCTCACCCTGGGCAACATCGCCGCCTGCTGGTGGCTGATCCGCTGGACGGCCAGGCCGCGCCCCGGCGAGGCGGCCGCGGGCGAGACCACGGGCCATGTCTGGGACGGGGACCTCAAGGAGTACAACAACCCGCTGCCGCGCTGGTGGCTGGGGCTGTTCTACGTGACCATCGTCTTCGCCCTGGTCTACCTCGCGCTCTACCCCGGGCTCGGCAAGTGGCAGGGCCTGCTCGGCTGGAGCTCGGCCGGGCAGTACGAGGAGGAGATGCGGCGGGCCGAGGCGAAGTACGGGCCCATCTTCCAGAGGTACGCCTCCATGCCCATCGTGGCGCTGGCGAAGGACGAGGAGGCCATGGCGGCGGGCCGGCGGCTGTTCATGACCTACTGCGCCGTGTGCCACGGCTCCGACGCGCGCGGCGGCCCCGGCTTCCCCAACCTCGCCGACGAGGACTGGCTCTGGGGGGGCGATCCGGAGAGCATCAAGAAGAGCATCCTCGACGGCCGCCAGGCCATGATGCCCGCCTGGGGCAAGACGCTGGGCGAGCAGGGGGTCGAGGAGGTGGCCGCCTATGTGCTGAGCCTGAGCGGCCGCCAGGCCGACCCCAGGCTGGTGGAGGCGGGGCGGCAGAAGTACCGGACCTACTGCGCGTCCTGCCACGGTGCAGACGGCAAGGGCAACCCGCTCATGGGCGCGCCCAACCTCACCGACGGCATCTGGCTCTACGGCGGCTCGCCCGCCACCATCAAGGAGACGATCCGCAACGGGCGCAAGGGCCGCATGCCGGCGCACCGGGCGCTCCTCGGCGAGGAGAAGGCGCACCTGCTCGCCGCCTACGTCTGGAGCCTGTCCCGGCGGGGGGAGGAGCGGTGAACGCCCCGGCGGCCAGGCCCCACGAGCCGGGCGGGGCGCTGCCGCTGGTGCAGCGCCTCGCCTCGGTGCTGTGGCCCTCCTTCCTGCTCGCCGGGCTGGGGGTCGTGGGCCTGTTCACCGCCTTCGATCCCCTGGAGGTGGGCGAGTGCCTGGGGCGCCCGGTGGACCGCCTCGGCGCCTACACGCTGGGCTTCTTCCTGCTGTGGGGGCTGACGTCGGCCTCGAGCGCGCTGACCTGCTATTTCCGACGCCCGTGCGCGCCGCCGCCCGGCGTGCGCTGATGCCGCGGAGGGCCTGCCGATGGAAGCGCTGAAGATTCTTTTCGGAAGCTGGATCGGGATCCTGTCGCTGTTCACTGTCGTAGGCTCGATCGTGATCATCACCGTGCTGGTGGTGGCAGGCCTGCGCAAGGCTCGCGAGCATCCCGAGCCCTGATGGCCGCCGAGCCCGCCAAGGCCGCCCCGCGGGGCGCTTCCGCGCGCGCGCACACACACCCGCCGCAGCCGCCCGAGGTCGAGGAGGCGCTCTACGCGCGGCGCCAGAAGATCTACCCGCGCCAGGTGCACGGCACCTTCGCGCGCCTGCGCGTGGCAGGCGTCCTGACCCTGCTCGGCATCTACTATCTGCTGCCCTGGGTGCCGTGGGAGGGGCGGCAGGCGGTGCTCTTCGACCTGCCGGCGCGCAAGTTCTACATCTTCGACCTCGTCTTCTGGCCCCAGGACTTCTTCTATCTCGCGCTGCTGCTGATCCTCGCCGCCTACGCGCTGTTCTTCTTCACGACGCTGGCGGGGCGCCTCTGGTGCGGCTATGCCTGCCCGCAGACCGTGTGGACCGAGGTCTTCATGTGGATCGAGCGCAAGGTCGAGGGCGACCGCATGCAGCGCATGAAGCTCGACCGCGCACCCTGGACCCCGCGCAAGCTCGCCCTCAAGACGGGCAAGCACACGCTGTGGGTGCTGTTCGCCCTGTGGACCGGCTTCACCTTCGTCGGCTACTTCACGCCCATCACCGAGCTGTGGGACAAGGCGCTCACGCTTTCGACCGGCCCGTGGGAGAGCTTCTGGATCCTGTTCTACGGCTTCGCCACCTGGGGCAACGCGGGCTTCCTGCGCGAGCAGGTGTGCATCTACATGTGTCCCTACGCGCGCTTCCAGAGCGCCATGTTCGACCGCGACACGCTCGTCATCTCCTACGACGCACGCCGCGGCGAGCCGCGCGGCCCGCGCCGGCGCGGGGCCGACCCCCGCGCCCTGGGGCTTGGCGACTGCATCGACTGCACCCTGTGCGTGCAGGTCTGCCCGGTGGGCATCGACATCCGCGACGGCCTCCAGCACCAGTGCATCGGGTGCGCGGCCTGCATCGACGTCTGCGACGAGGTGATGGAGAAGATGGGCTACCCCAAGGGGCTCATCCGCTACACCACGCAGAACGCCCTCGAAGGCCGGCCCACCCGCATCCTGCGCCCGCGCGTGGTCATCTACGGTACCCTGCTCGTCGCGCTCAGCGCGCTGCTGGTGTGGGCCGTGGCCACGCGCACGCCGCTCGCGGTGGACGTCATCCGCGACCGCAACGCGCTCTACCGCGAGACGCCGGAGGGTCTGATCGAGAACGTCTACACCCTCAAGATCCTCAACAAGGACATGCGCCCCCACACCTACCGCGTCACCGCCGAGGGCCTGCCGGGCCTGCGCGTGGTGCTGGACGACCGGCCGCAGGCCGCGGCCGGCGCCGTGATCTCGGTGGCCGCGCGGGTGCAGGTGCCCCCGGAGAGCCTGCCGGGGCGCCGCGCCACCATCCGCTTCGTGGTCGAGGCCGCCGACGAGGCGCGCATCCGGCGCGAGGAGGAGGCGCGTTTCCTGGGGCCGGGGGCGCGGCGCTAGCCGCAGGCGGCGCCGCGGCCTCCGGGCGGAGCTGGCCGGAGACGGCCGGGAGGGGCAGGATGGCAGCCGTGATGGAGCCCGAGCGCGAGGACCGTCCCTGGTACCGGCAGTTCTGGCCGTGGTTCCTGATCGCGATCCCGGCCGCATCCGTGGTCGCCGGCCTGCTCACGGTGTGGATCGCCGCCACGACCGCCGACGGCCTCGTGGTGGACGACTACTACCGCGCGGGGCTCGCCATCAACAAGGTGCTCGCGCGCGAGCGCCGCGCGGCCGAGCTGGGCGTGCGGGCCGATCTCCTCTTCGCGGCCGGGCGGCTGCGGGTGGTGCTGCAGGGGGCCGCGCCCGCGAAGCTGCGTGTGCGCCTGCTTCATCCGACGCGTGCGGGCCACGACCGCACGCTCCTCATCGAGGGGCACGGCGGCGTCTACGAGGCGCCGCTCCCGCCGCTGCCGCCCGCCTCCTGGCACGTGCACGTGGAGCCCGCCGACGGCGCGTGGGTGCTCAAGGGGCGGGTGCGGCTGCCGGCGCCGGAGGCTGTCCTCGTCATTGGCGGTGCGGAGCCGCCCGCCGTCCGCTGAGCCGCGCCGGAAGCGGCGAGCCGGCGCTCCCTCGTCCTGTCGACGCGATGCCGGTGAGGGTGTGCCTGTCGGACGGGACGGGGCAGGATGGCTGCGCGAGCCGCTCCTCATGCGCTCGGGTGCGGCAGCGCCGGTTGCGCCTTCGCACGGTGGCCCCGCGGGACTTCAGCGCCGGCTCTGCTGGGGCTGCACTCCTGTCGTCCGTTGCCCGCTCCCTGCCCGGGGCCGCGTGCGGGCGATGATCCGCCCGTCGGGGGCGAGGAAGCGCACCTCGCGGAGGCCTTCGGGCAGCCGTTCCCCGGGCGCGGGCGCAACGGCCACCGGATAGGTGAGCACCTGCGCGACGAGGGCGTCGGACGGCGGGGCCTCGTGGCGGACCACGACCTCGACCACCCCTCCCGGCCGGACCCGCACCGACTGGATCTCCACCCGGTGGCCGGCGGTGGGCGCGGTGCCGAGAAAGGCGATGGCCGCGGGCAGGGTCGCGTCGGCCAGGTCCTGGCGCACGCGTTCGGCGGCGGGGGCGGGCAGCCGTGCGAGGAAAGCCTCGAGCGCCGCGCGGTCCAGGACCAGCGCGAAGGCCGCGTCCGGGAAGGGCCCCGCGGCCCTGCCGGGAGGGACGGCCCCGCCGGCGCCCGCAGCCGCGCATCCTGCGAGCGCCGCCATCGCCGCGGCAGCGAGCGCCGCCTTGCGTACCATCACGGCAGCCAGCCGGACGGGATGGTGATCGGCTTCCAGTCCGGGCTGTGGGGCTTGCGCCGCTCGCGCCCGAGCGCGATCAGGCGCTCGATCTCGGGCGGGAAGTCGGCGTCGGCCCGGATCTCCGTCAGCCGGTAGCGCACGGGCATGGTGAAGGTCCTGCCGCCTTCCATGGGCACGGGCACGGGCAGCATGCGCTCGAACTCGGCCGTGGTCCTGCCCTCGCGCAGGGCCTCCAGCGCGGCCTTCAGCACCGGCTCGCCGGCGGCGGCGTCGAGGTAGGCCTCCATCTCGCGGTTGCGCGCCGCCAGCCCCGAGGGCTCGTAGTCCGAGGGCTGGTTCTGGCGGTGGCCGAAGATGCCCTCGGCGTCGGAGTAGATGTCGGCGTGATAGGCCATCACCGGCAGGGGCACGTCGGACCAGACCACGATCGCGGGCGTGTGGCGCCCGTCCTTCGGCTCGCCCAGTATCACATAGGCGCAGGTGCGCGGGGGCATGGGCGAGAGTCCGGTCGGCCCGACATAGCTCCCGAACATGGGCATCGGGGCCGGCATGGCCGGCATCGCCGTTCCCCCGGGGCCGTTCGTCCCGCCCGTGAGCTGGATGGTGCCGCAGTAGCTGAAGCGCTCCAGGGCGGCGGCCGGCATGGCGGCGCCCAGCGCGGCCAGCAGTGCCAGCGTGCGGATGAGTCTCATGGTCTCGTCTCCTCGTGGCTTGCTTCTTCCGGACCCCGGACCGGAAGCGTGGCAGGGGGCTCCGCCAGCGCCAGGTAGGAGGACCCGGACCCGCTCGCGGGGTCGAGGGCCTCGAGCCGCGGCGGCCAGCCGGAGCCCAGGTGCCATCCCGGCCGGATGCGTTCCCCCGCATAGGGCAACGGGCGTCCGAGCGCCCGGGCGGCCTCTCCCGGCGGCAGGGGGAGCGCCACCGCGGGGCGGCCGTCCTCGAGCGGCGCGAGCGCCCCGTCGAGCAGCACCCACCACCGTCCGTCGCCGAGGCGGGCGAGGGCCCGGCCGCGCCCCGGCACCGTGCCGGGCGCGATCCTGCGCACCAGCCGCCCATGCATGTCGAGCACCCGCCAGCCGCCCTCCGGCGGCATCAGCACGAGCCGCATCGGTTCCCGTACGGACAGGAGCACGGCGTAGCGGCCCTCCCGGTAGCGGCCGCCGCCTTCGTCGCGCAGGGCCGGTCCCGTCACCGCCGCCGCTTCGCCGAAGCATAGGACGCCCAGCGGGCCGGGGGCGGGGTCGATCTCGAGACCGAGCCGGGCGGCCTGCCGCGCCACCGCCGCCGTGGTCCAGCGCCAGCGCCGGTGGCCCTCCGGTCCGAGGCGGTGGACCTCCACCTCGGGGCCGCCGCGCACGGCCAGGAAGGCGCCGTCGCCGCACGGCACGAGCTTCGGGCGGGTCGCCCCGACGGCGCGGGCGAGGGCCTCGGCCACCCTTGGGGGCGGCGCGGGCGGTGCCGCATCGCGCCGTGCCGGCACGAAACGCACCGGCGGCGGATCGGCCACGTGCAGGACGAGGCGCCGGCGCAGCCCGCCGCCGGAGACCGTGATCTCGTGAGGCCCGGGTGCGAGCCCCGCGAGGCGCACGCGCTGCAGCGCCGCCCTCCTCGGGAGCCGCCGCACGGGCTGGCCGTCCACGGCCACCGTGAGCGCCAGCCCGCCCATCGGCACCGACCACCGGTCGATGCCCACGTCGCCGCCGAAGGCCTCGCTGTGGAAGCCGGGGCCCCAGACCTGGCCCGCCACCAGCAGTTCCGCCTCGGGGCCGACCGTCGTGCCCCCGGATGGGTGAACGACGGCCACCTGCGCCCCCGGCGGCACCGGCTGCGTGCACGCCGCCAGCGGCGCGACCAGCGCGAGGAGTGCCCACGGCCGGATCATGCGGCGCCGCCCTCCACGGCCACCAGCGTCCCCCACGTGGCCCAGGCCGCGGCCACCCACAGCAGGCCATGCAGCACGCCGGCCGCGCGGCCGCCGGCGACCCGATGCACGAGCAGCGGCAGCCCGGCCCACACCGCCGCGCCCCACAGCGCCGGCGCGGTTGACGGGATCAGGGCAAGCAGCACGCTCGCGGGGACGAGCGCCACGTGCGCGGCAAGCACGGCGGTCCAGCGGCCCCGGCCCCGGGTGCGCCGCACCGCCGCCCAGACGAGCGGCGGGACCACGAGCGGCAGGAGCGCGCCGGGCCCGAAGGCGGGCGCCATGCGCCAGGCGGCCGCCGCGGCGGGGACCATCGCGGCCAGCGCTGCGGTCAGGGCGGCGCGGGCGCTCATTCCTTCGTCAGGATCACCTCGACGCGCCGGTTGCGCGCGCGGTTGGCGTCGGAGTCGTTGGGCGCCACGGGGCGCGTCTCGCCGTAGCCCTTCGGCTGCAGCCGCTTCGCCTCCACGCCCAGGCGCGCCAGCGCGAGCGCGACGACGTGGGCGCGCAGCTCAGAGAGCACGAGATTGAAGCGCTCGGAACCGATGTCGTCCGTGTGCCCCTCGACCCGCACCGTGCCCCTGCGCAGCCGGGCCAGCCGCGCGAGCTTCTCCAGCGTGGGGCGTGCCTCGGGCTTCAGGGCCCATTTCCCGAGGTCGAAGAGGATCGCCTCCGAGAGCGTCACCTTGAGGCCCTCGGGCGTCTCCTCGGCGCCGAGGTCGCGGATGAGGTCGCGCTCGGCCTGCGGTGCGGTCTCGGGGGCGCTGTAGGTCGCGATGCGCAGGTCGCCGATCAGCACGGGCGCGTCGGCGTAGGGGACCTTGGTTTCGTAATGCCTGTGGAAGTACAGCGACAGCCCCGCGACGGGCTCCTTCGGGCGGAAGGGACGATGGGCGATGCGCCTGCCGTCCAGGAAGAAGCGCACCTGTCCGCGGCGCACCTGCACCGCGATGCGGTGGATGGCGCCTTTGCGCGTGCGGGCGCGCAGCCCGAAACGCACGCGCCCCGGGGTGTTCCGTACCCCGAAGGCGCTCGGCTCGCGGTGGCAGGCGAGATGCCCGCCGAGGAAGGCGCCGTCCACGTAGGCGTTGGGGTTGGTGTCGAACTCGCGCATGCGCGCGGCGTGGTGGAGACGGAACTCCACGAAGGGGCAGCCCTCCTCGGCGATCCAGACCGGAAACTCCAGGGAGAACTCCTCGCGCAGCGGCCGCGGGAGGCGGAGATGGACCACCGTGGGGGCCTCCAGCGGCCGGATCCAGATCCTGTCGCGGAAGCGGGCGCACTCGTAGGCGCCCCGGGACAGCCCCCAGTCCGGCAGCAGCTCGCCCACAGGGCAGCGGGCGAGGTCGGTCCGGTACAGGACCCGGTCGCCCGGCTCGAAGCGGTAGCGCTCGGAGGCGCCCTCGATGCCGGCGGCCTGCGCGGGGCCTGCGGCGAGCGCCAGCAGCAGGACGGTGGTGAGCACATGTCGCATGGTCCCTGTCTCCCCTCTTCTCTGCTGACCGTCGTCAGGGGCCGGGGTCCGCACCCGCGGCCGGGCGCCGAAGGCCCGGGAAGCACGCCGGGGCCGGCCCCCGCCCGGGGACCCGGATGCCCGGGCGGGTGGCGCCCTCGGCGGCCCTCAGCGGCAGGGCCGGCCGGACTGGCCGTAGATGCTCTCGTAGCCGCCGTTGTCGGCGACGATGCTGTTGCCGCGGGGACCGCGGCTGCCCCGGCCACCCCCGAAGATGCCCTCGTAGCCGCCGTTGTCGGCGATGAAGCCGGGATCGCGCGGGGAAGCACACGGCCCGTCGCCGCCGGCGGAGGCGGCCGCCCAGGCAAGCAGGCCCGCGGCGAGGGCGGCAAGCTGGATGGGCAGGCGGGTATGGATGGTGCGGGTCGTCTTCTTCATCTCCGGTCCTCCCCTGTTCGTTCTCGCTCGTCCCGGTTCCGGTCGCGCGCAAGGATGGCACCGGCGGGCTGAACCAAGGCTGAACAGCCCTCCACCCATGAATGATGGGCGCGTCCCCACGGGCGCTCAAGGCGCCGGCCGGCTCAGCCGCATTCGGGGGGCGTCATGCGGCCGAGCAGGGCACCGGCGACGTGCCGCACCGCACGGCACCACCCCGGCTCGTCCAGGTGGCCGAGCAGCAGGGGCGTGATGCCGGCCTCGTAGGCGGCCCGCTGCAGGCGCCACCGGCGCCCCAGGGCCGCCACCCGCGCGAGGCGCACGAAGGCCTCCAGACGGCGTGTGTCGCGCGCCTTTTCGATGGCCTGGAGGTGGCGCAGGATCCAGGGCAGGTGCTCCGCCCCCGGCTCGGGCACGCCGCCCCCGCCGCCGCCTGCGGCCGCACGCCGGCCGGCGAGGTCGTGCGCCGCGTCCACCAGGTCCGCCGCCCGTCCGAGCAGCCGGGGCCGGTCCCGGAAGGCGTCGGCGAGCGCCTGCAGCCCCGCGTAGCCGAGCTTCGGGAAGAACACATCGAGTGCGGCGTCCGGCTCCACGGCGTCCGCGCGCACGGCCTCGACCCACAGGCGCACGACCGCACCGCGCATGGATGCCGGGATCTCTCCGGCCAGGGCGAGCAGCCGCAGGCGCCGGTCCCAGGACGGCCCCGGCCGGCCCGCCTGGCGGATCAGCCACGCCTCGCGCAGCCCGGCGGGCACCAGCGCCGTCAGCAGCGCCCACGGGGGCGGGTCTTCCTCGTTGCGGATCGCCGCTTCGGGAGAGGCGTCTCCCTCCGGCAGCCAGGCCGCCACGGGCTCGGTGTCGAGCCGCGCGAGCAGGGCGCGGGCCAGCGGCGGTGCGAGGCCGCCGCACCGGAGAAGCTCCCGGCGTGACCGCTGGTCGCCGGCGCGGCGGAGGACGATGGCGAGGAGCCGGTCCGCGGCCTGCGGATCGGCACACAGCAGGTGCAGGCGGGTGGCGCGCAACTTCCTCCGGACGTTCTCGTCCGGCTCGGCCCGCGCGATGCGCGCCTCGAGGCGCGCCAGCAGCCCCGGCGGCGCGACGCGCACCTTCGCCAGCGCCATGGCGGCGCTGTCGCGGACGTCGGCGTTCGGATCTTCCAGCCGCGCGAGCAGGGCCTCGGCCGTGGCCGGCTCGCGCGCGGGCACGACGGCGAACCATTCGGCCGCCTCGCGGCGCACCCCGGGATCGGCGTCGTCGAGCAGGGCCCTCACCCGCGGCTCGAGGCGGTGGATCCTCTCGAGGACCTCGCGGGCCGTCGCGTGGACCTTCTCCCGTTCCCGGGGCGGGTAGGTGCGGGAGAGCAGGTCCAGGGCCCACTGGGCGGTGCGCCGCGCCGCCGCCAGGGCCCGGATGCGCTCGCGGGCGTCCCCCCGTCCGGCTGCCGCGTCCAGCAGCGTCGCGAGCACCTCGTCGGGGACCGGCAGGTGGAGCCGCCCAAGCAGCTCGAGCGCGGCGGTGCGCTCCGGTCCGGGGCGCCGTAGCATCTGCGTGAGACGTGACCAGGTGACGGTCCGGTCCCGGGTCAGGAGCAGGGCGCGCCAGGCGACGGCGCGCACCAGCGCGTCGGCATCCCCGAGCGCCGCCCGGCGCAGCGCCTGCCGTGCGGCGGCGTCCTCCGGGTGCGCCTCCAGGCGGTCGGCCAGGTGCCGCGCGGCCTCGCGGCGCAGCCGCACGTCCGGGGCGGTGCGCAGCAGGCCGGCGACGGGTCGGATCGCTCCTGCCGCGACCAGCAGGGGAAGGAGACGGGCGTCTGACGTGTCGCGGTAGAGCCGGACGAGCTCCGCCTGCAGGTGGGGTGCCGCGGCCTTCAGGGCCTGCTCGAGGTCCCAGCCGCAGTCCCGGGCGCGTCCCGCCCGGACCGCGCGCCAGTGGGCGAGCAGCCGCACCGCGCCGGGCCGGCCCGCGGCGGCGAGGAGTCTCGCCGCCGCCCGGCAGCCCCGGTCGTCCTGCCTCAGCAGGACCGCCAGGCGGTCCAGGGCCGGCGGGGGCAGGGCGAGCGGCGGCAGCGCGCCATCGGCCTTCGCAAGGGTCTCCGCGGCCGCGCGGGCGACCTCCGCGTCCCCGGCGGCCAGCAGGGCGGCCACCCGCTTCAGGTCCCCGGGGCCGAGCCTGCGTTCCCCGAGACGGCGCAGCGCGTCGGCGCGCAGCCTGGAGGCGTCGACCCACCGCGCCACCTCGGGGGGGATGGACAGGGCCTCCCGCTCGGCGAGACGCAGCAGGGCCTGCGTGCCGGTGCGGCCGGGAAGCCGCGCCAGCAGCTCGGGCAGCTTCCAGATCCCGTTGCCCGCACGCTCGATCAGACTGTCCACCAGCCCCTCCGGCAGAGCCGGCGCCGGCACGCCGGAGAGCAGGTCCAGGACGGACCCGATGCGCCCAGGGTCGGGTCCCGCCGCCGCGAGCAGCCCGGGCAGCGCCTCGCCCGCGGCCTCCACGAAGGGCGGCTGGGGGAGGTGGAGGCGCACGAACGGGAACCAGATGTCCCAGTCCCCGGGCCGCCGCCGGAGGCAGGCCAGGGGGGCCTCGACGAACAGCCGCCGCGCAAGCGGCGGGTCCTCGATGGCGACCGCCTGCCCGATGCGGCCGAGGAGGGCCTGCAAGGCTGCGTTCAGCGCCGGGTCCTCCGGGCAGGCCTGCCACACCGGCGCCACCGCCCGGGCGATGTCGGCCTCCCGGCCGTAGCAGCAGCCGCGCTCCAGCGTCTTCTCTGTCTCCGGGACGGCCGAGCGCAGGGCGGCCGGGTCCGCGGCCGCCGCGCGCAGCCGGTCCACGGGGTCGGGCGCCGCGGCTGCGGCCGTGCCCCCGGCGAGCGCCGCGGCCAGCATCAGCGCGATGGTCCGGCGCATGGTGCCCTTCTCCCCCGGCGCTTTCCGTGTCGGCCCCCTCTCCCCCGGCCCGGATGATGCTCCGGCACCCTGAACCGCACCTGAACGCCACGCCGCCCCCCCCCCAGGGA
>JALSJE010000040.1 GCA_026989495.1 Gammaproteobacteria bacterium | reverse complement strand
CACCCACCGCGCCACGGCCAGCCCCGCCCGCCAGGGCGCCCCTTCGGCCTCCTGCTCCACCACGGCCACCAGCTCGCCGGCCTCCGGCGGCTCGACGCCCTCCTGGTCCGGAACCACCAGCAGGCCACGGGCGCTGTCGTTGAGCACGCGCCAGGTGTCGAGGGGGACGGCGGCCTCGTCCTCGGACTCGAGGCTCAGCACGGACATGCCGAGGCGCTGCCCTGCCACCAGCTCCGCCAGGCGCTCGGGCGAGAGCCCCTCGAGGGTCAGCGCCGCGGCCAGCCCGCGGGCGACGAGCACCGGGCGGTCCACGGCGCGGCGCGCATCGCCGCGGCGCTCGCCCGGGCGCAGGTGTCCGAGCACCCGCTGCGCGAGGGCGCGTGCACCGGCCCCGGTGTCCGGGGCCTGGAGCAGCGCCTCGAGCGCGGCGTGGACCGGGGCGAGGTCGAGGCACTGGGGCGCGCCGTCCGGCCGGGCCGCGGTGGCGACGGCCGGCGGGCTGTCGGCGGCGGGATCGAGGGCGAGCCCCGGCCGGCCGTCCCGGCACGGCGAGGGCAGGATGCGCGCCTGGGCGGCGGCGGGGGCGAGGAGCTCCAGCAGGGCGAGCTGCTCCTCGTCGGCCAGGCGGTAGGGATCGGCCGCGGCGGCGAGCAGCCACAGGCGGTAGAGCGCCCCCAGCGCGGACGCCGGCGGTGCGGGCGCTGCCGTGGGGGGCGCCAGCGCCTCGGCCCCGCCGCGGGCCGCGTGGGCATGGAGCTGGTGCAGCTCCAGCCAGGTGAAGGGGGGCGGGTCGCTGCGGGCGCGCCACGCGGCCGCGAGCAGCCAGCCCGTGTGCTCCAGGGCGCGGAACCAGGCCGCATCCACCACGGGATCGCCGGCGCCCGGCCGGGCGCCGGCGCGATGGGCCTCGCGCACGATGTGCTTGTAGCCGACCGCCTGTGCCTGGCAGAGCGTGACCAGCCGCGCCCGGGCCTCGACGCGGGCCTGCGGCGCCAGCGGCAGGCGCCGCAGCGCGGGCGTGGCGAGCCCCTCCAGCACCGCCAGCACCGCCGGCCGGTAGGCCTCCAGGAGGGCGAGCCGCAGGCGCGGCTCGAGGGGCTCGCGGTTCAGGGGCTCCAGGGCCTCGAGGAGGGCATCCAGGCAGGCGACGGGGTTGAGGACCGGAAGCTCCGCCACCCACCGCCGGACGCGCCTCTCGTCGCGCTCGACGGCCGGGTTGCGCGAGGCGCGCAGCTCCGGCACCTGGAGGGGAAGGCTGTGATCGTCCGTGGGCATCCGCCCAATCTAGCGGCAGGCGCCGGCGCGGGCCAGGCCTGGCGCCGGTGGCGGCTCAGCCCCTGCCGCCTCCGCCCCCGCCGCGCCGCCGCCGTCGGCCGCGCTTGCGCCGGGCGCCACCCTCCCCCGGGGCCTCGCCGCCGCGGCGCTTCGGTGACGGAGGCCTCCCCCCCGCGCGCGGGCCGCCGCCCGCCGTGGCGGGGTTGGGCGATGTGCCATCGGGTTCGGGCGCGGCGCCGGGATCCTGCGCCCCCGCCTGCGTGCGCGCGCCGATGGGCCGCTTCTCGCGGCTGCGCCGTCCCGTGCCCGCGGCGCCGCGTCCGCGCCGGCGCGGGGTGCGCTCGGGCGGGGCGGGCTCGGCCAGCAGGTCCCCGGTCACCGGCTCGGCCGGGATCTTGTAGCCGATGTAGGCCTCGATGTCCGGCAGGGAGAAGGCGTAGGCCTCGCAGGCGAAGCTGATGGCGGTGCCGCTCGCGCCGAAGCGGGCCGTGCGGCCGATGCGGTGCACGTAGTCCTCGGGGTCCTGCGGCAGGTCGTAGTTGAAGACGTGGGTGACGCCCGGGATGTGCAGCCCGCGCGCGGCCACGTCCGTGGCCACCAGCACCGGGATCTCCCCGCGCTGGAACCTGAGGAACAGCCGCTGGCGCTTGCGCTGGGGCACGTCGCCCGAGAGCACCGCCGCCTGGATGCCGTTGCCGCGCAGCCAGGCGGCCACCTCGTCGGCGGCGCGCTTGGTGTTGACGAAGACCATGGTGCGCTCGGGCTGGAGCCTGCGCATGAGCCCGAGCAGCAGCGGGATCTTCTCCTCGTTGGCGGGGTAGTAGACGGTCTGCCGCACCGTCTCGGGCGTGACCCGCTCGGGCTCGATCTGCACCAGCTCCGGGTTGTTCATGTGCTCGTAGGCGAGCTCGGTCACCCGCAGGCTGAGCGTGGCCGAGAACAGCATGCCGAGGCGCCTCTCCGGCGGCGGGCAGCGCCTGAGGAGGTAGCGCACGTCGCGGATGAAGCCGAGGTCGAACATGCGGTCGGCCTCGTCGATCACCACCACCTGCACCTCGCGCAGGTCGAAGACGCGCTGCTTGAAGTAGTCGATGATGCGCCCGGGCGTGCCGATGAGGATGTCCACGCCCTCCTGCAGCCGGCGGCGCTGCTCCTCGTAGCCCGTGCCGCCGTAGACCAGGACGAGCCGCAGGCCCGTGCGGCGGCCCAGCAGCTCGGCGTCGCGGTGGATCTGGATGGCGAGCTCGCGCGTGGGGGCGATGATGAGGGCGCGCGGCTGACTGGGCCGGCGCCCGGCCGAGGGCGGCTGCTTGAGCAGGCGGTCGTAGCAGGCGACCAGGAAGGCGGCGGTCTTGCCCGTGCCCGTCTGGGCCTGGCCGGCCACGTCCCGGCCCGCGAGCGCCAGCGGCAGCGTGCGCGCCTGGATGGGTGTGCAATGCGAAAAGCCCGCCTCCTCAAGCCCTTGCAGCAGCTCCGGGGAAAGGCCCAGCTCCCGGAAGGTGAGTTCGGTCAGCGGCGTGCGCGCCTCGGTGGCGGCAGGTTCCGGTTTCGTGTCCAAGGTTCGGCGCATCCCTCGCGGACCGCTTGCATCGTCCGCGCCTTCGAGATGAGAATGGGAGCGGCCCACCACGTGGGCTCGCCGTGCGAGCCGCCCGGGGGCCCGCTGGCCCCGGCGCGAGCGCGATTGACACCGCAGCGGGCGGCAGGCTATTTTAGCGTGAAGCGACCGGCGGGGCACGATGGCACGCCACCCCCGCCCACCGCCTTCCACCATCCGCCGCCCGGGTCGCGGCGCAGGGATCCCGCCCGCATCCCGACGATCCCCATCGCGCAGGCGCACACCCAGCGGCGCGCGGCACGGAGCCGGTGGTGCGGCCTGAATCCGCCGGTGAGGGAGGCCACAGCGACGTGAGCGACAACATCGTCGAAGTCACCGACGACACCTTCGAGCAGGAGGTGCTGAAGTCCGACAAGCCGGTGCTGGTGGACTACTGGGCCGAGTGGTGCGGTCCCTGCAAGATGATCGCCCCCGTGCTCGAGGAGATCGCTGCCGAGTACGCCGGCCGGCTCAAGGTCGCCAAGCTCAACATCGACGACAACCCCGCCACGCCGCCCAAGTACGGCATCCGCGGCATCCCGACGCTGATGCTCTTCAAGGACGGGCAGGTGGAGGCGACCAAGGTGGGGGCGGTCTCGAAGAGCCAGCTGGCGGCCTTCCTCGACAGCAACCTCTGATCCGGATCAGCGCACGCCGTGGCCGGCGTGGCTCACGCGCCGCATCCGGCCCGGCCGGTTCCCGAGACGGCATTGCAGACCTCCGACGATAAGACGACCACGGTGGCCGAGGGCGCCCCGCGCGTGCGCCGGCGCGGGCGCCGCCAGCGCGCCAATGGCACCAACGGCAACGGCAATGGCGGCGAGGCCCAGGCGGCGCCGGGCGGCCAGCAGGCCGAGGGCGGCGCGGGCGCGGCCACGGAGCGCAAGGTCATGAACCTCACCGAGCTCAAGCGCAAGCCCGCCAGCGAGCTGATCGAGATGGCCGAGGCCCTCGGCATCGAGGGCGTCTCGCGCACGCGCCGCCAGGACCTCATCTTCGCCATCCTCAAGGCGCACGCGCGCAGCGGCGAGGAGATCTACGGCGACGGCGTGCTCGAGATCCTGCAGGACGGCTTCGGCTTCCTGCGCTCGGCCGACAGCTCCTACCTTGCCGGCCCCGACGACATCTACGTCTCGCCCAGCCAGATCCGCCGCTTCGGCCTGCGCACGGGCGACACCGTCTCGGGCGTGATCCGCCCGCCCAAGGAGGGCGAGCGCTACTTCGCCCTCCTCAAGGTCAACGAGATCAACTTCGAGCCCCCCGAGGCCACCAAGCACAAGATCCTGTTCGAGAACCTGACCCCGCTGCACGCCATGGAGCGGCTCAAGCTCGAGCGGGGCAACGGCTCGGCCGAGGACATCACCGCGCGCGTCATCGACCTGGTGGCCCCCATCGGCAAGGGCCAGCGCGGGCTGATCGTCTCCCCGCCCAAGGCGGGCAAGACGATCATGCTCCAGAACATCGCCCAGTCCATCGCCGCCAATCACCCCGAGTGCTACCTCATCGTGCTGCTCATCGACGAGCGGCCCGAGGAGGTGACCGAGATGCAGCGTTCGGTGCGCGCCGAGGTGGTCTCCTCCACCTTCGACGAGCCGGCCACGCGCCACGTGCAGGTGGCCGAGATGGTGATCGAGAAGGCCAAGCGCCTGGTCGAGCACAAGCGCGACGTGGTGATCCTGCTCGACTCCATCACGCGGCTCGCGCGCGCCTACAACACGGTGGTGCCCTCCTCGGGCAAGGTGCTCACCGGCGGTGTGGACGCCAACGCCCTGCAGCGGCCCAAGCGCTTCTTCGGCGCGGCGCGCAATATCGAGGAGGGCGGCTCGCTCACCATCATCGCCACCGCCCTCATCGACACCGGCTCGCGCATGGACGAGGTGATCTACGAGGAGTTCAAGGGCACGGGAAACATGGAGATACACCTCGACCGGCGCATCGCCGAGAAGCGCGTCTTCCCGGCCATCAACATCAGCCGCTCGGGCACCCGCCGCGAGGAGCTGCTCATCCCGCCGGACGAGCTCCAGAAGATGTGGATCCTGCGCAAGCTCCTCCACCCCATGGACGAGCTCGCCGCCATCGAGTTCCTGCTCGACAAGCTCCGCGTCACCAAGACCAACGCGGAGTTCTTCGACTCCATGAAGCGCTGAGGCCCTCGTCAAGCAGCAAGCGGCAAGTGATGAGACGGCTGTAAGGCCGCCGGCGTCGAAAATCGCCTCTTCTGCCGTTCTCGTGGGCGCCCCGCCTCGTCAAGGCGCATCGCGTCCGGCATTCGCAGGTAAGGCGCATGGGAGCGTGGAGCGCGCGGGGCCGGGAACCCGTCGGGCCACCAGGTGCGCCCCGAAAGGGCACACCGGCCTTGGCAGCGCCGCTCCCTCGCCGTGGAGCGGGTGCCAGCCCCCGGCGCCCCTCCCGTGGGGCCGGCTTCCAGCCGGCCCGGCGCGGCTGGAAGCCGCGCCTGCGGGGGAAGAGGAACGGTGTCTGGAGGCCCGATCCACAGACGGAGGTGAAGCGGCCGCGTGGGCGGTGGGACGGTGCCGGCGGGGCCGGGTGCGGCCTGCGGGGGCGCACGAGCGCCCATCTCCTCAGCCGCCGGCATCGCACTGCCCGACGGCCGTCGCAGGCGCACACGTCCCGTCGGCGGCGGCCGCACGAATCGGGACACCCACGAAAAGCGCGGAGGAGCCCAAAAAGATCGGAAACTCTGGTCAATCCGCCGCGCGGATCGATCAGCGCGATGGCGCTTCGCGGTCCATTTCGATTTTCGTTCATCGTCATGCACTTCCCTGTGCATGGGCCGCCCCGCGGCCATCCCTGGCCGCGGGAAAGGTCTGAAAAATCGAATTTCTCAGACCTTCCAATTCTCGCTGTTCATTCGTGGGGCACCGGGCGCACGCCCCAGACGCGCTCGGCGTAGTCGCGCACGGTGCGGTCGCTCGAGAAGCGGCCCATGCGCGCCACCGTCAGCACCGCCCGCCGGCTCCAGCCATCCGGATCGCGCCAGGCCTCGGCCACACGCTGCTGGCAGGCGACATAGTCGGTGTAGTCGGCCAGCACCAGGTAGCGGTCGCGCGCGAGCAGCGACTCGACGAGCGCGGCGTAGCGGTCGGGCTCGCCGGGCGAGAAGTGCCCGCCGCGGATCATGTCGAGGGCGAGCTTGAGCTCGGGCTCGGCCTCGTAGCGGGCGCGCGGGTGGTAACCGTTCGCGCGCAGCGCCGCCGCGGCGTCGGCGTCGAGGCCGAAGGTGAAGACGTTGCCCTCGCCCACCGCCTCGCGGATCTCGATGTTGGCCCCGTCCAGGGTGCCGATGAGCAGCGCCCCGTTGAGGCCCAGCTTCATGCAGCCGGTGCCGGAGGCCTCGGTGCCGGCGGTGGAGATCTGCTCCGAGAGGTCGGCGGCGGGGATGATGTCCTCGGCGGTGGTGACGTCGTAGTTGGGCACGAAGACCACGCGCAGGCGCCCGCGCATGGCGGGATCGGCGTTGACCACGGCGGCGACGTCGTGGATCAGGCGGATGATGAGCTTGGCCACGCGGTAGCCGGGGGCGGCCTTGCCTGCGAGGATGACCGTGCGCGGCGCCGGCTCGTAGTGCGGGTCGGCGCGCAGGCGGTTGTAGAGCGTGACCACGTGCAGGACGTTGAGGAGCTGGCGCTTGTACTCGTGGATGCGCTTGACCTGCACGTCGTAGAGGCTGTCGGGGTCGATGGCGATGCCGAGGCGCTCGCGCACCAGGTCCGCCAGGCGCGCCTTGCACGCGCGCTTGGCGGCGCGGAAGGCCTCGCGGAAGGCCGCCTCCTCGGCGGCCGGCTCGAGGCGCGCGAGCTGCTCGAGCGCGCCCACCCAGCCGTGGCCGATGCGGCTCGAGATGAGCGAGGCGAGCGGGCGGTTGGCGTGGTGCAGCCAGCGGCGCGGGGTGACGCCGTTGGTGACGTTGACGATGCGCTCGGGCCACAGCTCATGGAAGCCGCGGAAGAGGGTCTCGCGCATGAGGCGGGTGTGCAGGCGGGCGACGCCGTTGACGCGGTGCGAGCCCACGAAGGCGAGGTGCGCCATGCGCACGCTGCGGCCCCCTTCCTCGTCGATGAGCGAGAGCGCGCGCAGGCGCGTGACGTCGCCGGGATGGCGGTGGTTGACCTCCTCCAGGAAGCGGCGGTTGATCTCGTAGATGAGCTGCAGGTGCCGCGGCAGCAGCCGCTCCATGAGCGCCACTGGCCAGCGCTCCAGCGCCTCGGGCATGAGGGTGTGGTTGGTGTAGCTGCAGGTGCGGCGCGTCAGGTCCCAGGCCGTGTCCCAGTCGAGACCGTGCTCGTCCAGCAGCAGGCGCAGCAGCTCCACGATGGCCAGCGCCGGGTGCGTATCGTTGAGCTGGATGGAGACCTTGTCCGGGAGGCGCGCTAGGTCGTCGCCGTGCTCCTGGCGGAAGCGGGCGAGGATGTCCTGCACGGTGGCGCTGACGAAGAAGTGCTCCTGGCGCAGCCGGAGCTCGCGTCCGCGCTCGGTGGTGTCGTCCGGATAGAGCACGGCCGTCAGCTTCTCGGACTCGATCTTGCGCTCGACCGCGCGCACGTACTCGCCGGCGTTGAAGGCGCGCAGGTCGAGCTCGCGGCTCGCCTTGGCGCCCCACAGGCGCAGGGTGTTGACCGTGTTGGTGCGCCAGCCGGGCACGGGGAGGTCGTAGGCCATGGCGATGACCTCCTCGGTGTCCACCCAGCGGAAGCGCAGGCGCCCGGCCGCGTCCCGGTAGCTCTCGACCCGCCCGCCGAAATGCACCGGGTAAAGGCGTTCCGGCCGTGGGAATTCCCACGGGTTGCCGTAGCGCAGCCAGCTCTCGGGGTATTCGACCTGCTCGCCGTTCTCGATGCGCTGGCGGAAGAGGCCGTACTCGTAGCGGATGCCGTAGCCGTAGCCCGGCAGGCGCAGGGTGGCCATGGAGTCGAGGATGCAGGCGGCGAGCCTTCCGAGGCCGCCGTTGCCGAGGGCGGCGTCCTCCTCCAGGCCCTCGAGGGCCTCGAGCTCGCGCCCGTAGGCGGCGAGCGCCGCGCGGGTCTCTTCCTCGAAGTCCAGGTTGAGGAGGGCGTTGCCCAGGGCGCGGCCCAGCAGGTACTCCATCGAGAGGTAGTAGACGCGCCTGACACCGGCTGCGGCATAGGCGCGCTCGGTCTCCAGGGCGCGCTCGATCAGGCGGTCGCGCACCGCGCGGATCACCGCGTGCAGCCAGTCGCGGTCGGTGGCGTGGGTGCCGTCCTTGCCGATGTCGTGGACGAGCTTGTCCGCCAGGGCCTCGGTGAGCGAGGCCGCGTCCAGGCCCAGATAGCCCAGAGGGAACGGGCGCAGGCGCCCCGGTGTGGCCATGGTGCTCAAGCCCTCCCGCCGGGCCGGCGCAGGCGGCCCTGCACGGGAACGTTATTCAAGAATCGCGCCAGCGGCAATGGCGGGCTGCAGCCCTAGGCGCCGCGGGCGATGGCGCGGTGGCCGATGTCGCGGCGGTAGTACATGTCGGGCCAGCGGATGCGGGCGGCCACCTCGTAGGCGCGGCGCTGGGCCGCCGCGACCGTCTCTCCCAGGGCGGTCACGCACAGCACGCGCCCGCCGGCGGTGACCACGCGTCCGGCCTCGTCGAGGCGCGTGCCGGCGTGGAAGACCTTGACGTCCTCGGGCTCCGTCTCCGGCAGGCCCTCGATCACGTCGCCCTTGCGGTAGGCGCCGGGATAGCCGCCGGCGGCGAGCACCACGCCCAGGGCCGCGCGCGGGTCCCACTCGGCCGCCATGGACCCGAGGCGGCCGTCGAGGGCGGCCTCCATGAGGTCGACGAGGTCCGAGCGCAGGCGCATGAGCACGGGCTGGGCCTCGGGGTCGCCGAAGCGCACGTTGAACTCCAGCACCCTGGGGGCGCCGTCCGGGGCGATCATGAGGCCGGCGTAGAGGAAGCCCACGTAGGGCCTCCCCTCGGCCTCCAGGCCGCGCACGGTCGGCAGGATCACCTCCTCCATGATGCGCCGATGCACGGTCCCGGTGACCACCGGCGCCGGCGAGTAGGCCCCCATGCCGCCGGTGTTGGGGCCGGTGTCGCCCTCGCCCACGGCCTTGTGGTCCTGGGAAGTGGCGAGCGGCAGCACCTCGCCCCCGGCCCCCACCATGACGATGAAGCTCGCCTCCTCACCTTCCAGGAACTCTTCCACCACCACGCGGCGGCCGGCCTCGCCGAAGGCCCCCTCGGCGAGCATGGCGCGCGCGGCGGCCTGGGCCTCCTCGACGGTGCGGGCGACCGTGACGCCCTTGCCGGCGGCGAGCCCGTCGGCCTTCACCACCACGGGCGCGCCCCATTCGGCGATGCGCGCGCAGGCGGCCTCGGCGTCATCGAAGATCTCGTAGCGGGCGGTGGGAATGCCGTGGCGGGCGAGGAAATCCTTGGTGAAGACCTTGGAGCCCTCGAGCTCGGCGGCCGCGCGCCGGGGCCCGAAGCAGCGCACCCCCGCCGCTGCGAAGGCGTCGGCGATGCCCGCCACCAGCGGCGCTTCCGGCCCGACGACGGCCAGCTCCACGGCCTCGGCGCGCGCGAGCGCCACCAGCGTCTCGATGTCGTCGGCGGCCACGTCCGCGTTGCGCACCCTGGGCTCGCGCGCGGTGCCGGCGTTGCCGGGCGCGACCAGGACCTCGTCCACCCGCGGCGAGCGGGCGCACTTCCAGGCGAGCGCGTGCTCGCGCCCGCCGCCCCCGATCACGAGTATCCGCATCGCTCCTTATCCTCGCTCTGGCACGTGGCGAGCCACGAGCAGCAAGCAGCGAGCATGAGGAAGCTTCCTTGCTGCCCGTCGCTTGCTGCCGGCTGCTCGCGTCAGTGGCGGAAGTGGCGCATGCCCGTGAACACCATGGCCATGCCGTGCTCGTCCGCGGCGGCGATGACCTCCTCGTCGCGCACCGAGCCGCCGGGCTGGATGACGGCGGTGATCCCCGCCTCGGCCGCCTGGTCGATGCCGTCGCGGAAGGGGAAGAAGGCGTCGGAGGCCATCACCGAGCCGCGGACCTCCAGCCCCTCGGCAGCGGCCTTCTCGGCGGCGATGCGCGCCGACCACACGCGGCTCATCTGGCCGGCGCCCACGCCGATGGTCTGCCCGTCGCGGGCATAGACGATGGCGTTGGACTTGACGAACTTGACCACGCGCCAGGCGAAGAGCAGGTCCTCGAGCTCGCCCGCCTCGGGCGCGCGTCGCGTGACCACCTTGAGGTCCGCGCGGGCGGCGAGCGCCACGTCGCGGTCCTGCACCAGGAGCCCGCCGGTGACGCGGCGCAGGTCGAGGCCGGCCGCGGCCGGGCCGAGCGCGCCGCAAGCGAGCACGCGCACATTGGGCTTGGCGGCGAGCGCGGCCCGGGCGGCCTCGCTCACCTCGGGGGCGATGATCACCTCCACGAACTGCCGTGAGACGATGGCCTGGGCGGTGTCGCCGTCCAGGGGCCGGTTGAAGGCGATGATGCCGCCGAAGGCAGAGGTGGGATCGGTCCGCCAGGCGCGCTCGTAGGCCACCAGCAGCCGCTCTGCCACGGCCACGCCGCAGGGGTTGGCGTGCTTGACGATGACGCAGGCGGGCGCATCGAACTGGCGCACGCACTCCAGTGCCGCGTCGGCGTCGGCCACGTTGTTGAAGGAGAGCGGCTTGCCCTGGAGCTGGGTGGCGGTGGCCACGCTCGCCCCCGTCCAGGCGGGTTCGCGGTAGAAGGCGGCCCGCTGGTGCGGGTTCTCGCCGTAGCGCATGTCGGCGGCCTTCTCGAGCTGGAGGGTGAGCCAGGGCGGGAAGGCCGCCGGCTCGCCTCCGTCCTGGCGTGCGCCCAGCCAGGCGGCGATGGCGCCGTCGTAGCGGGCCGTGTGGGCGTAGGCCTTGGCGGCGAGGCGCCGCCGCAGGGCGAGGTCGGTGCCGCCCTGGGCCTCGAGGGTGTCCAGCACGGCGCCGTAGTCGGCCGCGTCCACCACCACCGTGACCCGGGCGTGGTTCTTGGCGGCGGCTCGGATGAGGGTGG
Organism: Gammaproteobacteria bacterium; assembly: GCA_026989495.1. Lineage (GTDB taxonomy): Bacteria > Pseudomonadota > Gammaproteobacteria > S144-34 > S144-34 > S144-34. The sequence continues at coordinate 12,703 of JALSJE010000040.1, read as the reverse complement.
GGCCGCCGATGTCGATCTGCTCGACAGCCTCCTCCAGGGTGCAGCCCGGGCGCGCCGTGGTCACCTCGAAGGGGTAGAGGTTCACGGCGACGAGGTCGATGGGCCGGATGCCGTGCTCGGCCATGACGGCGTCGTCGACGCCGCGGCGGGCCAGGATGCCGCCATGGATCCGCGGGTGCAGGGTCTTGACCCGCCCGTCCATGATCTCGGGAAAGCCCGTGTACTCGGAGACCTCGGACACTGGCACGCCCGCCTCGGCCAGCAGGCGCGCGGTTCCGCCGGTCGAGAGGATCTCGACGCCGCGCGCATCGAGCGCCCGGGCGAACTCGGCCACGCCGGTCTTGTCGGAGACGCTGATGAGGGCGCGGCGGACGGGGACGATGTCGGATTCGGCCATCACGCTCGCTCGGGTCAAGGAAGGCCGGGATGCTAGCCTGCCGGCCGGGTGGCCGCAAGGGGACGCGCGCGGCGCCTGCGGGCGGGAAGGCGCCGCGGTGCGCCCGGGAGGCGCGCTACAGGAGACCGTGGGCGCGCAGCTTCTTGCGCAGGGTGGCGCGGTTGATGCCGAGGATCTCCGCGGCCTTGGTCTGGTTGCCGCGCGCATGCTGCATCACGGCCTCGAGCAGCGGCGCCTCCACCTCGCGCATCACCATCTCGTACAGGCCCCCCGGATCTTCGCCGTCGAGGCTGGCGAAATAGCGCTCCAGGGCGGTGCGCACGCAGGCACGCAGGGGCTGGCGGCGGCGCTCGCGGCGACCCCGGCGGTCGGGATCCGGGCTGGCGGTGCGCGCGCTCATGCCGCCGCCTCCCCGGGCGCCTCCAGCAGGAATGCCCGCACGAGGGCGAGCTGCGCCTCCGGGGTCTCGGCGCGGTAGGCGCGCGCGCGCCAGGCCGCGGCCCCCGGCCGGCCGGCCAGGTACCAGCCGAGGTGCTTGCGGGCGATGCGCACGCCGTGCGCGCGTCCGTGCAGGCGGTAGAGGCCCTCCAGGTGCTCGGTGACGACGGCGAGCCGCTCCTCGGGGCCCGGGGGCGGCACGCGCTCGCCCCGCTCGAGCCAGGCCACGATCTCACGGAAGATCCAGGGCCGGCCCCGGGCGGCGCGCCCCACCATCACGGCCTCGGCACCGGTGTGGGCGAGCACGGCGGCGGCCTTCTCCGGGCCGTCGATGTCGCCGTTGGCCACCACCGGAATGGAGACCGCCTGCCTGATGGCGCGGATGGTGTCGTACTCGGCCTCGCCCGCGAAGCGGTCGGCACGGGTGCGCCCGTGCACCGTGAGCGCCCGCACGCCGCAGCTCTCGGCGATGCGCGCTATCGCCACGCCGTTGCGATGGGCGCGGTCCCAGCCCGTGCGGATCTTGAGCGTGACCGGCACGTCCACGGCCGCCACCACGGCTTCGAGGATGCGCGCCACCAGGGGCTCGTCGCGCAGGAGGGCCGAGCCCGCCGCCTTGCGGCAGACCTTCTTCGCCGGGCAGCCCATGTTGATGTCGATGATCTGGGCGCCGAGGTCCACGTTGCGACGTGCGGCCTCGGCCATCTGCGCAGGATCCGCACCGGCGATCTGCACCACACGCGGGGGCGGGTCGCCCGCGGTGTCGAGGCGGCGGCGGGTCTTGGCCGTGGCCCACAGCGCCGTGTTGGCGGTGATCATCTCGGAAGGGGCGAGCGCCGCGCCGTAGCGGCGGCAGATGCGGCGGAAGGTGGGATCGGTGATCCCTGCCATGGGGGCGAGCAGGACGCATGAGGCGAGCTGGTAGGGGCCGATCCGCATCTGCCGTGCCGCGTGGGTTCGGGGGTCCCATGCCCCGGGACGGCGAATCATACTCCCGGCCCGACCGCCGTTCCACAAAGCAATTCCTGCGCCGCCCGCCGCGCGGCCCTTACAGGAAACGGATGCGGAAGGAGACGGCGCCGCCGGGATCGACGAGGTCGAGGCGCACGGCCACCGTGCCGCCCGGCGGCACCGGGCCCACGGCGCCGCCCGCGAGGTATTCCTCGGGCCGGAAGCGGCGCGCGCCGAGCAGGCGTCCCTCGAGGTCCGAAAGGCTGAGCTCCAGCACCGGCGGCGGCTGGGCGAAGTCGGCGCCGTTGACCAGCACGGCGGTGAAGCGCAGCACACCCTTGCTGCGGGGATGGGCCACCAGGGCGCGCTCGCGCACCACGAAGGCGCCGGGGTCCCGCCGCGCGGGCAGCCGGCAGCCGGCCAGCGCGCACGCGCGCTCGAGCCAGGGGCGCATGGCGGGGCCCGCCGCGAGCGTGTCCAGGTTGAACCAGGCGAGCTGGCCGGCGAGGGCGAGGACGAGGACGGCCGCGGCCGCGGCCCAGGGCCAGCGCCTTCCGGCCGGCTCCGGATCGCCGGGGGCGAGCTCGGGCGGGAGCTCGGCCGCCTGCGGCTCGGCCGGGACGCCGGCATCCTCGTCCCGCCGCCCTTCCGCCTCAGCGGACTGGGGCACGGATGCCGGGACAGGCGCCTCCCCGGCCGCGGCTCCGTCGGTTCCGGATCCAGGCGGCGCCGGAGGCGTCTCGTCAGGGGGCACGAGATAGAAGCCGTCCTCGCCGGTCTCCCGGGCGGCCGCGCCGCCTTCCCCCTCGGGCGCGCATGCCGCCTCCTCCTGCGCGCCGGTGTCCGCGGCGCCCGCCTGGCCAAGGTTCGGCGCTGGAGGCGTGGGTTCGGAGTGGGGGCCGGGGGCCTGCCTTTGCTCCTGCAGGCGTTGCGCCGCTTCCCGCGCCTGGTCTCCGCCGTGCTCCGGCCCCGTGTCCGCGGCGCCCGCCGGCATGGCAAGCGCGAGGGTGAGAGCGGGCGCCTCTGCGCTTTCGGGTGTGGGTGTGGGCACCTCCTCGGCGGGTGGCTCGTCGCGCAGGCTCGCCAGGGCGTCGAAGCGCTCGCCGCACCGGCCGCAGCTGACACGGCCCGCGGCGGCACGCAGGTGCGCGGCACGGACCAGGAACCAGCTCTCGCAGCGGGGGCAGCGGGTGTACAAGGCGGCTTCAGCCGGTCTTCCTGCCGGCCAACCGTAGCCAGCCGGCCCGCTCGGCGCAAGCGTCGAGCCGCACCCACGGCGCGTAGGCCGCGACGACCGCAGATCGTTGCTCCCGCAGCAGGCCCGAGAGCACGAGCCGGCCGCCGGGCTCGAGCCGCGGCCCGAGCGCGGGCGCGAGCGCGACCAGGGGGCCGGCGAGGATGTTGGCGAGCACGAGGCCGTAGGTGCCCGGGGGCAGCGCCTCCGGCGTGAAGGTCCGCACGCGGGACGCCATGCCGTTGCGCCCGGCGTTGGCGCGGGTGGCCTCGAGGGCCTGGGGCTCGACGTCCACGGCGTCCACCGCCTCGGCGCCGAGCAGCGCGGCCGCCACCGCGAGGATGCCGGAGCCGCAGCCGTAGTCGAGCACGCGCAGCCGGCGCGGCGGATGGGCGTCCAGCCATTCCAGGCACAGGGCCGTGGTCGGATGGGTGCCGGTGCCGAAGGCCAGCCCCGGGTCCAGGCGCACGTTCACCGCCTCCGGTGCGGGGGGCTCGGCATGGGAGGGCACCACCCACAGCCTGCGGCCGAAGCGCATGGGACGGAAGGCGTCCAGCCAGGCCCGTTCCCATCCCTCGGCGGGCACCGCCTCGATCGAGATCGCCTCGGCGGCGAGGCCGAGCCCTGCGGCGATGCGTGCGCGCAGCATGGCCGCGTCCGTGCCGGGCGGGAAGAGCGCGGCGATGCGCGCCCGCCCGCCGAGCGGCGCCGTGCCGGGGGCGGGCTCGAGCACCGGGACGTCTGCCGCGGGCGCCAGGGTCACGGCCCGGGCGCCGAGCAGCTCGAGGGCTGCCTCCGCCTGCGCGAGCGCCTCGGCCGGCAGCTCGCAGGCGGCCTGGATCCAGGCTCGAGCGCCCGCCTCGCCCACCGCCTCAGGCGCGCCCTTCGCGCCGCGCCTCCGCGAGCCGCTCCTCGAGGTAATGGATGCTGGTGCCGCCCTGCTCGAAGGCGGCGTCGGCCAGGATCTCCTGCAGCAGCTCGATGTTGGTGTCGATGCCGTCGACCACGATCTCGGCGAGCGCCGTGCGCATGCGCGCGAGCGCCGAGGCGCGGTCCTCGCCATGGGCGATGAGCTTGGCGATGAGGGAGTCGTAGTAGGGCGGGACCGTGTAGCCGGAGTAGATGTGGGAGTCCACCCGGACACCCGGGCCGCCCGGGGCGTGGAAGAAGCGGATGGTGCCCGGGCTGGGGGTGAAGGTGCGCGGGTGCTCGGCGTTGACGCGGCATTCGATGGCGTGGCCCCGCATGACGATGTCGGACTGGCGCAGGCGCAGGGGCTCGCCCGCGGCGATGCGCAGCTGCTCCTTGACCAGGTCCACGCCCGTGACCATCTCCGTGACGGGGTGCTCGACCTGGATGCGGGTGTTCATCTCGATGAAGTAGAACTCCCCGTCCTGGTAGAGGAACTCGAAGGTGCCGGCTCCGCGGTAGCCGATCTCGAGGCAGGCCTGCACGCAGCGCTCGCCCACCCGCCGGCGCTGCTCCTCGCTGATGCCGGGCGCAGGCGCCTCCTCCACCACCTTCTGATGACGACGCTGCATGGAGCAGTCGCGCTCGCCGAGGTGGATGGCGTTGCCCTGCCCGTCGGCCAGCACCTGGAACTCCACGTGGCGCGGCCGCTCGAGGTACTTTTCCATGTAGACGGCGTCGTTGCCGAAGGCGGCAGCGGCCTCGGCGCGGGTCAGCGTGATGGCGTTGAGGAGGGTGGCGTCGGAGTGCACCACGCGCATGCCGCGCCCCCCCCCGCCGCCGGCGGCCTTGATGATGACCGGATAGCCGATCTCGCGGGCGAGCCGCAGGTTCTCGTCCGGGTCGTCGCCGAGGGGGCCGTCCGAGCCCGGCACGCAGGGTACGCCCGCCGCCTTCATGGCGCGGATGGCCTCCACCTTGTCGCCCATGAGGCGGATGGTCTCGGGGCGCGGGCCAACGAAGACGAAGCCGCTGTTCTCGACACGCTCGGCGAAGTCGGCATTCTCGGCGAGGAAGCCGTAGCCCGGGTGGATGGCGACGGCGTCCGTGACCTCGGCCGCGCTGATGATGGCCGGCATGTTGAGGTAGCTCTCGGTGGCCGGCGGCGGGCCGATGCAGACCGATTCGTCGGCGAGGCGCACGTGCATGAGGTCGCGGTCGGCGGTGGAGTGCACCGCCACGGTCTTGATGCCGAGCTCGCGGCAGGCGCGCAGGATGCGCAGCGCGATCTCTCCGCGGTTGGCGATGACGACCTTGTCGAGCATGTTCTCTCGCGCTTCCGTGGCCCGGCACGCCGCGGGCCCCGGACGGGGGCGGCGCCGGGCGTTCAGGCAGGGTTCACTGGATCACGAACAGGGGCTGGCCGTACTCCACCGGCTGCCCGTTCTCCACGAGGATGGCGGCGATGGTGCCTGCCTTGTCGGCCTCGATCTGGTTGAGCATCTTCATCGCCTCGATGATGCAGAGCGTATCGCCCACCTCGACGCGCTGGCCCACCTCCACGAAGGGCCTCGCACCCGGGGCCGGCGCGCGGTAGAAGGTGCCCACCATGGGCGCGGTGACGACATGCCCCTCGGGGATGGTCTCGCCGCCCGCGGGCGCCTCGGCCGAAGCGGGCCCGGTGGCGCCGGATTCGGCCTCGGCGGGGGGCGGCGCGGGCGCGGCCGGCGCCGGGGGCGGGGCGGGGGGCGCGGGCGGCGCCGCCTGCGACCAGCGGCTGATGCGCACGGACTCCTCGCCTTCGCGGATCTCGATCTCCGCGATGCCGGATTCCTCCAGCAGCTCGATCAGCTTCTTGATCTTGCGGATATCCATGGGGGTGCTCGCCTCTCAGCCTTGCCCGTCCCCGAGGCGCCTGAGGGCCGCCTCCAGGGCGAGCTCGTAGCCCATCGCGCCGAGGCCCGTGATCACGCCCTCGGCGATGTCGGAGAAGTAGGAGCGCTGCCGGAAGGGCTCGCGCGCGTGCACGTTGCTCAGGTGCACCTCGATGAAGGGGATGCGGACCGCGAGCAGGGCGTCGCGCAGCGCCACGCTGGTGTGGGTGAAGGCGGCCGGATTGAGGATGATGAAGCCCACGCCCTCGCGGCCGGCCTGCTGCACCCGCTCCACCAGCGCGTGCTCGGCGTTGCTCTGGAAGGCCTCCAGGGTGTGGCCCGCGGCCTCGGCGCGCGCGCGCAGGCGCGCCTCGATGGTGGCGAGGTCCGTGGTGCCGTAGCGGTCCGGCTCCCGTGTGCCGAGGAGGTTGAGGTTGGGCCCGTTGAGGAGCAGCAGCCGCGCCATGTCCCACCCGTCCGCCGGCCTGCGGGCCGTGCCGCCGGACGCGGGCGCGGGCCGCCCGTGCGGGCGCAGGGGGCCTGCCCGGACGGCTGCGCCTTCCCGCGCGGCGGGCCCCGGCACCGCGGACGCCCGTCATCCTGCGAATGCGTGCGCGATTGTGCCGGAATCCGGCAGGGAAATCCACCGATCGCCGCACGTTCACCGCAAATTCACGGCAGTTTGGGCCGGCAGGAGCCCCTCCACGGCCTTGCGCACCTCGTCGGCCGTGACCTCGCCCGCCTTGGCGAAGACCACGCGCCCGTCGGGGGCGATGATGACCGTGTAGGGCAGGGCGCCGAAGCCGTTGCCGTAGGCGCGGGCCAGGGCGATGGCCTCCGTGCCGCCGATGAGGATGGGGTACTCGACGCCGAAGGTGTCGATGAAGTCGGCCACGGCCTCGCGCTCGTCGATGGCGATGCCCACCACCTGCAGGCCGCGCTCGCCGAGCGTCTCCATCAGCGAGAGGAAGGCCGGGATCTCCCTCTTGCAGGGCGGGCACCACGTGGCCCAGAAGTTGAGCACCACCACCTTGCCGGACCATTCCGAGAGGCTGCGCGGCCTGCCTTCGAGGTCGGGCAGGGTGAAGGGGATGCTGCGCTCGGGGGGGTCTATGATCTGGCGCCCGGCGACCAGCGGGCCGCTGGCGGGGGACGGCTCCGGACCCTGGGGGCCGTAGCGCTGGGAGAGCAGCCAGCCGCCGAGCCCGCCCGCGAGGCCGGCCGCCAGCGTCAGCGCGTAGAAGACACCCCGGCGCACCGCTTCAGTCCTCCTTGCGCCATCCCACCGCTTCCTTGAAGCGGCGCAGATGGTCGCGGAACTCTGCCGCCCCGACGAAGCCGACGAGGCGGAAGGCCTTGCGCTCGCGGCCGTCGGGCCCGAAGAACAGGATCGCCGGCGGCCCGATGACACCATAGTGCCGCGAGACCGCCTTGTCCTGATCGTCCCACGGCGTCATGTCCACCTTCAGGAGCTGGAAGCCCTCGAGCTCGGCCTGCACGCCGGGGTCGGAGAAGGTGAGCTTCTCGAGCTCCAGGCAGGAGACGCACCAGTCGGCGTAGAAATCCATCATCACGGGCCGGCCCTCGGCGGCGGCCGCCGCGACCGCCTGCCGGATCTGCTCGAGCCCCTTGACCCGCGCGAAGGGAAGCCCTTCGCGCACCGCGGGCCGCGCGCCCGCGGCCGCGCCCTCCACGGCCGCGGGGCCGCCCGCCAGGAGGCCCCTGAGGGGCTGCCAGGTGTCGCGCACGCCCGCGGCCATGCCGACGATGAGGAGCGCCCCCCACAGCAGCAGGATCCAGCCCAGCCCCTTCCACAGCCTCCGCCAGCCGCTCGCGCCCGCCGCCACGGGATCGAGGGCGCCCATGTAGACGGCGGAGACGATGAGCAGGGCCGCCCACAGCAGCATCGCCGCCCAGGCGGGGATCACGCGCTCCAGCAGCCAGATGCCCACGGCGAGCAGCAGCACGCCGAAGACGGCCTTGACCGCATCCATCCAGGGTCCTGCCTTGGGCAGGAGCTTCCCGGCGGAGGTGCCTGCCGCCACCAGCGGCGCGCCCATGCCGAGGCTGAGGGCGAACAGCGCCGTGCCGCCGAGCACGGGGTCGCCCGTCTGGGCGATGACGAGGAGGGCAGCGACCAGCGGCGCGGTCACGCACGGGCCCACGATGAGGGCCGAGAGGAAGCCCATGACGGCCACGCCGGCGAGGTGGCCGCCGCGCTGGCTGTTGGCGAGCCGTGTCAGCCGGCTCTGGACGGCGCTCGGCATCTGCAGGTCGTAGAAGCCGAACATCGACAGCGCCAGCAGCACGAACACCACCGCGAAGGCGCCGATGATCCAGGGGTCCTGGAAGGCGGCCTGGAGGTTCGCCCCGACGAGCGCCACGATCACGCCCGCCACCGTGTAGGTGACCGCCATGGCCAGCACATAGGTCATCGAGAGGGTGAAGGCCCAGCCTGTGGTGAGCCGTTGGCCCTCGCCGACGATGATGCTGGACAGGATCGGGAACATGGGGAAGACGCAGGGCGTGAAGGCGAGCCCCAGTCCCAGCACGAAGAAGAGCCCCGCCGAGAGCCACAGCGGGCGCTCCAGCAGGAAGCGGGCGAGCCGGTCCTGCTCCGAGACGGGCGCCTGCCGGGCCGGCGCGGGCTGGGCCGCCGGCGCTTCCGCGGCGGTTGCCGGTGCGACCGTCCCGGGCTGGACCTGCACGGTGACGGTCTTCGTGATGGGGGGATAGCACAGCCCCGCCTCGGCGCAGCCCTGGTAGGTGATGCGCAGCTTAGCCGCCCCATTCGGGGCCTGCACGGGCAGCTGCACCGCCACGGCCTCGTGGTAGACCTGCACGCGCCCGAAGAAGGGGTCGTCCTTCTCCTCGGCGGGCGGGAAGCGCGGCTCGCCCACCGTCACGCCCTCGGCCGCCGGCTCGAAGCGGAACTTGTCGCGGTAGAGGTAGTAGCCCTCGGCGATCTCCCAGCGCGCCTCCACCAGGCCGGGGCCTGCGGGGCGCACGCTCAGGCGGTAGGCCTCGTCGGGCGGCAGGAACTCGCCGCCGGCCTCCTGGGCCCCGAGCGAGCGCGCGAGACGCTCGAGCGCGGCGGGCGGCTCCTTGCCCTTCTGCGCCTTCGGCGCCTCTCCCCGCGGCGTGCCGGGGGAGGGGGCTGCGGCGGCAGGCGCCGGCGCGGCCGCGGCCGGGAGGCTCAGCAGCGCCACCTGGCGCTGGGGCGGATAGCAGACGCCGAGGTCTGCGCAGCCCTGGGAGTGGGCCACGAGCTCGAAGGCGCGGGGGGCGTCCGGCCCGCGCCGCACGGGGATGCGGATGCGCACCCGCTCGCGGTAGATCTCGACGCGCCCGAAGAACTCGTCTTCCTTGACCTTGCCCTTGGGGAGGTCCGGCGTGCCCAGTGTGACGCCGGGCGTGCCGCTCTCGAAGCGGAACTTGTCGCGGTAGAGGTAGTAGCCGGCGGCGATGCGCCACTCGGCGATCACCGCATCCGGCCCGTCCGGGCGGGCGGAGAAGGCGAAGGCCTGGTCCGGCGGGAGGAGCTGGTCGTCGGTGAGGGCGTGGGCGGGCGGCGGCAGGGCCGGGAGGATCAGCGCCGCGGCGAGCGCGAGCAGCAGATTCAGCCTGCGGAGGGCGCCTGAACGCTCTCGTCGATCCACCTCAGATACTCCTCCAGCCCATCCTCCACTCCGACCGCCACGATCTCGGGAAGTTCGTAGGGATGGCGCGCGCGGATGGCCTCCCGCAGGGCGGGGAAGGCCGCGGCCGTGGTCTTGATCACGAGCAGCGCCTCGCGGTCGGTCTCCACGTGACCCTGCCAGCGGTAGATGGAGGTGAGCCCCGGGACGACGTTGACGCACGCGGCGAGCCGCCCCTCCACCAGGGCCGTGGCGATCTCGCGCGCGACGGCCTCGTCGGGGCAGGTGCAGAGGACCACCCGGTGCCGTGTCGTCATCGGCCGTGTGCGCCGCCGCAGCGGCGTCCTCCATCCTTCACCGTGCAGGGAGCCGTCGAAAAGGCTATAAAGGGTAACCCGTCCCTGCGCCGGCATGCCACCGGCCCGCCGGCGCCGACCCGCTCCAGGAGTCATGAGCCCTTTCGCGCTGCTGCTCTTCCTGCTCGTCGCCGTGCCGCTCGCCGAGCTGTGGCTCCTCATCGAGGTGGGCAGCCGCATCGGTGCGCTCACCACGGTGGCGCTGGTGGTCCTGACCGCCGTGCTCGGCGCGGGCCTGCTGCGCTGGCAGGGGCTCGAGACCCTGCGGCGGGCCCAGGCGGCGCTCGCGCAGGGCGTGCCGCCGGCGGTGGAGCTGGTGGAGGGGGCGCTGCTCGTGCTCGCCGGGGCCTTCCTGCTCACGCCGGGCTTCATGACCGACGCGGCGGGTTTCGCCCTGCTGGTGCCCGGGTTGCGCCGCGCCGCCGCGGTGGTCCTGCTGCGCCGCTGGCTGGGCCCCCCGGGGGGTCCCACGGGCGGGGTGGGGCCGCGGCCCCGGGGGCCGCAGGTGATCGAGGGCGAGTGGCGGCGCCGCGACTGAGCCGCCGGCCTTGACTTGCCCCGGCCGGCCGCTATTATTAGCACTCACAAAAGGCGAGTGCTAACATGCCCCGGCCCCGAGGGCGGGGCAGGACCGTTTCGGCAACCAGAACAACCGCTTCGGCAAGGGAGAGAGGACCGATGAAGATCCGTCCGTTGCACGACCGTGTCATCGTCAAGCGCAAGGAGGAGGAGCGGACCTCTCCGGGTGGCATCGTCATCCCGGACACGGCGGCCGAGAAGCCCATCCAGGGCGAGGTGGTCGCCGTGGGCAAGGGGAAGATCCTCGACAACGGCGAGGTCCGCCCGCTGGACGTGAAGGTGGGTGACCGGGTCCTCTTCGGCAAGTACGCCGGCACCGAGGTGAAGGTGGACGGCGAAGAGCTGCTCGTCATGCGCGAAGAGGACATCATGGCGATCATCGAGGACTGAGGGACACCCGCTGCAGGCGGAAACCGAATCCAGGAACCGAGGAGAACGGCGATGACTGCGAAAGAGGTGAAGTTCAGCGACGATGCGCGTCAGCGCATGTTCAGGGGCGTCAACATCCTGGCCAATGCGGTCAAGGTGACGCTCGGGCCCAAGGGCCGCAACGTGGTGCTGGAGAAGAGCTTCGGCGCGCCCACCGTCACCAAGGACGGCGTCTCCGTGGCCAAGGAGATCGAGCTCAAGGACAAGTTCGAGAACATGGGCGCGCAGATGGTGAAGGAGGTCGCCTCGCAGACCTCCGACGTGGCCGGCGACGGCACCACCACCGCCACGGTGCTGGCCCAGTGCATCCTCAAGGAGGGCCTCAAGGCGGTGGCCGCCGGCATGAATCCGATGGACCTCAAGCGGGGCATCGACAAGGCGGTGGGCGCCGCGGTGGAGGAGCTCAAGAAGCTCTCCAAGCCCTGCGAGGACAGCAAGGCCATCGCCCAGGTGGGCACCATCTCGGCCAACTCGGACGAGTCCATCGGCCAGATCATCGCCGAGGCCATGGAGAAGGTCGGCAAGGAGGGCGTGATCACGGTCGAGGAAGGCTCCGGCCTCGAGAACGAGCTCGACGTGGTCGAGGGCATGCAGTTCGACCGCGGCTACCTCTCGCCCTACTTCATCAACAACCAGCAGAACATGACCTGCGAGCTGGAGGATCCCTACATCCTCCTGCACGACAAGAAGATCTCCAACGTCCGTGACCTGCTGCCCGTCCTGGAGGCGGTGGCCAAGGCGGGCAAGCCGCTGCTCATCGTGGCCGAGGACGTGGAGGGCGAGGCGCTCGCCACGCTGGTGGTCAACACCATCCGCGGCATCGTCAAGACCTGCGCCGTCAAGGCCCCCGGCTTCGGCGACCGGCGCAAGGCCATGCTGCAGGACATCGCCATCCTCACCGGCGGCACGGTCATCTCCGAGGAGGTGGGCCTCTCGCTCGAGAAGGCCACGCTCGACGATCTCGGCCGCGCCAAGAAGATCGTGGTGAGCAAGGAGGAGACCACGATCATCGACGGCGCCGGCAAGAAGGAGGACATCGAGGCCCGCATCAAGCAGATCAAGGTGCAGATCGAGGAGGCCACCTCCGACTACGACAAGGAGAAGCTGCAGGAGCGCGTGGCCAAGCTCGCCGGCGGCGTGGCGGTGATCAAGGTCGGCGCCGCGACCGAGGTCGAGATGAAGGAGAAGAAGGCCCGCGTGGAGGACGCCCTGCACGCCACGCGCGCGGCGGTGGAGGAGGGCGTGCTGCCCGGCGGCGGCGTGGCCCTCATCCGCGCGCTCCAGGCCATCAAGGACCTCAAGGGCGCCAACCCCGATCAGGACATGGGCATCCAGATCGCCCGCAAGGCGATGGAGGAGCCCCTGCGCCAGATCGTGGCCAACTCGGGCGAGGAGCCCTCGGTGGTGGTGGCCAAGGTCATGGAGGGCCAGGGCAGCTACGGCTACAACGCCGCCACCGGCGAGTATGGCGACATGATCGAGATGGGCATCCTCGACCCCACGAAGGTCACCCGCACGGCGCTGCAGAACGCCGCCTCCGTGGCCGGGCTCATGATCACGACCGAGGCCATGGTGGCGGAGCTTCCCAAGGAGGAGAAGGAGGGCGCCGGCGCCGGCATGGGCGGCGGCATGGAGGACTTCTGAGGCCGCGAGGGAGCGCAGCCGTCAGGGCTGACCCGGCCCCGCGCCCGCAAGGGCGCGGGGTTCTTTATTTGGAGGCTCTTCTGTCGGAAGGCCTGAAAAATCTCGGAAGGTCTGAAAAATTAGAGAAAGGTCTGAAAAATCCGATTTTTCAGACCTTTCCCGCGGCCAGGGACGGCCGCGGGACGGCCCATGCACAGGGAAGTGCATGACGATAAACGAAAAACCGAAATGGCCCGCGAAGCACTGTCACCGGT
>JALSJE010000039.1 GCA_026989495.1 Gammaproteobacteria bacterium | reverse complement strand
CCCGGCGACGGGGGATATCCGCGCGGCCGGATGCCGCGCCTGTGGAGGCGGAGAGGCATTCCCTACCCCGTGGGGCCGGCATCCTGCCGGCCCCGGGCACACAACCCCTGTGGGGCCGGCTTCCAGCCGGCCCCGGCGCGGCTGGAAGCCGCGCCTACGGAAAAGCAGGAGAACCGCGGTGGCAGCCGCGCCTGCGGGATTGGGGACGTAGGCCGATGCGGCGCGCCTGGAAGGCGCGCCCACGGAGGAGGGTCTCCGGTCAGAGGCGGTAGGGAATCAGCACGCCGTCCGAGCCGGCCGGGAAGTCGCGCTCGTTGCGCGTGACCAGCACGCGGCCATGCACGCGGGCCGTGGCCCAAACGATCGCGTCGGGCAGCCGCACCCGATGCTCACGTCGCAGCTCCACCGCCATCTCCGCCACTGCCCCGTCGATGGGCAGCACCTCGAAGCCACGCAGGAAGCCCCGCAGCAGCGCGGCGTCGGACCCGTCACGCGCGCCGACGAGGACCTCTATCCAGGTCACGAGGCTGACCGCGGCATCCCGGTGGCGGTCCAGCAGTTCGCGCGCTGGCTCCACGCCGGCGAGGAAGTCGATGAGGATGTTGGTGTCGAGGAGGACCTTCAATCGCGGTCCCACTCGGAGCGGAGGCGCTCCTGCCAGGCGAGCCCGTCGACCCCGCGCCCACGCCAGAGGCCGAACACGCGTTCGGGAGACACGACGCCTTCCCCTTCGGGCGCGCGCTCCAGGTAGAGCCGCAGCGCACGCCGGATCAGCTCCGCCCGGCTCAGGCCGAGGCGGCGGCGGAGCCGGTCCGCGCGGGCCGCGAGGTCGTCAGGGAGGTCGACGATCGTGCGCATTCGGGAAACTCCGCAGGGCCGTTGGCGATATCAATGATATCACCTTGCCCCTGTTTTACCCACGTGGGTCGGCGCGCTCGCGCCCGGCGCGGCTGGAAGCCGCGCCTGCGGAGGCGGAGAGGCATTCCCTACCCCGTGGAGCCGGCATCCTGCCGGCCCCGGGCACCCAACCCCTGTGGGGCCGGCATCCTGCCGGCCCCGGCGCGGCTGGAAGCCGCGCCTACGGAAAAGCAGGGGAACCGCGGTGGCAGCCGCGCCTGCGGGATCAGGAGACAGGGAGCCAGCGTGCGGCGAGCCCCAGGCACAGCCCCGCCCACAGGCCCGCCAGCACGTCGTCCAGCACGATGCCCAGCCCCCCGCCCACGCGCCGGTCGACGGCGCGCACGGGAGGCGGCTTGAGGATGTCGAAGAGCCGGAAGAGCACGAAGCCCGCCGCCACCCACGGCCAGCCCGCAGGCGCCGGCGCCATCGCCACCAGGAAGCCCGCCACCTCGTCCAGCACGATGGAGGGGTGGTCGTGGACGCCCAGGCGACGCGCGGCCATGCCGCATACGGGCACGGCCAGCGCGATCACGCCCGCGGCCGCGGCGAGGTAGGCCCACGGCGGAAGCTCCGCGAGCAGCAGATAGAGGGGCACGGCGGCCAGCGTCCCGGCCGTGCCGGGGGCCACGGGCGCACGTCCCGCCCCCAGCCCCTGGGCGAGCCAGAGGGCGGCGCCGTGGGCACGGGCGCGAAGCGCACCCCTCACCTCACACCCCTCCCTTCATCTGGCCTGCCCTGCCACGGCGGGCGGCGCAGCGATGAGCGTATCGGTGCTCCGCAGGGATCCACCCGGGAGGCCGGCTGCGGTCCGCTGCGTCTCCCAGCTCGTGGGGCCGGCTTCCAGCCGGCCCGGCGCCCGATTCCCTGTGGGGCCGGCTTCCAGCCGGCCCCAGAGCGCGGCTGGAAGCCGCGCCCACGGTGGATCGGGGTGATGCCGACTCGGCCCCGTACGGCCGCGGGCGGTCGCGGGCGGGCGGCGCGGCCCCGGGCCTCAGCCGCCATCGCCTTCTTCCGCGAAGTGGTTCCAGCCCGCGGCCGGGGGCTCCACGGCGCGACCTGCGGCGTCCACGCAGCGGATGCCGGGCGCGGCCTCCACGCGGCCGATGGCCGCAAGCGGCACGCCCGCCGCCGCCACGGCCTCGCGCAGGGCGGCGAGCCGCTCCGGCGCCACCGCCAGCAGCAGCTCGTAGTCGTCGCCGCCGCCGAGCTGCCAGGCGAGCCGCCGCCCAGGCGGCGCCGCCGCGAGCGCCGCCGAGCACGGCAGCGCCGCCACCTCCACGCGCGCCCCGAGCCCGTCCGCCTCCAGCAGATGGCCGAGGTCGGCGAGCAGGCCGTCGGAAACATCGATCGCGGCCCGCGCGAGCCCCCGGGCCGCGATCCCGGCCCCGACGCGCGGCGCGGGCCGCTCCAGACGGGCGCGCAGGAAGCGGGCGTGCGCCTCGGGGAGCCCCTCGAGCTCGCCTCGCGCCAGCGCGAGCCCCGCGGCCGCATCGCCCGGGGTGCCCGTGACGCACAGCATGTCGCCCGGCCGCGCCCCCTTTCGCCGCAGGGCCGCCCCCTCGGGCACGAGGCCGCAGAGCTGCGCGCCTGCGGCCGGCGGACCGCGCACCGTGTCCCCGCCCACCACGGCCACGCCGTGCGCCCGGGCGCAGGCGTCCACCCCCCTGGCAAAGGCGGCAAGCCACGCCTCGTCGGCGCCGGGCAGGCTGAGGGTGAGGGTCGCCCAGGCGGGCTCGGCCCCCATGGCCGCGAGGTCGCTCAGGCTGACGGCGATCACCTTCCAGCCGAGCCCCTCGGGGTCCATCCCCGGCAGGAAGTGCACGCCCTCCAGCAGGAGGTCGGTGGTGAGGACGAGCTCGTGGCCGGGCGGCGGGCGCACCACGGCGGCGTCGTCGCCCACGCCCACGGCCACGTCCGCCCTGGCCGCGCCCAGGCCGGTGAGGTGGCGCCGGATGAGGTCGAACTCGCCCACGGCGGCGCGGGGGCGGGTGGGCGCCTCAGGCCCCGGCGCCCCCGGAGGCAGCGGTCTCGACGGCGCGCAGCTCGCGCGCGAGCCGGTCGAGCACACCGTTGACGAAGCGGTGGCCGTTCTCCGCGCCGAAACGCTTGGCGAGCTCCACCGCCTCGTCGATGACCACACGGTAGGGCACCTCCAGGCGATGCGCGAGCTCGTAGGCGGCGAGCCGCAGGATGGCGCGTTCCACCGGGTCCACCTGCGTCGCCGGCCGGTCCACGTGGCGGGCGATGAGGGCATCGAGCTCGGCCACGTTGTGAAGGGTGCCGTGCAGCAGCTCGGCGAAATAGTCCAGATCCACGCCGTCCATGGGCTGCTCGGCGCGGAACTGGGCCTCGATCTCGCGCGCGCTGCCGCCCGAGAGGTCCCACTGGTAGAGGGCCTGCATCGCGGCGCGCCGTGCCTTCGTCCGGCCGCGGAAACCAGCGGGACCTGCGACTGCCGGCATGGCCCTACCTCCCCTCCTGCGCGCCGCCTGCGCCGTCTCGCCGCACCTGCCCGCTCCGCGGCCCCGCGCTCGCGCCGCCGCCGCGCCGTGCCTTCTTCCGGCCGTGGAAGCGGCTGGGGCTCACCCCCCTCGGCATGACCCTACTTCCCCTCCTGCGCGCCGCCTGCGCCGTCTCGCCGCACCTGGCCGCGCGGACACGGGGCCGAAGCGCCCCCGCCATCCCCACCCGTCGTGGGCGCGGCTTCCAGCCGCGCCCAGGGCCGGCTGGAAGCCGGCCCCACAAGGAGGGTGTCCCATGGCCGGCTGGAAGCCGGGCCCACGGGAGCCCGGGCGTGCGGGACCGGCTGGAAGCCGGGCCCACGGGAGCCCGGCTGCACAGCGGACGGCAGCCGCACCCGGGGATGGCGACCGAAGGCACACCGATGCGTCCATGGCCACGTCGCCACGCTCCACCTGGCCGTTGCCCCCCGCGCTCAGGCCTCAATCCTCCGCAGCAGGCTCACCATCTCGAGGGCGGTCAGCGCCGCATCCGCGCCCTTGTTGCCCGCCTTGGTGCCGGCGCGCTCCAGGGCCTGCTCGATGGTGTCCGT
>JALSJE010000038.1 GCA_026989495.1 Gammaproteobacteria bacterium | reverse complement strand
GAGCAGGCGCGCGCCGGCGTAGAGGGCGTCGTCGAAGCCGAACCAGCGCTCCTTGAAGAAGATGTGGCCGGAGAGCTCGCCCGCGAGCAGCGCCCCCGTCTCCTGCATCTTGGCCTTGATGAGGGAATGGCCGGTCTTCCACATCACGGGCTGGCCGCCGTGGTCGGTGATGACGCGCTCCAGGTTGCGGCTGCTCTTGACGTCGTAGATGATCGTCGCGCCCGGGCTGCGCGAGAGCACGTCCATCGCCAGCAGCATCAGCACCCGGTCGGGCCAGACGACGGTCCCGCCCGAGGCCACCACGCCGAGGCGGTCGCCGTCGCCGTCGAAGGCGAGCCCGATGTCGGCGGCGTGCTCCTGCACCGCGCGCGTGAGCGAGAGCAGGTTCTCGGGCATGCTGGGATCCGGGTGGTGGTTGGGGAACTGCCCGTCCACCTCGCAGTAGAGCTCGATCACCTCGCAGCCGAGGGCACGGTAGAGCTGCGGGGCCACCGCGCCCGCGATGCCGTTGCCGCAGTCGACCACCACCGAGAGCCGCCGCGAGACGCGCACGTCGCTCGTGATGCGCTCGATGTAGTCGGCGACCACGTCCACCTGCTCCATCCCCCCACGGCCGCTGGTGTAGCGCCCCTCCATGACGCGGCGGTAGAGGGCCTGGATCTCGTCCTCGGCGAGCGTCCGGCCCTGGAGCACGATCTTGAAGCCGTTGTACTCGGGCGGATTGTGCGAGCCCGTGACCATGACGCCGCTGTCGGCGTCGAGGTAATGGGTGGCGAAGTAGAGCACGGGCGTGGGCACGGCGCCGATGTCGATGACGTCGCGCCCGCTCTCGCGCAGACCCTCGATGAGCTGGCGCGCGAGCTCGGGGCTCGAGAGCCGCCCGTCGCGGGCCACCACCACGGTCTGCTCGCCGAGCTCGTAGGCCTCGCTGCCGATGGCACGCCCCAGGTGGTGCACGAGCTCCGGGGTGAGCTCCGTGCCCACGACGCCGCGCACGTCGTAGGCGCGGAAGACGTGCGCCGGGACGGCGAAGCTCGGCGGCTGGGGCGCCGGCGCGGCCTCCGGCGCCGCCCCCGTCTCCTGCGGCACCCCGGCGGCGGCTTCCTCCTCCTCGAGGGCGGGGAAGCGCTCGGCCTCGCCGGGGGCGGGCCCCGCCCCCTCCAGGAGGTCGAAGTCGAGCGCGGCCTCGAGCGCCTCGCCGGAGAGAGTCCCGCCCTGTTCCGCCTGGCCGGGGACCTGGACGGCGCGCGCCTGCTGCCGCGAGGCGGCCAGCGTGGCGGCCGCCTCGCGCACGGTGTCGGCCACCACCGTCACCACGCCCGCGCATTCGGCCAGCCGCGCCCGCGGCGGGACCTCCGGGACGCGGCCGCGCGCGAGATCGCGCACCAGGTCCACGACGGCCGCCTGGTCGGCGTCCAGCGCCGCCCGCACGCGGCGCAGCACCAGGACCACACCGGCGAGCACCAGCAGGCCGCCGGCGCCGAGGGCCACCCAGTAGCCCAGCCACGCGCCCGCGCCGCCCAGCGCGGGCGCCGGCAGGTAGCGCAGGCGCCAGCGCGTGCCGGTCACGGGCACCACCACCGCCTCGGCCTCCTCCGCCGGCTCCGCCTCGCCGGCGCGGGCGAGCGTGAGGGCGCGCCCGCCCGCGAGCTGGCGCAGCTCCACCGTTCCGCCTGCCACCGGCAGCGCACGCACCCGCGCCTGCACCGCGCTCACCGGCAGGCTCACGAGGAGATGGCCCACGATGCGCCGCCCGCTGGGGTTGAGGATCGGATGGACCAGGTCGACGTGCTGCTCCGGGGTGCCGAAGACGTGCACCTCGGCCGGCGGCGGGCGGTCGCTGGTCTCGGCCTGCCGCACGAGATCCACGCAGGCGAAGCCGAGCGGCGGGCTCACCGTGTCGTCGGTCTCGCTGATGCCGGGCGGCAGGAGGAGCACGCGGACGCTGCCCGGGAACAGGTAGCCGAGCTCGGCGGCGCGGCGCTTGCGCGCGGCGTCGTCGCCCTCCTCCATGAGACGGGCCAGCGCGGGGTCCTTCGCCACCAGCGCCATGGTGGCGGCCACGCCCGCGACCAGGTCGGCCACGCGGCCGGCGAGCAGGCGCGCGGTGGCCATGGCCGTCTCCTGGCGCTGGGCCTCGAGGTCCCGGCGCACCTGCCAGTAGCCGGCGGCGCCGGCGCCGGCGAGGGCGAGCAGCGCCACCACCGCCACCGTGGCGGCCGCGGCCCGCAGGCTGGTGGCGCTTGGGGCGCGGGTGGCGCGGCCCTCGCCCGCCTGCCCTCCGGCGGCGCCTGCCGGGGTGGCTCCGGCCTTCGCGCCCCGCTTGAGCTTGAGCTTCATTCCCTTCAGGACGTCCCCGGGGCCGGCGCGGCGCGCGGGACCCTTCGCTAGCGGCGCCCGGAATGGCCGAAGCCGCCGGCGCCGCGCGCGGTCGCCTCGAAGCCGTCCACCACCTCGAAGGCGGCGCGCACCACCGGCACGAAGACCATCTGCGCGATCCGCTCCCCCGGCTCGATGGTAAAGGACTCCCCGCTGCGGTTCCAGCAGGAGACGTAGACCTGGCCCTGGTAGTCGGAGTCGATGAGCCCGACCAGGTTCCCGAGCACGATGCCGTGGCGGTGGCCGAGCCCCGAGCGCGGCAGGATGACGGCCGCGAGCCCTTCGTCGGCGATGTGCATGGCGAAGCCGGTGGGGATGAGCACGGTCTCGCCCGGCCGCACGGTGAGCGGGGCGTCGATGCAGGCGCGCAGGTCCATGCCGGCCGCGCCGTCGGTGGCGTAGTCCGGCAGGGGCCACTCGGACCCGAGCCGGGGATCAAGCACCTTGAGGCGGATGCGTCGCACGGTAACGTTCCGCGACCAGCTCGACGAGCCGGCGCGCCAGCGCCGGCTTCGGCGCCTGCGCGAGGCTCGCCCGCCCGCCCTCCCAGAGCACCTCGAGGGCGTTGTCCTCGACCTCGAAGCCGAGGCCCGGGCCGACCCGGTTGGCCGCGATCATGTCCAGGCCCTTGTCCCGGCGCTTGGCCTCGGCCCGCGCCCGCAGGGCCTCCGGGTCCGGCACGGTCTCGGCCGCGAAGCCGACCACGAAGGGCCGCTCGGCGCCCGGCAGGGCCGCCACCTCGCGCACGATGTCCGGGTTGCGCACCAGCTCGAGCGTGAGCCGCTCGGCCGCCTTGGGCAGCTTCTCCGGCCGCGGCACGGCAGGGCGGTAGTCCGCCACCGCGGCCGCGGCCACGAAGATGTCGGCCCCGCGCGCCGCCGCGAGCGCCGCCTCGCGCATCTCCCGGGCCGTCTCCACCCGCACCAGGCGCACCCCGGGCGGCGGCTCGAGCGCCACCGGTCCGCTCACCAGCGTCACCTCGGCCCCGGCCTCCGCGGCGGCGGCGGCCACCGCATAGCCCATGCGCCCCGAGCTGCGGTTGCCCACGAAGCGCACGGGATCCAGGGGCTCGCGCGTGGGCCCCGCCGTCACCACCACCCGCCTTCCGGCGAGCGGCCCCGGCGCGAGCAGCGCCACCACGGCGCCGACCAGGACCTCCGGGTCCACCATGCGTCCGGGGCCGGTCTCGCCGCAGGCCTGCGCCCCCTCGGCCGGCCCCACCAGCCGCACGCCGCGCCGCTGCAGGGTGCGGCGGTTGGCCTGGGTCGCCGGGTGGACCCACATGGCGCGGTTCATGGCCGGGGCCAGCACCACGGGCGCCTCGGTGGCCAGGCACAGGGTGGCCAGCAGGTCGTCGGCCAGCCCCGCCGCGAGCCGGGCCATGAGGTGGGCCGTGGCCGGGGCCACCACGACCGCCTCGGCCCAGCGGGCGAGCTCGATGTGGCCCATGGCGGCCTCGCCCTCCGGGTCGAGCAGGTGGCGGCGCACGGGCTCGCCCGACAGCGCCTGGAAGGTGAGCGGGGCGACGAAGCGCTCGGCGCCCGCGGTCATCACCACCCGCACCATGGCGCCCGCCTCGCGCAGCCGCCGCACCACGTCGGCGGCCTTGTAGGCGGCGATGCCCCCGGTGACGCCGAGGACGACGCGCCGGCCCTCGAGCGGCCGCCGCGCCGGCGCCGCCGGCTTCCTTCCGTTCCCGCCCATCATGGCCGCCCAGCATAGCGGCGCGGCACCGCTCCGTCATCCCGCCCCTTTCCCGGCGATCCCGCCCCGGACGGCAGGAGAGCCCCTTTCCGGGCGGGCGGGGCTCGGCTAGCATGGGCCGGCCGGCGGGAACGGCCGGCAGGGAGGGAGGCAGGATGCCCATCACCGACTGGCCCGAGTCCGAGCGCCCCCGCGAGAAGCTGCTCGCCCGCGGCCCGGGCGCGCTGTCCGACGCCGAGCTGCTGGCCATCTTCCTGCGCACGGGCGTGCCCGGCATGACCGCCGTGGACCTCGCCCGGACGCTGCTCGCGCGCTTCGGGGGGCTCCGCGGGCTGCTGGCCGCCGACCGCAGCACCCTTTGCGCCGCCCCCGGTCTCGGCCCGGCCAAGTACGCCCAGCTCCAGGCGGCGGTGGAGATGGCGCGACGCCACCTCTACGAGAGCCTCGCCCGCGGGGCGCCCATCACGAGCCCGCTCGCCGCCCGCGACTTCCTGCTCTCGCGCCTGCGCGACCGCCCCCACGAGGTCTTCGCCGCCCTGTTCCTGGACACCCGCCATCGGGTGATCGCCTTCCGGGAGCTGTTCCGCGGCACGGTGGACGGGGCGGCGGTGCACCCGCGCGAGGTGGTGCGGGCGGCGCTCGCCCTCAACGCCGCCGCCCTCATCGTGGCCCACAACCACCCCTCGGGCGTGGCCGAGCCCAGCGCCGCCGACGTGGGCATCACGCGCAAGCTCCGCGAGGCCCTGGCGCTGGTGGAGGTGCGGCTGCTGGACCACCTGGTGGTAGGGGACGGGACGGTGGTCTCGCTCGCCGAGCGGGGGCTGCTGTGAGCCGCGGCCCGCTTGCCGGGCCCGGGGCCGATCCCTATAATGCGCCGTTCCGTCAGGAGCCGACCACGCGGAGCGTGCCCCATGGCCAGAGTCTGTCAGGTCACCGGCAAGCGCCCCATGAGCGGGCACAACGTCTCGCACGCCAACAACAAGACCAAGCGGCGCTTCCTGCCCAACCTCCACACCCACCGCTTCTGGGTGGAGAGCGAGAAGCGCTGGGTCAGGCTCCGCGTCTCGTCCAAGGGCCTGCGCATGATCGACAAGCTCGGCATCGAGGCCGTGCTGGAGCAGATGCGCAAGCGCGGCGAGAAGATCTGAGGAGGCGGCCATGCGCGAGAAGATCAAGCTCGTCTCCAGCGCCGGCACCGGCCACTACTACACGACCACCAAGAACCGGCGCAACACGCCGAACAAGCTCGAGCTGCGCAAGTACGACCCGGTGGTGCGCAGGCACGTGATCTACCGGGAGGCCAAGATCAAGTAGGCGCGCATCCCGCAGGCCGGCCGGGACACGGGAAAGGCCGCCCTCGGGCGGCCTTTCCTTGTCGCGCGGGCCGAATCCGGCTCAGGCGGGCCGGGCGTCCAGCCGGTAGCCGCGCAGGCGCTCGGCGAAGCGCGCGAGCGCCTCCACCCCGGTGGCCTCCGCCTCGGCGCACCACTGGGCGAGCTGCGCGCGCAGCTGCTCGTTGGTGGCGGCGGCGCTCGACCAGATGGCCGTGAGCCGCTCGCGGTACTCGTGCACGGTGCGCAGCGCGGCGCTGCGCTCCAGCGCCGCCCGCAGCCGCTCGGCCGACTCGGGATCGGGCCGCGCCCGCTTGAGGGCGGCGCGCGCCTCCTCGAGGAGGCGCCGGCAGGAATGGTCCGCCGCGCGCAGCTCCGCGCGCAGCACGGGCAGCATCACGTGGCGGGTGTAGTCGGCGAGCACATGGAAGCGCGCCGTCACCACCGCGCGCACGGTCTCGAGGTCCACCTGCCGCCGCCCCGGCTCGACCACCGGCCGTGGAGCGACCTTCTTCACCCGCGCCAGGCCCAGGGCCTGGAGGAGGCGGATGTAGAGCCAGCCGATGTCGAACTCCCAGGGCCGCACCGAGAGCTTGGCCGAGCTCGGGAAGGCGTGGTGGTTGTTGTGCAGCTCCTCGCCCCCGATCAGCAGCCCGATGGGGGAGATGTTGGTGGAGGTGTCGGGCGGGTCGAAGTTGCGGTAGCCCCAGTAGTGGCCCAGGCCGTTGATGACGCCCGCGGCGAAGAAGGGGATCCACAGCATCTGCACCGCCCAGACCGTGATGCCCGGCACGCCGAACAGCAGGAGGTCGATCGCGGCCATGATGCCGAGCCCGAGCTGGGGGAAGCGGGTGTAGAGCCTGCGCTCGATCCAGTCGTCGGGCGTGCCGTGGCCGTACTTGGCGAGCGTCTCGGGATCGTCGGCCGCCCTGCGGTAGAGCTCGGCGCCCTCGAGGAGCACCGTGCGGATGCCGAAGACCTGGGGGCTGTGGGGGTCCTCCTCGGTCTCGGTCTTGGCGTGGTGCCTGCGGTGCACCGCCACCCATTCCTTGGTGACCATGCCCGTGGTGAGCCACAGCCAGAAGCGGAAGAAGTGGCTCACCGCCGGATGCAGGTCCAGGGCACGGTGGGCCTGGTGGCGATGGAGGAAGATCGTGACCGCGGCGATGGTGACGTGGGTGAGGGCCAGGGTGGCGGCGACGTAGCCCCACAGGCCCAGATTCAGCAGACCGTCGTACATGGGAAAGTGCAACTCTTTGTTCCTGAACACATGCGCCACGCCCCCGCGGGACGTGGCGCATACCCACTATAGAGCAAGCCCTCCCGGGCGTCCATCGCGCCCGTCGGCCCGCAGCCCCGCCGGGTGCCGCGCGGACGGGTGCCTCCGGAGGGGTCGGCGGGTTAAGGTTGGCGGGCGGGACGGCAGCGGAGAACGAGGGGATGGGTGAAGGCCAGCAGGCGGCACGCTCGCTCGCCGCCGACATCTACATCGGGCGCCAGCCGATCTACGACCGCGAGCTCCGGGTGATCGGCTACGAGCTGCTCTACCGCAGCGGCGCGGCCAACCGCGCCGGGCCGGTGGACGGCGACCAGGCCACCTCGCAGGTCATCCTCAACGCCTTCCTCGAGATCGGCCTCGAGCGGCTGGTCGGCGACCGCCTCGCCTTCATCAACCTCACCCGCGGCTTCCTCATGGCCTTCCCGGACCTGCCGCTGCCGCGCGAGCAGGTGGTCCTGGAGGTGCTCGAGGACATCGAGGTGGACGAGGCGGTCGTGCGCGCGGTGCTCGAGCTCTCGCGCAAGGGCTACCGCATCGCCCTCGACGACTTCATCTTCCACGAGCGCCTCAGGCCCCTGGTGGCGCTCGCCGACATCATCAAGATCGACGTGCTGGCGCTCAGCGAGGGCGAGCTCATCGCCCACGTGGCCCGGCTGCGGGGGCCGGGGCGGAAGCTGCTGGCCGAGAAGGTCGAGGACCAGGCCATGTTCCGGCGCTGCCGCGAGCTCGGCTTCGACTATTTCCAGGGCTACTTCTTCTGCCGCCCCGAGGTGGTGAAGGGACGCCGCCCGCCGGCGAGCCGGCTCGCGGTGCTGCGCCTGCTGGCCGAGCTGCAGAACCCGGACACCTCGCCCCAGCGGCTGGAGACCCTGATCAGCGCCGACGCCGCGCTGAGCTACCGGCTGGTGCGGCTCGTCAACAGCCCCGCCTTCGCCCCGACGAGGCGGATCGACTCCCTGCGTCGGGCCATCGTCATCCTGGGGCTGCGCCAGCTGCGCGCGCTGGCGAGCGTGCTCGCCATGGCACGCATCGAGGACAAGCCGAGCGAGCTCATGACGCTCGCCCTGGTGCGCGCGCGCATGAGCGAGCTGCTCGCCCGGCGCCTGGGCACGGTGGACCCGGACGCGGCCTTCACCGCGGGCCTCTTCTCGGTGCTCGACGCCCTCCTCGACCAGCCCATGGAGACCGTGATCGGCGAGATCCCGCTCGCCGAGGAGATCGGCCAGGCGCTGCTGGGACGCGCGGGGCCCGTCGGAACGGTGCTCGACTGCGTGCTGCGCTACGAGCACGCCGAGTGGGAGCGGGCCTGCTGCCCCGGGCTGCCGCCGGAGGCCATCCGCGACGCCTACCTCGAGGCGCTGGACTGGGCGCGCGAGGTCCAGCGCACCCTCCAGGGCGCCGCCGGCGCCGCCTGAGGCGCGCCCGTCAGCGCCCGAGCAGGAGGTTGCCCCAGCGGTCCACCTCGGCGCGCCACCCTGGCGCGACCCAGGTGGTGGCCACGGTCTCGGCGACCAGCGCCGGGCCCTCGAAGGCGAAGCCGGCCGGCAGCGCCTCGCGCCGCCACACGGGCACGGGCACCGCCACCCCGTGCACGCGCACGCGCGCCGCCGGCGCGGGCGCCGGCCCCGCGGGCGCGGGCGCGAGCGCGAGCGCGGGCCGAGGCCCCCGCACCGCCACGCGCACGTTGACCAGCTCCACCGGGAGATCCAGCCGGTGGCCGTAGCGGCGCTCGTGCAGCGCGTGGAAGGCCTCGGCCGCGGCCGCGGCGCCGCGCCAGGGCAAAGTCAGGGTGAAGGACTGGCCCGCATAGCGCAGGTCCGCGAGCCGCTCGCAGCGCAGATCGCAGGCCTCGAGCCCCTCGGCCGCCAGCGCCGCGCGGCCGGCGGCCTCCAGCTCCGCGTAGGCCCGCTCCACCGAGGCCGCATCGAGCCCTGCCAGCGGCACCGCCAGCGTGCGCGACAGCCGCCGCGTGCGCGGCGCGGCGAGCATGCCGAGCGCCGAGAGCACCCCCGCGTGCACCGGCACCAGGGCCTCGCGCATGCCCAGCGCCTCGGCCAGCGCGCACACGTGCAGCCCCCCGGCGCCGCCGAAGGAGACCAGCGTGTGCGCGCGCGGATCCTCGCCGCGCTCGACGGAAATCACGCGCAGGGCCTGGGCCATGCGCTCGTTGGCGAGGCGCACGATGCCGAGGGCGGCCTCCTCCACGCCGAGCCCGAGGGGACGGGCCACGCGCGCCACCGCCGCGCGCGCCGCCCGCGGGTCGAGCCGCATGGCCCCGCCCAGGAAGGCCTCGGGCAGGAGCCGGCCCAGCACCAGGTTGGCGTCGGTGACGGTGGGCTCGGTGCCGCCGCGCCCGTAGCAGGCCGGGCCCGGATCGGCGCCGGCCGACTCCGGCCCCACCCGCAGCATGCCGCCCGCGTCCACGCGGGCGATGGAGCCGCCGCCGGCGCCGATGGTGTGCATGTCCACCATCGGCAGCGCCACCGGAAAGCGGCCGATACGGCCCTCGCCGGTGAGGCGGATCTCGCCGTCGGCCACCAGGCCCACGTCGGTGGAGGTCCCGCCCATGTCGAAGGTGAGCAGCCGCCGGCGGCCGGCCGCCTCGCCTACGAAGCGCGCGCCCGCCAGCCCCCCGGCCGGCCCCGACAGCAGCAGGTGCGCGCCGAGGCGTGCCGCCTCGGCCGCGGCGAGAGTGCCCCCCGCGCTCTGCATCACCGCGATGGCCGCGCCCGGCAGCCCCGCCGCCAGCCGCCCCAGGTAGCCCGCCACCCTGGGGCCCACGTAGGCCGTGAGCCAGGTGGCCACCGCGCGCTCGTACTCGCGGTACTCGGGCAGCACCTCGGAGCTGAGCGCCGTGAAGCAGCCCTCCGGCACCGCCCGGGCCACCTCCCGCTCGAAGCGCCCGTCGCGGAAGGCGAAGAGCAGGCACACGGCCACCGCCTCCGGCCGCAGGCGCTCGAGGGCCGCGCGCAGGGCGGCGAGATCCTCGCCGGTCAGGGGCTCCACCACGGTGCCGTCCGGTCCGAGGCGCCCCCCCGTCTCCAGGCAGAGCTCGGGCGGCACCGGCGGAGGCGGCGCCGGGGGCTGGAGGTCGTAGAGGCGCTCGCGGCTCTGGCGCCCGATGGCCAGCAGGTCGGCGAAGCCGCGGCTCGCGACGAAGGCCGTGCGCGCGCCCTTGCCCTCGAGGACGGCGTTGGTGGCGACGGTGGACCCATGCACCAGGGTGAGCCCCGCCGGCTCGAGCCCCAGCTCGCGCACGCCCTGCAGGATGGCCCGTTCCGGCGCCTCGGGCGTGGAGAGGACCTTGTGCACGCGCAGGCGCCCCGCCCCGTCCAGCAGGACGAAGTCGGTGAACGTGCCGCCGGTGTCCACCCCGAGGAGCATGGGGCAGAGAGTCTACGGCCGCGCGCGGGCTCAGCCCAGGTCCACGCGCACGCGGTTCTTGCCCGCGCGCTTGGCCTCGTAGAGGGCGTGGTCGGCGCGGGCGATGAGCCCCTCGGCCCCCTCGCCCGGCCGGGCCTCGGCCACGCCGGCCGAGGCCGTCAGGGCGACGCTCGACCCGCGCACCTCGAAGGGCCCTTCGGCCATGCGCGCGCGGATGCGCTCGGCGATGCGGCGGGCCACGTCCAGCGGCGTGGCGCGCAGCACCACCAGGAACTCCTCGCCGCCGTAGCGGCCCACCAGGTCGAAGTCGCGCACCGCCGAGCGGATGCGCCCCGCGGCCTCGCGCAGCACGGCGTCGCCCGCCGGGTGGCCCCAGGTGTCGTTCACGGCCTTGAAGCCGTCGAGGTCCACCATGACGAGGCTGAGCGGCACCCGCTCGATGGCCGCCTTGCCCAGGGCCTCCTTCAGCGCCTCCAGCACGGCCCCGCGCCCGAGCGTGCCCGTGAGCGCGTCGCGCCGGGCGCGCTCGCGCTCGGCGGCCACCAGCGCCTTGAGCTCGCTCAGCTCCGCGTGCAGGTAGGCCTCGGTGACGAGCGATGCGTCCAGCAGGCAGAGCTTGGCCAGCGTGCAGCGCAGGGGGGCCTGCTCGTCGGGGGCGAGACGCTCGCGGATCGCCTTGCCGACGAGGTCCTGGAACGCGCCGTAGGCGGCGATGTAGTCGCCGGCGGGCACGCCGAAGTCGGCATGCACCACGCCCATCCGCAGGCACGCCTCGAAATGGTCCGCGCCGGCGTAGTCGAGCCCGAGGCCGCGCAGATAGGCCTCGTGCGCCTCGCGAAGGCGTGCGGGATCGCCGCCGCGGCGCATCACGGACTCCCACGACGGCAGGCGGGTGAGCCGCTCGGCGAAGCGCGCGATGATCCCGCGCGCGCAGGGAACGAGGACCTCGCGGTTGAGCCGCAGCGCCCGTGCGGGGTCCTCGGGCCCGTCCAGCCCCACGAGGGCGATGCGCTCGGCGCGGCGGCGCGGTTCGTCGTAGCCGAAGCGTGCGCAGAGCGGGTGGCGGGGTGCGTGCTTCCCTCCGGGCTCGGGCATCGTCCTCCGGCCGCGGCGCGGGATGGGCGCTTGCGGCGAGTGCGGGCTTGCCGATAATGATACCGGTCATGGAACGGGAAGTCCTGCTGCGGGCGGAGGGCCTGTACCGCTGGTACGGCGAGCGCTGCGCCGTGGCGGACCTCTCGCTGGAGCTCGCGCGCGGCGAGGTGCTGGGGCTGCTGGGGCCGAACGGCGCGGGCAAGACCACCACGCTCCACATGCTCACGGGCAACCTCGCGCCCGGCGCCGGGCGTGTGACGGTGGCCGGCCACGACCTGCTGGACGACCCGCGCGCGGCCAAGGCCGCCATCGGCTACCTGCCCGAGCAGCCGCCCCTCTACCGCGAGCTCACCGTGGGCGAGTACCTGCGCTACTGCGCCCGCCTCAACCGCATCCCGCGCGCCGAGGTCCCGGCGGCGGTGCGGCGCGCCATGGCGCGCTGCGGTCTCGAGGGCATGGAGCGGCGCCTCATCGGCAACCTTTCGAAGGGCTACCAGCAGCGCGTGGGCATCGCCCAGGCCATCATCCACAACCCCGCCGTGGTGGTGCTGGACGAGCCCACGGTGGGGCTCGACCCCATCCAGATCCGCGAGATCCGCGAGCTGGTGCGCGAGCTCGGGCGCGAGCACGCCGTGATCCTCTCCACCCACATCCTGCCGGAGGTGCAGATGGTCTGCTCGCGCGTGGAGATCATCCACCAGGGCCGCATCGTCTGGTCGGCGGCCCTCGACGAGCTCGAGCGCGAGCTCGCCGCCGACGCGCTGGTGGTGGGCCTGGGCCATCCGCCCGCCCCCGAGGCCCTTGCGGCCGTGCCCGGGGTGACGGCGGTGGAGCCGCTCGGCGCGGGGCGCTTCCGCCTGCGGCATGCGCCGGGCGCGAGCCCCGCCGAGGCCGTGGCCGAGGCGGCGGTACGCGGGGGCTGGGGGCTCGTGGAGCTCACGCCCGAGCGCCGCACCCTGGAGCAGGTCTTCGTGGAGCTCACCACCGGCGAGGCCGCGCAGGAGAAGGAGGCCGCCTGATGGTCTGGGTCATCGCCGGGCGCGAGCTCAAGAGCCTGTTCCTGTCGCCGCTCGCCTGGACCGTGCTGGGCGTGGTGATGCTCATCCTCGCCTACCTCTTCCTCGCCCAGCTCGACACCTACATGGAGTTCGCCGCCCAGCTCGCCCTGCTGGAGAGCGCCCCCGGGGTGACGGACATCGTGGTGGCGCCCGTCATCGGCGATGCCGCCGTGGTGCTGCTGCTCGCGAGCCCGCTGGTCACCATGCGCCTCGTCGCCGAGGAGCGGCGCGCGCGCACGCTGCCGCTGCTCTACAGCGCCCCGGTGAGCATGACCGAGATCGTGCTGGGCAAGTACCTGGGCGTGATGGGCTTCATGCTGGTGCTGGTGGGCCTCATCGCGCTCATGCCGCTTTCGCTCCTCCTGGGCGGCGGCCTCGACTTCGGCAAGCTCGCCGCCGGGCTCCTGGGGCTCACCCTGGTGCTGGGGGCCTTCGCGGCGGCGGGGCTCTTCATGTCCAGCCTCACGGCGCAGCCCGTGGTGGCGGCGGTGGCCACCTTCGGCCTGCTCCTGCTGGTCTGGATCGTGGACTGGGCGGGCGCCGCACGCGAGGGGCTGGGCGATGCGCTCGCGCGGCTCTCGCTCCTGCGCCACTACGAGAACCTGGTCAAGGGCATCGTCTCCACCGCCGACCTCGCCTACTACCTGCTTTTCATCGCCCTGTTCCTCGGGCTGGCCGTGCGGCGCCTCGACGCCGAGCGCATGGGAGGCTGAGCGATGCAGGTCGACCGCCGCGCCCGGCTGCGGCTGCGCGCCCAGCACGCGCTGTTCGTGGCCCTCTGGACGGCGCTCATCGTGCTCGCCGGCTGGCTGGCCCAGGAATACAGGGTGGAGTTCGACTGGACCGCGGGCGGGCGCAACACGCTCTCGGAGGTAAGCCGGCGCATCCTCGAGCGGCTCGACGGGCCCGTGCGCATCACCGCCTACGCACGCCCCGACGAGATGCTGCGCAAGCGCATCGAGGACCTCATCGCCCGCTACCGGCGCGCGCGCGCCGACGCCGTCGAGCTCGAGTTCGTCAACCCCGACCGCGAGCCCGAACGCACCCGCGAGCTGGGCATCACCTTCGACGGCACGTTGGTGCTGCGCTACCACGGCCGCATGGAAAAGGTCACCGAGCTCACCGAGCAGGCCGTCTCCACGGCCATCCAGCGCCTGCTCCGGGCGGGCGAGCGCAGGCTCGTCTTCCTCGCCGGCCACGGCGAGCGCAGCCCCGAGGGGCCGGCCAACCACGACCTCGGCCGCTTCGTCGAGAACCTCAAGCGCCGCGGCATCGAGACCGCCACCCTCAACCTGGCGCAGACACCCGAGATCCCGCCGGACGCCGGCGCGCTCGTGATCGCCAGCCCCGCCACGGCGCTGCTGCCGGGCGAGGCGCGCATCGTGCGCGCCTGGGTGGAGCGCGGCGGCAACCTCCTGTGGCTGCTCGACCCCGGCGAGGGGACGGCGGGCCTGGAGCCGCTGCTCGGGCTGCTGGGCCTCGAGGTGCTGCCCGGCGTGGTGGTGGACGCCAACGCGCCCCTGTTCGGCATCAGGGACCCCTCCTTCGTGGTGGTGGCCGAGTACCCGCGCCATCCGGTGACCACCGCCCTGCGCCTCATCACCCTCTTCCCGCGCGCAGCCGCCCTGGAGGCCAGGCCCACGGAGGGCTGGCATGCGGCCCAGGTGCTGCGCACGCTCCCGCGCGCCTGGAACGAGACCGGCCCCCTGGAGGGCGAGGTGCGCCTGGATCCCGACCGCGGCGAGCGCGCCGGCCCCCTGACGCTGGCCGTGGCGCTGACCCGGCCGCGGCCCGCCGCCGGCGCCGGCGGGAAGGCCGACGGCGCCTCCACGCCGGGCCTCGACACGGCGCGCGACGGCGCGGGCGAGGACGGCCCCAGCGCCCCGGCACCCACCAGCGGCACGGCGGGCGGCGGCGCGAGCACGGGGCCGGAGCGCAGCGCAGGCCAGTCGCGGCGAGACGCCGCGCGCACGCAGGAGACAACGCCCGCCAGCACCGACACGGCCGGCCCCAGCGCCCCGGCGCCCGCCAGCGGCACGGCGGGCGGCGAGGGCGAGGCGGCGGCCGGCAGCGAGCCCCGGGGCGAGCAGCGCATCCTCGTGGTGGGCGACGGCGACTTCCTCGCCAACGCCTATCTCGGCAACGGCGGCAACCTGGACCTGGGGCTGGCCATGGTCAACTGGCTGCTGCACGACGACGCCCTGGTGCAGGTGCCCGCGCGCGCCGCGCCCGACCGCGGCCTCAGCCTCTCGCGCACGGCGGCGGCCGCGATCGGCATCGGCTTCCTGCTGGTGCTGCCCTTCGGCCTCATCCTGACGGGTGTGGCCATCTGGTGGCGGCGCAGCCGCCGCTGAGCGGGGAGGAGCCGAGGTGGGCGCGCGCGGCTGGCTCAACCTGGCGCTCGCGGCGGCGGTGGCGGGGCTCGCGGCCGTGCTGTGGCTCGAGCCCGGCAAGGAGACGCCGCCGCCGAAGCCGAAGCTGCTGGCGATCGACAAGGCCGGGGTGCGGCGCATCGTGGTCGAGCGCCCCGGCCGCGAGGCGCTCGAGCTCCAGCGCCGCGGGGACCACTGGTGGCTGGTCCGGCCCTTCGAGGTGCCGGCGGCCCGCTTCCGCGCCGAGTCCATCCTGGGGCTCGCCGGCGCCGAGAGCGAGAGCCGCTTCGAGGCCGCCGAGGCCGAGCTCGCCAGATACGGGCTCGAGCCCCCCAAGGCGGTGGTGCGCTTCGATGATGCGGCCACGGTCGCCGTCGGCGGCACCGACCCCATCGACCTGCGCCGCTACGTGCGCGTGGACGGGCAGCGCACCGTGCACCTGGTGCGCGACACCTTCTACACGGAGCTCGCCGCCGACGCGGCCGAGCTCGTCAGCACGCGCCTGATCCCGCCGGGCTGGGAGCCGGTGGAGATCGCGGTGCCCGGCCTCACGGTCCGCCGCGGCGGCGAGGGACGCTGGGAGCCCGACGCGGCCCACCGGGACGCCTCCGCCGACGCGCTCGCCGCCTTCGTGGACGCCTGGCGCACGCGGCGCGCCCTGTGGGTCGAGCGGCTCGACAAGGCCGGCCGCGCCGCCCTCGCCCGGGCCCCGACCGTGCGCCTGCGCCTGCGCCGCGCAGGGACAGGCCGGGAAGACGGCGACGAGGCGCTGCTCGAGCTCCGCTACCGCCTCGTCACGCGCGAGAGCGACAAGGGGCTCGTCCGCGAGGACCTGGGCCTGGTCTGGCGCATCACGCCCGCCGCCGCGGGCGAGCTCCTCGAGCTGCGCGAACCCGAGCCGCCCGCGGATGCGCGGAAGTCTGGTGAGGCGGCTCCCGCTGGCGGGGAAGGGGAAGCGGGCAAGGGCGGGTCGCGGGCCGACGGCACGGACGCCGGGAAGGACGGCCTGAAGGACACCGGGGCTGCGACGGGCGCCGGGCGCTGACGGGTGCCCGAGCTTCCCGAGGTCGAGACCACCCGCCGGGGGCTCGCCCCGCACCTCGTCGGCCGCCGCGTGCTCCGGGCGCGCGTGCGCAGGCGCCGGCTGCGCCGGCCGGTGCCGTGGGCCCTGGAGCGGCGCCTCCCCGGCGCGCGCATCGAGGCCCTCGACCGGCGGGGCAAGTATCTGCTCGCGCGCACCGACCGCGGGACCCTGATCCTGCATCTCGGCATGTCCGGGAGCCTGCGGCTCGTGCCGGCCACGGCGCGGCCCGGCCCGCACGATCATCTGGACCTGGTCCTCGACGACGGCCGCGCGCTCAGGCTGCGCGACCCGCGCCGCTTCGGGCTCGCCCTCTGGACCGAAGGCGATCCCCTCGTCCACCCCCTGCTCGCGTCCCTCGGCCCCGAGCCCCTCGACCGGCGCCTGCGTCCCGGGGACCTGTGCGCGCGGCTGGCCGGACGGCGCGCGGCCATCCGCAACGTGCTCCTCGACGGGCGCGTCGTCGCCGGCATCGGCAACATCTACGCCAACGAGGCCCTCTTCCTCGCCGGCATCCACCCCGCGCGCCCCGCCGGTCGCCTCGGCCGCGACGGCTGCGCACGCCTCCTGCGCGCCCTGCGCCGGGTGCTGCGCGAGAGCCTGCGCGCAGGCGGCACCACGCTGCGCGACTTCGTGGACGGCTCGGGCGAGCCCGGCCGCTACCGGCTCCGGCTGCGCGTCTACGGCCGCGCGGGCCGGCCCTGCCCGCGCTGCGGCACCCCCATCCGCCGCATCCTCCTCGGCCAGCGCAGCGCCTTCTTCTGTCCGCGCTGCCAGCGCTGAACCCCTCAACGGCTGCGGGGGCCGAGCATGAGGGGTGCGATGAGGCGCTCCACCGGCGCCAGATCATCCGTGAGGGCCGGTGCGCCGTCGAGGCGCTCCCGCGCCACGGGCTCCCATTGCCCGTGCCAGGGGAAAGCGGGCGGAGGGCGCTCAGGCAGCGGGCCCGCCCCCGTCGCGGCCACCACGAAGGTGATCCGCGCGGGGCCTTGCGTCCCTGCGGGCCGCCACACGCCGACGTGGGCGAAGGCCTCCTTCAGCGTGCGTGCGACCGCGCCCACCAGCCGTGCCTCGGGCCAGGCGTCGACCACGTTGAGCACATAGAGCCCGTCGGCGGCGAGCCGATGGCGCAGGAGCCGCGCGAACTCGAGGGTGAGCAGATGGGCGGGGACGGCCACGTCCTGGAAGGCATCGCCCACGATCAGGTCGTAGCGTGAACCGTGGGCGCGGGCGAGCACGGGACGGGCGTCGCCGTGCACGATGCGCATCGCGGCCGTGTCCACGAAGAGGTGCCGGCGGGCGGTCGCGGTGACAGCCGGATCGAGCTCGGCCACCTCCAGGCGGGTGCCGGGCCATAGCCTGCCCAGGGCGCGGGGCAGGGAGTAGGCGCCGCCGCCGATGAAGAAGACCGCTGCGGGCGGCCGTCCGCGCCTGCGGGCGTGCCACAGGGCGAGATCGAGCATCGCCTGCATATAGGGCGACAGCAGCAGCGTCGGCTCCTGGCGGTGGTTCGCGCCGTGAAGCAGATGGTCTAGCACCAGGGCACGCGCCTCTCCCCACGGCACCTCCGCGCTCACGTCCACCACGCGGATGCAGAAATAGGCGCTTTCGCGCTGGCAGGGGCTCGCCAGGCCGCCGCGGCTCCAGGCGGTGGCGGCCGCCGCGGCCGCGCCGAGGAGCACGATGGCGGCCACCCGCACGCTGCGCAGGAACGGCACGGCGAGCAGGAGCAGCATCGCGCCGGTACCCGCCAGCACCTGGCGGGTACCGAAACGCTGCACCAGCCAGAAGCCGGCGGCGAAGGTGCCGACGATGCTGCCCAGGGCGGCGAGGGCGTGCATGGCGCCCACCACGTGGCCCGGACGCGGGCTCGCACGCAGCGCGAGCGTGGTCAGAAGGGGGGTGACGACCCCGAGCAGCAGCGCGGGCATGAAAAACAGGCCCGCGGCGTAGAGGAAGGCGGCCTGCATCAGGTCCAGCGGCCGGCCCTCGAGCCAGGGGGCGAGCCAGGTGAGCGCCGCCAGGCTGCCCGCGCTCGCCGCGCCCGCCAGCCCCAGGGTGAGGCCGGCCGCGCCAGGCCCGGCCCCACGGTCCGCCCACATCCCGCCGAGCCAGTTGCCCACCGAGAGCCCGGCGAGCACCACGCCGATGATGGCCGTCCAGGTATAGAGCGACATCCCCACGTAGGGCGCGAGCAGACGGCCCGCGGCGATCTCGATGACGAGCAGCGCCGCAGAACCGAGGAAGACGGCCGCACCGTAGCCGACCAGCCTCGCGGTGTCCGACACCCCCGGCCCTCCTCACCGCGCCGGCACGTGGCGCCGCGGTACGGCCACCACCCGCGCCGCCCCGATGCCCCGCGGGTCCGAGGCGGCCTCCACCGTGCCGGCTCGCCGGTCCCAGACCACCGCCTGCATGTTCCCGTAGGGCTCGACCTCGCGCAGCCGGTGGCCCAGCGCGCGCAGCCGCGCGGCCACCGCGGGCGTGAAGGCCCCGGGCTCGTGCTGCACCTCGTCCGGCAGGTACTGATGGTGGAAGCGCGCTCGCGCCACGAGCCCCCGCGCGTCCGCGCCCTCGGCGAAGCCGAGGATGGCGTGCAGCACCATGGTGATGATGCGGCTGCCGCCCGGGGTGCCGAGGATGGCCAGGCGCCGGCCGTCGTCCAGGAAGGTGGGGCTCATGCTCGAGAGCGGGCGCCGGCCCGGCGCGATGGCGTTGGCCTCGGCCCCGATCAGGCCGTAGACGTTGGGCACGCCGGGCTTGAGGGCGAAGTCGTCCATCTCGTCGTTGAGCAGCACCCCGGTGCCCGGCGGCACGAAGCCGCTGCCGAAGGGGTAGTTGATGGTGAGGGTCGCGGCGACGCGGTTGCCCTCGGCGTCGAGGATGGAAAGATGCGTGGTGTGCGTCCCGCCCGGGGCCGCCGTGCCGGGCGGCGGGCCGAGGGCGGCCGAGGGGGTGGCACGGTCGAGGCGGATGCCACGCGCGAGGCGGGCGGCATAGGCGCGCGAGAGCAGCCGCGCGAGCGGCATGGCCACGTGGTCCGGGTCGCCCAGCCAGCGGGCGCGGTCGCGGTAGGCCCGGCGCATGATCTCCACCAGCACGTGGGCGCGCGTGGCCGCGTCCAGCCGGTCCCAGTCGAAACGCTCCAGCATGTGGAGCATCTCCACCAGCAGCACGCCGCCCGAGGAAGGCGGCGCCGCGCTCGTCAGGCGCACGCCCTGCCAGGTGCCGCGCAAGGGCTCGCGTTCGGCCACCCGGTAGGCCGCGAGATCCTCGAGCGTCCAGATGCCGCCCGCGGCCCGGACGCCTGCCACCAGCCGCTCGGCCACGGGCCCCGCGTAGAAGCCGTCGCGGCCCACGCGCGCCAGCCGCTCGAGCGTGGCGGCGAGCGCCGGCTGACGCAGCCGCCAGCCCTCCGGCGGCACCTCCCCGTCCTTCAGGAAGATCCGCGCCGCCTCGGGCGAGGCCCGCAGCGCCGCGAGCCGGAAGCGGGCGAAGCGCCGGTAGCGCGCGTCCACGGGAAAGCCCTCGCGCGCCAGCCGGATGGCGGGCGCGAGGCTGCGCGTGAGCGGCAGGCGCCCGTAGCGGGCGGCGATGTGGGCGAGCGCGGCCGGCAGCCCCGGGATGGCGGCGGCGAGCGCCCCGTCGATGCTCGCCCCCGGCACGGGCTCGCCCCGGGCGTCCAGGTACATGCCGCGGCGGGCGGCGAGCGGGGCGCGCTCGCGTCCGTCCACCATGAGCTCCAGCCCGTCGCGGGCGCGGTGCAGGAGCCAGAAGCCCCCGCCGCCGAGGCCGGAGCTGTAGGGCTCGACCACGGCGAGCGCCGCCGAGGCCGCCACCGCCGCGTCGAAGGCGTTGCCTCCGGCGGCGAGGATGCCGAGGGCGGCCTCCGTGGCGAGCGGGTGGGCCGTGGCCGCCGCCGCGGCCGGAGGAGGGCTCCCGCCGGCGGGCGCGGCGCCTGCGGCCAGCAGGACGAGCGCCGCCAGCCCCGCCCTCAGGCGGCGCAGGCCCTCAGCCCGCCTCGCCCATGAGGCGCTCGTACTTGGCCTGCAGCTCCTCGCGGCTCTCGCGCCGGTCCGGGTCGGGGATGATGCAGTCGACGGGGCAGACCGCCACGCACTGGGGCTCGTCGTGATGCCCGACGCACTCGGTGCAGCGGTCCGGATCGATCTCGTAGATCTCCTCGCCCGCGTAGATGGCCTCGTTGGGGCACTCGGGCTCGCAGACGTCGCAGTTGATGCACTCGTCGGTGATGAGCAGGGCCATGGGCGCCTCCGAAGCGTGCCGTTCATAAGAGGAAGGCCTGAAAAATCCCGATTTTTCAGGCCTTCCCCGCGGCCAGGGATGGCCGCGGGACGGTCCATGCACAGGAAGTGCATGACGATACGACGAAAAATCGAAATGGGCCGCGAAGCGCTTTCGCCCCGATCAATCCGCGCAGCGGATTGATCAGCGTTTCCAAGAATATTAGCGCATCCTTTTCTTCAGCGCCGCCGCCACGGCCGGATGCACGAAGCCGCCCACGTCGCCGCCGTGGGCCGCCACCTCGCGCACGAGGCTGGAGGAGATGAAGGCATAGCGCTCGGCCGGCGTCAGGAACACCGTCTCCACGTCCGGGGCGAGCTCGCGGTTCATGGCGGCGAGCTGGAACTCGTACTCGAAGTCCGAGACGGCGCGGAGCCCCCGCAGGATCACGCGCGCCCCCATCCGGCGCGCGAAGTCGACCAGCAACGAGTCGAAACCGCGGACCTCCACGCCCCCGATCCCCGCCAGCGCCTCGCGCGCGAGCGCCACCCGCTCGGCCAGCGGAAAACAGGGCGCCTTGGCCGGGTTGGCGGCCACCGCCACGATCACCCGGTCGAACAGCCGCCGGGCGCGCTGCACCAGGTCGGTGTGGCCGTGGGTGATGGGGTCGAAGGTGCCGGGATAGACCGCGGTGATCGGCATCGGCTGGCGCCCTCCGCGGGCGGCGGCGCGCCGCCCGGCCCCACAAGCCTAGCAGCCCCGGCCCCGCCCGCGCGACCCGCCCGCGGCCCCCCTCCCCGCCGGCGCGGCTTCCCGCCGTGCACCCGGCGGCCATGCGGTGGACGGCGGACGGCGCGGGGCCGGCCTCATCCCCTGCACCGCGGCCCGTCGGCCGCGGGCGGGCCTCCCCGCTTGAAGGGATGCAACAGGAAGGCCTGAAAAATCGGATTTTTCCGACCTTTCAAACCCTTTCTCTCGCAACCTTCGTCCCTGGATCGCGCACCGGAAGGAAACGGTCCAGCCGCATCCATGGGGGATGGCGGCATCCCGCCGACTTCCCCCTGCCACTTGACAAAGCGTTATAAGTACACTATCTGTTAGCGTAAATATTACGCATTTTGGGAGCGCGAGCATGTCCGTCCAGGAAACCCCCCAGGCCGTCGCCGTCTCCGTGGAGGTGGTGGTCTTCTCCATCCGGGACCGTCGCCTGAAGCTCCTGCTCGAGCGCCGTGGCGCGGAGCCGCAACGCGGGCTCTGGGCACTGCCCGGCACCTTCCTCCGTCCCGACGAGGACCTCGACGGCGCGGCTCACCGGGCGCTGGCCGAGGGCACGGGGGTCACCGGCGTCTACCTCGAGCAGCTCTACACCTTCGGGCGGCCGGACCGGGATCCGCGCGGGCGCGTGGTGTCGGTGGCCTACTACGCGCTCATGCCCTCGGACAGGCTGCGTCTATGCGCCGCGGCCGATGCGGAGGCAGTGGGCTGGTTCGCCCTCGACGAGCTGCCGCCCCTCGCCTTCGACCACGGCGAGATCGTGGCCATGGCCCACGGACGGCTGCGGGCGAAGCTCGGCTACTCGACTATCGCCTTCCAGTTCCTTGGCGAGACCTTCACGATCCCGGAGCTGCAGGCGGTCTATGAGATCGTCCTCGGCAAGCCTCTCGACAGGCGCAATTTCCGCAAGTGGGTGCTATCGCTGGGCCAGATCGAAGAGACCCGCGAGCTGCGCCGCGAGGGACGCCATCGCCCGGCACGTCTCTACCGCCTGGCGGACCCCGGCGACATCGTCTTCTTCAAGTAGCACGGGCCGTAGGCCCGGAAAGGAGGGCGCCATGCTCAGGATGTTCCGACGCTACAAGGGCGAGCCCGGCATCTATGTCATCCGCTACCGCAACGGACGGGTCCGCGAGCACGGCGAAGGGATCTCGTTCTGGTACTGGCGGCCAGTGACATCGATCGCCGAGATACCGGTGCTGACGCGCGAGGTGCCCTTCGCATTCAAGGAGTCGACCGCGAGCTTCCAGCCGGTGACGATCGAGGGCGTCGTGAGCTACCACGTCGCGCGCCCGCTCGAGCTCGCCCGGCGCCTTGATCACACCATCGAGCACCGGCGCCGGCGCCGCCACCGCAGCGACGATCCCGAGCGTCTCCCCCAGCGGGTCGTCAATGCCGTGCAGGCCCATACGCGCAGCGGTGTCAGCGCCATGACCCTGGAGGAGGCGCTCACCCGCGCGCGGGAGCTCGCCGGGCAGGTCCTCGAAGCTGTGCGTGGCGAGCCCGACCTGCAGGCGCTCGGCGTCAGCGTCGACAGCCTGCACTTCTCCGCGGTCACGGCCAGCGCCGAGATGCAGAAGGCGCTCGAGGCGGGCTACCGTGAGCGCCTCAAGCGCGAGGCCGACCGCGCCATCTACGAGCGCCGCGCCGCGGCCGTGGCCGAGGAGCGCAAGATCCGCCAGAGCGAACTCGAAACCGAGATCGAGCTCGAGGAGCGCCGCCGTGCGCTCGTGCGGACGCAGGCGGAGAACAAGCTCGAGCTGGCCGAGGCCGAGGCGCGCGCCGACGAGCGCAAGCTCCGGCCCTATGGCGAGCTCCCGCCCCAGGCCCTGATCGGCCTGGCGCTCAAGGATTTCGCCGGCGCGGGCGGCAGCATCGGCAACCTCACCATCACACCCGACCTTCTCGGGCAGCTCGTGGCCTGGCTCGGGAGACGCGGGGACGATGGCAGGGAAGCGGCCTGAAACGGACCGGCCTGGCGCGGGCGGCCGTGCCGCGGTCGAGCGCGTCGTCGTGGTCCGGCGGCGGACCGAGC
Organism: Gammaproteobacteria bacterium; assembly: GCA_026989495.1. GTDB lineage: Bacteria > Pseudomonadota > Gammaproteobacteria > S144-34 > S144-34 > S144-34. Next base: position 1,410 of record JALSJE010000038.1, on the reverse strand, counting down.
TCGAGGAGCTCGTGCTGCGGTTCGGCACGCCCGGCCAGGCCCGCTTCTACCTCGAGCACGCCGGCCAGGACTTCGAAGGCGTCCGGCGGCGCCACGAGCGCCATCAGCGCGCCCTCGACGCGGTGCTGGGGCTGGTTCCGCAGGGGCTGCGCGTGCAGGTCGTCGAGCGCGAGCTCCTGCCCGAGATCCACTTCCTCGAGACCGATCTCGTGGTCACCGTGGGCCCGGACGGTCTCGTCGTCAACACCGCCAAGTACCTGGACGGCCAGCCCATCCTGCCGGTCAACCCGGACCCCGAGCATATCGACGGCGTGCTGCTTCCGTTCACGCCCGAACGGCTCGCCGGCGCCATGACACGCTTCCTCGAAGGACGGGCACGCCTCGCGGCCGTCTCCCTCGCCGAGGCGCGGCTCGACGACGGCCAGACGCTGCTTGCCTTCAACGACCTCTTCGTCGGCGCGCGCTCGCACGTCACGGCCCGCTACGAGATCCGTCACGGCGGCCGTACCGAGACGCAGGCATCGAGCGGCGTGATTGTCTCCACCGGGGCGGGCTCCACCGGCTGGCTCCGCTCGGTCTACGCCGGGGCGGCCGGCCTGCTCGCCGCCCTGGGCGCCGATCCCGGTCCCCTCGCGGCGATGGAGCCCCTGCCCTGGGACACCAGCCGGCTCGTCTTCGCCGTGCGCGAGCCTTTTCCCAGCAAGACCACCGGAACGGGTATCGTCCATGGCACGATCACCGCCGACGAGCCCCTCGAGCTCGTCTCCCACATGGCCGAGGAGGGCGTTGTCTTCAGCGACGGCATCGAGCGCGACTATCTCCCGTTCAACGCGGGCAGCCGTCTGACGATCGGCCTCGCCGGCCGCAAGGCCCACCTGGTGGTGGGATGAGGCCTGCCTGGCCGTGCAGCCGCCCCCGGCCCGCACACCTTCAGGCGTCCTCGTCGGGGCACCTTCCGTCCCCCCCCCGTCCCCTGCTCCGGCCCCTCGCATCCCTTCGCGCGCACCCGCCCTTCGCGCAGGCCGTGGTTCCGCTGCCGCCCGGGCGCGAGCCGCCGGGGGGCCCGGCGGTACGCCCACCCGCACGCACATTCCCCGCGGGGACCGCATACCCCGAAGCCACCGCACACCCTTCCGTGGGCGCGACATCCAATCCCATACCGCCTACCGCCGTGGGGGGCGCGGCTCCGGCCGCATGCCCCCTCCTCCGTAGGCGCGGCTTCAGCCGCCTCTGGTGCGCCTCCGACACAAGATCCATCGCCCCGCTCCGCGGGGCTAAAGCTCCCCCCCCCCCGGCCGATAGGGGGCCCAGAGGCGACCGAAATCCCACAGGAGCGACAGGGGAGGGAACGGCGATGGCCAAGATCAGGCGCTTCCGGGACTGGCCGGTCGGCATGAAGCTCGGCTCGGT
>JALSJE010000037.1 GCA_026989495.1 Gammaproteobacteria bacterium | reverse complement strand
GGCGCGGCTGGAAGGAAGCCGCGCCTACGCCCCGTGTCCGCGCCGCTACCTCAGGCGGTAGACGATGCGGCCCTTGGTGAGGTCGTAGGGGGTGAGCTGGACGACCACGCGGTCGCCGGTGAGGATGCGGATGTAGTGCTTGCGCATCTTGCCCGAGATATGGGCGGTGACCACGTGACCGTTGTCGAGGCGCACGCGGAACATGGTGTTGGGCAGGGTCTCGATGACCTCGCCCTCCATCTCGATATGGTCTTCCTTCGGCATGGATCCCCTTCTTCTGCTGCTCGGACGGTCGCGCCCGCACGGGGCAGGCGGCAGATTATGGACTAGCGCTCGCCCGCGAGGAAGGCCTCGACCTCGGCCGCCGTCGACAGGCGCCGCCAGCGCCCGTCGCGGTGGACCTCCAGCGGCAGGAAGCGCGCCTTGTAGGCCATCTTGCGGCACTCGGGGATCCAGTAGCCGAGGTAGAGCCAGGCGAGCCCCAGCGCGCGCAGCGCCCGCACCTGCCACAGCACGGCGTAGGTGCCGAGGCTGCGCCGGTCGAGGTCCGGGTCGAAGAAGGTGTAGACCGCCGACCACGCGCGCGGCATGCGGTCGGCCACCGCGACCGCGGCGAGCCGTCCGTCGGACAGGCGCATCTCGACGAAGGCCGTGTCGCTCCAGGGGCTGGTGAGGAACTCGAGGTAGCGCTCGGGGGTGGGGTCGTCCATGCCGCCGCCGGGGTGGCGCGTGGCGATGTAGCGGCGGTAGAGGACGAAGTGCTCCTCGCGGTATTCCGGGGGCAGCACGCGTACGACGAGGTCGCGGTTGCGGGCGAGCACCCGGCGCTGGCTGCGGCTCGGCCGGAAGTCCGCCACCGGGATGCGGGCGGGGATGCAGCGCGCGCAGCCGCGGCAGGCGGGCCGGTAGACGTAGCCGCCGCTGCGGCGGAAGCCGTGCTCGGACAGCAGGCCGTAGAGGCGGTTGCTCATGCGCGCCGCCGGGTCGGCGAAGAGGGTGGTGGCGCGCCGCTCCGGCAGGTAGCTGCAGGCGTGCTCGCGGCTGGCGTAGAAGGCCAGCCGCCCCAGCTCGCGCCCGGGCTCGCGCCGCGTCATGCCGCCGGCACCTCGGCCTCGGCCGGCACGTCCCGCCAGGCCTCCGGTGCGGGCTGTAGCGGGCACAGGCGCTCGAGCGCGCGCACGAAGGCCCGCCGCGGCACGAGCTCGGCGCCCAGCCGCTCCAGGTGCGGCGAGCGCACCTGGCAGTCGATCAGCCGGTAGCCCCAGGCGAGGAGCATCCGGCACAGGGCCACCAGCGCGACCTTGGAGGCGTCGGTGCGCCGGCTGAACATGGACTCGCCGAAGAAGACCCGGCCGATGGCGACACCGTAGAGGCCGCCGGCGAGCTCGCCCTCGCGGGTCCAGACCTCCACCGAGTGGGCGTGGCCCAGGACGTGGAGGCGCCGGTAGGCCTCGGCCATCTCGGGTGTGATCCAGGTGCCGTCCTGCCCGCGGCGCGGCACGGTGGCGCAGGCCTCGATGACGGCGGCGAAGTCACGGTCCACCGTGACGCGGAAGGTGCCACGGCGCAGGGTCCGGCGCAGGCTGCGCGAGACGTGCAGGCGCTGGGGCAGGAGCACCGCCCGCGGGTCCGGCGACCACCACAGGATGGGCTGGCCCTCGCCATACCAGGGGAAGATCCCCGCGCGGTAGGCGCGGAGCAGGCGGCGCGGATGGAGGTCGCCGCCGATGGCGAGCAGGCCGTCGGGCTCGCGCAGCGCCGCCTCCACGGGCGGGAAGGGCGCCTCCGGGTCGCGGGGATCGAGCAGGGCCGGGCGTCGCATGGCTGCCTCGCCGGGGCGTCATGCCCCGTCCGCCCCAAAGATAGCGCGAAGCGGGCCCGGCTTGCAGGCGGCGGTTCAGCCCCGGGTGTCCAGGGCGTCGAGGTAGCGCTCGGCGTCCAGGGCGGCCTGGCAGCCCATCCCGGCGGCGGTGATGGCCTGGCGGTAGACGTGGTCGGCCACGTCGCCCGCGGCGAAGACCCCGGGCACGCTGGTGGCGGTGGCGTCGCCCTCGGTCCCGCTGCGGATGCGGATGTAGCCGTGGTCCATCTCGAGCTGGCCCTCGAAGATGGCCGTGTTGGGCTGGTGGCCGATGGCGATGAAGACGCCCTGGACGGGGATCTCCCTGGTCTCCCCGGTCTTGACGTGACGGATGCGGATGCCGGTCACGCCCTGCTCGTCGCCCAGCACCTCGTCCAGCACCTGGTCCCACTCGATGGTGACCTTGCCCTCCTCGGCGCGCTGGAACAGCCGCTGCTGCAGGATCTTCTCGGCGCGCAGGGCGTCGCGCCGGTGCACCAGGGTCACGTGCGAGGCGATGTTGGCGAGATAGAGCGCTTCCTCCACGGCGGTGTTGCCGCCGCCGATGACCGCCACCGGCTGGTCGCGGTAGAAGAAGCCGTCGCAGGTGGCGCAGGCCGAGACCCCGCGGCCGCGGTACTTCTGCTCCGAGGGCAGGCCCAGGTACTTGGCCGAGGCGCCGGTGGCGATGATGAGGGCGTCGCAGGTGTAGACGCCGCTGTCACCCTCCAGACGGAAGGGGCGCCGGGAGAGGTCGGCCTTCTTGATGTGGTCGAAGACCAGCTCGGCCCCGCAGCGCTCGGCGTGGGCGCGCATGCGCTCCATGAGCTGCGGGCCCTGGAGCCCCTCCTCGCCGCCGGGCCAGTTCTCCACCTCGGTGGTCGTCATGAGCTGGCCGCCCTGCTCGATGCCGGTCACCAGCACCGGCGAGAGGTTGGCGCGGGCGGCGTAGATGGCCGCGGTGTAGCCGGCCGGGCCGGAGCCGAGGATGAGCAGCCGGCAGTGGCGGGTCTCGGTCATGCGATAATCCTCCCTCGCGGAGGCCGGCCGCAGCGGGGCGCCCGCGCCGCCACACATGCCGGGGCGCCGGAAGTCCGCAGGCCGGCTGAGGAAAAGCCTCCGAAAGGCCCGCATATACTACGGAGCGCCAACGGGGCGGTAAAGGCGCCGCACGCGCCGCAGGGCAGGGGAGGGACATGCGCATCGGCATCCCGAAGGAGCGAAAGCCCATGGAGGGCCGCGTGGCCCTCGTGCCCGAGGCGTGCGCGGAGCTCGTGCGCCAGGGCCACGAGGTGCTGGTGGAGGCCGGCGCCGGTGTGGCGAGCGGTTACGCGGACACGGCCTACGAGGCGGCCGGAGCGCGCGTGCTCCCGGACGCGGCCGCCGTGTACGGCGGCGCCGAGCTGGTGGTCAAGGTCAAGGAGCCCGTCGAGGCCGACCTGCACCACCTGCGCCGCGAGCACCTGCTCTTCTGCTTCCTTCACCTGGCTGCCGACCCGGGGCTGGCCGAGCGCCTGCGCGGCATCGGGCTCACGGCGGTGGGTTTCGAGACCGTGGCGGTGGACGGGCGGCTGCCGCTGCTGGCGCCCATGAGCCAGGTGGCGGGGCGGCTCGCGGTGCAGGTGGGCACGACCCTGCTGCATCTGCCCCAGGGCGGGCGTGGGGTGCTGCTGGGCGGGCTGCCTGCCGCCGAGCGCGGCCGGGTGGTGGTGATCGGCGCCGGCGCGGTGGGTGGGGCGGCCACGGCCATGGCGGCGGCCATCGGCGCCCAGGTGACGGTCTTCGACCGCAAGCCCGAGCGCCTGGAGGCCATGCGCGCCCTGGGCCCCAACGTCACGGCCCTCTATCCCTACCGCGACGCCGTGGGGGCCGCCGTGGCGGCGGCCGACCTGGTGGTGGGGGCGGTGCTGGTGCCGGCCCGCCGTGCGCCCCGCATCGTGCACGAGGACATGGTCCGGCGCATGGCGCCCGGCAGCGTCATCATCGACGTCTCGGTGGACCAGGGCGGTTGCGTGGAGACCACGCGGCCCACGACCTGGGAGCGGCCCACCTTCGTGCGCCACGGGGTGATCCACTTCGGGGTCGCGAACATGCCGGGCGCCGTGCCCCGCTCGGCCACCCAGGCGCTCTCGGCGGTGCTCCTGCCCTGGGTGGCGCGCATCGCCCATCCGGACTGGCGCTCCGACCCGGTCCTTGAGGGGGCGATCAACGTGGCCGAGGGAGAGATCGTGCACCCGGCGCTGCGGGAGGAGCTGGGCGGGTGCACGGCGGTC
>JALSJE010000036.1 GCA_026989495.1 Gammaproteobacteria bacterium | reverse complement strand
AGATGGAGAAGGAGGTCCGCGGCGGGTAGCCGCCGTTACCGCGCGCGCCGGCTTTCCCGGGAGATCCATGGCGGCGGCGTGAAGGTCCGTCACCGCCCTGTAGGCTGCTGCACATCCGTCTGGGAACTCTGATCAATCCGCTGCGCGGATTGATCAGCGCTATGGTGCTTCGCGGCCCATTTTCGATTTGTTTCGTATCGTCATGCACTTCCCTGTGCATGGGTCGTCCCGCGGCCATCCTTGGCCGCGGGAAGGGTCTGAAAAATCGAATTTTTCAGACCCTTCATCCGTCTGTGAACCGTGCTTCCAGATCTGTTCCCTCTCCTCCGTAGGCGCGGCTTCCAGCCGCGCCGGGCCGGCTGGAAGCCGGCCCCACAGGGGACCGGGCGCCGGGCCGGCCGGAAGCCGGCCCCGTGGCGAATCCTTCAGGGCTTCATTCCCCTACAGGCGCGCCAGCAGGCGGTCGAGCGCGGCGGTGGGCAGGATCCGCCGCAGGAAGGCGAGCGCATAGGTGGGCGGCGTGACGTAGTAGCGTGCCCGCGGCCGGCGCGCCTCGAGCGCCCGGACGATGCGCGCGGCGCAGGCCTCGGCGCTGGCCGTGAAGGGCACCACCGCCCCCTCCCGGGAGAGCTTCGCCTCCAGGCGCGCGTAGCGCTCGCGGTGACGGCTGCGCTCAGGCTCGATCCAGCGCCGGAACTGCGCGAGCGCGTTCGCCCGGAAGCGCGTGAGCACCGGCCCCGGCTCGACCAGGATCACCCGCACCCCCGTGCCCGCCAGCTCCAGCCGCAGCGTGTCGGTGAGCCCCTCCAGCGCGAACTTGGTGGTGTTGTAGGCGCCGCGCCAGGGCATGGCCACCAGCCCCAGCACCGAGCTCACCTGCACGATGCGCCCGCTCGCGCGCCGGATCATGCCGGGCAGCAGCCGGTTCGTCAGGTCCAGCCAGCCGAGCAGGTTCACCTCGAGCTGGTAGCGCAGGGCGGCGCGGCTGAGATCCTCGACCGCACCCGGCACGGCGCAGGCGGCGTTGTTGACCAGCGCATCCGGCGCCTCGCCCCCCAGGCGCGCCTGGGCCTCCTCGGCACAGGCGGCCACGCTCGCCTCGTCGGCGAGCTCCAGCGGCAGGGGCTCGAGGCCCTCTGCGGCGAGGCGTTCCAGGTCCGTCTCGCGCCGCGCCGTGGCCAGCACGCGCCAGCCGCGGCGCGCGAGCAGCCGCGCGGTGGCGAGCCCGATGCCCGAGGAGCAGCCGGTGACGAGGGCGGTCGGCACCGGCCCTCAGTGCGGGCGCCCGCGGGCGGCACGCCGCTCGCGCGGCTCCGGGGTGAACTCCACGCTCGGCTGACCGCGCACGGGCTGCGGGTAGAGGGACATGAGCTCCAGGATGTCCTCGGGCATCTCGGTGCTCACGTTGAGGCCGAGCTCGCGTGCCTCCCTGGCGGTGATGGGGTAGTCATGGGTCCAGGTGCCCTCGCTCAGGCGCGCGGCCACCTCCTTGACGCGCTCCGGGGGCATGCGCCCCTCGAGCAGCTCCTCGGCCGCCTTGCGCACCTGGGCGATGGCCTTGCGGCCGACGTCGGCGAGGACGAGCGTGCGGTCGTCCACCTCGGCGATGGGCTTCTGCTCCACCACCCTGACCAGCGAAGCGGCGGGCAGCTCGCCGAGCTGCGGGTCGATGGGTCCCAGCACGGCGTAGGGCGACATGACGATCTCGTCGGCCGCGAGCGCGATGAGCGTGCCTCCGGACATGGCGTAGTGGGGCACGAACACCGTGACCTTGCCGGGATGGTCCTTGATCGCGCGCGCGATCTGCAGCGCGGCCAGCACAAGCCCCCCGGGCGTGTGCAGCACCAGGTCGATGGGCATGTCGCGGTCGGTCATCTGGATGGCACGCAGCACCGCCTCGGAGTCGTGGATGTCGATGTAGCGCACCAGCGGGAAGCCCAGCAGGCGCATGGTCTCCTGGCGGTGCACGAGCAGGATCACGCGTGAGTTGCGCTTGCTCTCGATGCGCTGGATCTTGCGCTGGCGCGCGGCGTCCAGCATGCGCTGCTGTATCACCGGCTGCAGGGCCGAGAGGATGAAGAACAGCCAGAAGAGGTCCATCACGGTCATGGTCGCGCTCCTCAGCGGGGCCGCCCGTCGGGCCCGTGGCCCAGCCAGCCCTCGTCCAGATAATAGCGGCGCAGCCGGCGGCGCACGAGCAGCAGCCGGACCAGCGCGAGCCCCGCGACGAAGCCGCCGATGTGCGCCCACCAGGCCACGCCGCCTCCGACCCTGGGTGCGATCAGGTCCCAGGTCCCGTAGAGGAACTGGAGCAGGAACCAGAAGCCCGTGTAGAGCAGGGCCGGCAGCTCGAAGAAGAAGGGGATGAACAGCACGGGCACCACGAAGACGATGCGCGCGAGCGGAAACAGCACCGCGTAGGCGCCGAGCACGCCCGAGATGGCGCCCGAGGCCCCCACCGCGGGGATGGTGGAGCCGGCGTTGGCGAGGAAGTGCGTCATGGACGCGGCCAGCCCGCTCAGGAAGTAGAGCGCGAGGAAGCGTGCCCGCCCGAGGCGGTCCTCCACCGCGCCGCCGAAGATCCACAGCGTCCACATGTTGCCGAGGATGTGGGCGAAGCCCCCGTGCAGGAACATGTTGGTGAGGAAGGGGAGGGGATTGTCCGGGGAGAGGCCCGTGGCCCGTGCCCAGGCGGGGTCGGTGTAGCGCGCCGGCACCAGCCCGAAGTGGAAGGCGATCCACTCGTTGATGGGCGCCGGCAGCATGGTCTGGAGCACGAAGACCGCGACGTTCGCGCCGACCAGGCTCCAGACCACCACGGGCGGGTGGCGGCGCGGGACGGTGTCGTGCACGGGCAGCATGCGGCTCTCCTCTGGCGGGGCGCGGCCTGGCCGGATTCGGAGTCCGGGCTAGGGTGGGGGTGCATCCGGGCCGAGTCAAGGACGCACATGGCAGGGAACTCTGATCGATCCGCTGCGCGGATCGATCAGCGCTGAGGTGCTACGCGGTCATTCTGATTTTCCTTGAGTCGTCATGCACTTCCCTGCGCATGGGCCATTCCGCGGCCGTCCTAGGCCGCGGGGAAGGGCTGAAAAATCGCGATTTTTCAGCCCTTCCGGCAGATGTCCGCCCAGTGGCGCTTGCGGTCAGCAGGGCAAGACGGCACCGGCACGCTCGATGAGCTCACGATCCCAGCTCACGAGCCTCGCGTTCCTCTCACGGGCGACGGCGAGATAGATCGCATCGGCGGCACGCAGACGGTGAGCGGTGCCCAGACGGATGGCGAGCTGGAGGCAGGGGCGGTCGAGCGGGTGCAGGTTCAGGCCTGGATAGGACACGACGGCGGCGGCAGCCCGATGGCCGTCCTCGGGCCGTCCCGTCCTGCGGGCGATCGCGCAAGCGACCTCTACGGGCAGCAGGTCCGGTGCCCACACCGGTGCCTCGCTCCCGGCGAGGCGCTCGAGGAAGACGACGCTTCGCTCATGCAAGCGGTCGGCGGGGTCGAAGGCGGCCACCCACACGTTGGCATCGACGACGACCGGGATCTCAGGGGCGTTCGAGCCGGTCACGATCCCTGTCCAGTATCTCCCTGGCGCTCGGGCCTTCCGCCGGGCCTGCGCAAGCGGCCTCACCTTCCCGGATCCACGTCTCCAGCCAGTCTCTGCGGGCGGCGCCGAGGGGTTCCACCGGGGGGGCCTGTTCCGCGAGCCACCGCTCGTAGAGCTCGATCGTGACGTCGCGGATCCGGCGCTTGCGCAGGGCCGCTGCCGCTTTCACGCGCCGATAGAGCTCGTCTGGAATGTCGATCGTCGTCTTCATGTCAGGAAACTGATCAATCCGCTGCGCGGATTGATCGGCGCGGAGGTGCTCCGCGGTTCATTTGACTTTTTGTCGCATCGTCATGCACTTCCCTGTGCATGGGCCGTCCCTGGCCGCGGGGAAGGGCTGAAAAATCGCGATTTTTTCGGCTTCAGTCAGTTTTACTGTAAACCATATTTACGGTTATATGCAATACGTCTTGCTTCATTCCTGAATCCGTGCCTTCCGGTGCGTAAGTGTTCCAGATCGGGCTGTTGTCGTCCGGATGCGGCATGGAGACCAGCGGGTGATGGACGCGGTGGTGCTGCAGG